>NZ_JAOEAL010000001.1:3357992-3663264 GCF_029835735.1 Shewanella sp. GD04112
CCATCAGTTTCGATATCGATTCCCTTGGCAAAAAACTTAAAGATCTCAATCAAGCCTGTTACTTAGTCAATCATGCCGAAAAAGGCCTAGGCATAGCCCAAAGCGCCGAGGTGGTGGGTCTTGTAGAACCCAGCAATAGCTTACACAAAAGCAATGGTTTGCATCCTGTGAGTGCCTTCGCCCCCGCCCTTGGCACCCAAAGCTTGGGCGACAGTAATTTTCGCCGTGTGCATGGGGTGAAATACGCCTACTACGCGGGCGCCATGGCCAACGGCATCGCCTCGGAAGAGTTAGTTATCGCCTTAGGTCAGGCGGGCATTCTGTGCTCCTTTGGCGCGGCAGGGTTAATTCCATCGCGCGTTGAAGCCGCGATTAAACGCATTCAAGCGGCATTGCCCAATGGCCCCTACGCCTTTAACTTGATCCACAGCCCGAGCGAGCCAGCGCTTGAGCGTGGCAGTGTCGAACTTTTCCTTAAGCATCAAGTGCGTACGGTTGAGGCCTCGGCCTTCTTGGGCTTAACACCGCAAATCGTCTATTACCGAGCCGCAGGCCTTAGCCGCGATGCCAACGGCGAGATTGTGATTGGCAACAAAGTGATTGCTAAAATCAGCCGTACCGAGGTGGCGACCAAGTTTATGGAGCCAGCCCCGGTTAAGATGCTGCAACAATTAGTGAACGAAGGGCTTATCAGCGAAGATCAAATGTTGATGGCACAATCTGTGCCCATGGCCGATGACATTACCGCCGAAGCCGACTCAGGCGGCCACACCGACAATCGCCCTCTGGTCACGCTATTGCCGACCATTTTGGCGCTAAAAGATACCATTCAAGCCAAGTACCAGTACAAAACGCCGATCCGTGTGGGCGCAGGTGGTGGTATCGGCACGCCCGATGCGGCGCTGGCGACCTTTAATATGGGCGCAGCCTTCATTGTCACTGGCTCAATCAATCAAGCCTGTGTTGAGGCAGGAGCCAGCGAACATACCCGCAAATTGCTCGCCACCACTGAAATGGCCGATGTGACTATGGCGCCCGCCGCCGATATGTTCGAAATGGGCGTTAAGTTACAAGTGGTTAAGCGCGGCACCCTATTCCCGATGCGCGCCAATAAACTCTACGAAATTTACACCCGCTACGATTCGATTGAGGCGATTCCAGCAGAGGAAAGACAAAAGCTGGAAGAGCAAGTGTTTCGCGCCTCATTAGATGAGATTTGGGCAGGCACTGTGGCGCACTTTAATGAGCGCGATCCTAAGCAAATTGAACGCGCGCTGGATAATCCAAAACGTAAAATGGCACTGATTTTCCGCTGGTATTTGGGTCTTTCGAGCCGCTGGTCAAACACAGGTGAAGTTGGCCGCGAAATGGATTACCAGATTTGGGCAGGCCCCGCCCTCGGCGCCTTTAATGCCTGGGCAAAAGGTAGTTATTTAGATGATTATCGCGAGCGCAATGCTGTGGATTTGGCTAAACATTTGATGCAAGGCGCGGCCTACCAAGCACGGATTAACCTGTTGTTATCCCAAGGGGTAAGTATTCCAGTCAGCCTGCAACGCTGGAAACCACTGCAACGCTGCTAATTCGCTTTGCTAAACCTTATTAAGCGGGTTAAGTGAAAACTTAACCCGCTTTTTTGACTTCGTTTTAGTACAAAGGATATTTAGTATTTACTTGTCGCTTGCAACTTATTAAATAATCTCGAATATTGTTTGAAGTTCAGTATCCGCTCGGCATGGTTGATTTCTATCAAATCAATCTAAAAAACCATCTGAGTTCCGTTTCCGCTCTGCATTGTCACTTCAGTGGCACGCCGTAAACCCATCCTTGGGGGCTCAACGGAAAAATCCCTTTTTCCGATGGTCACTCTTGTCACAGAACGTAGCGCGACAATGCTCGCCTGCAACACTTATCTGCAATCAATCCAATACATGAGGCAAGATTTAAAATTGGGTGGGAGACGTTGATAAATGCAATCGTCCCAAAACTTTATATAAATCATGGTTTGTTAATAAGGATTTTTATCATTCAAAAGTATCGTTTTGCACATTATTTCAAATAATCCTTATTATCGAGCCTTAATATTCAATACATTACAAACAATTCGTTATACAAAACCCAAAAGAACTGTACTGATGCACTGGCTCTGATAGAAATGAATCACAACCAAAAATAAACAATAAAATTAAAGACTTAAGTTTTGCCACTTCAAGTTATTGAAGGTGAGATTTGCCGCAATCCATTAGAGTTGAATATCTATGAGCATAGAAGATCAAGATTCAATTGACGCCATTGGAATAGATAATGAAGGTGTCGTCGTGCTAACCATCTCAGATCATTTGGAATGGGATGATAAGCATCTCTTGCTCCTTCAGGAAAAGATTAATATCTACTTGGCTTTTCTCGAGTCTGGCGAGGTATTTGAAAGCTATCCAGATTCACGTGGGAGAGAGTTTAAAATTAATATTATGTGCAAATATGAGCCAACAGCATTAGCAACGCGGTTCCTATCACAATGCACAGACATCATTAATCAAGTAGGTATTCAGTTTGGTTATCAGGTTTTCACTTAGCCAAATAGTATCACTTAACTGTAGTCGTATTCTCAATTTTGCAATCGATACCTTAATCTAAGCCGATACTCAAAAGCTATCGGCTTTTTTATGCTGCTTCCCTCTATTTCCTCACTGCAACTCTTACCGAATCACAGGTAAAAATTGCCTATTACGCTTATATCAACCAATACTCCCGTCAGTACAGCATTTAAAAATAATCTTAATATTCAATAAATTAAATTAAAACCTCAAAATTGGCATTAAGCTCGCAATATCCCCATTGTGAGTTTATTGCGGGATTGAGTGATAACGGGATGTAAGACGCAACTTGGCACATTCAACTTACTCAACTAGCTCTCAACAACGAACTCCACTAGCTCGCTCGATGTAAACATGCAGAGTGAAAGAAGACAGAAAAACCGAAATAAGACAAAGGAGGTGGCTATGTTAGGTTGGACCTTAATGTTTCTGGTTGTGGCCATTATCGCCGGACTGTTTGGATTTACGGGGATCGCTGGCGCCGCAGCGGGGATCGCAAAGATTATTTTCTTCTTATTTATTGTATTACTTGTGATTTCCCTGCTGGTCAATGCCCTTAAGGGCAAGGTACCACGCGCTTAAATTGGATAAAAGGAGAATCGATATGAAACCTATGACCATGATTACCACTGCATTTTTAGCCTTATTATTAACCTTTGGACTGTCAGCCTGTAGCGACAATCACGCCGAGGACGCAGGCGAAAAAATCGATGAAGCCATCACAGATACCGGCAATGCGATTGAAGATGCCTGTGAAGAACTGAAAGAAGGCGTTAAAGCGAAAGATACCCGCTGCTAGGACGGATGACGGAGAGTAGTGAGCCCCGCAAACGAGCCTATCAGGGAACCACAGTTCAATTGAGTACCACCGAGCCACTTTATCGCGACAGCTATTGGTCACGATAAAGTGGGTTTCCCTGAGGCTCGCCGCTTATCAATGGAGGAGATGCCAATGCTGAGTAGGATCCACATTAAGTATTTCTACCTGTTCGGAGCACTGTTATTTGGCTATTTTGCCGTAACGGGCCACTCCCCTATCCTCACCTTTATTTGGGCATGGAGCAGCCTATCCCTCGCCCTTGTCGGCTCGGCCTATTGGTTTAATCTCGCCAGTATTTTTAGAAAACGTCAGGATGGATCCATCCCTTGGTATATCCGTTGGGGCTTTATTCCATTTTTATTAGGATGCCGACTCTATAATCTCTGGGCTCGGCGCCGCGATAGCGTGCCTTCAATGCAAGCCATTGATAAATATCTATACTTGGGTAGCCGCTTAAGCGCTGCCGATTTACCTAAACTGAATCGTTATGGCATTACCGCTATTTTAGATGTCACCGCCGAATTCGACGGCCTCGATGTGTCCCTGTATGAGGATCATATCGACTATCTGAATATCCCTATTCTTGACCACAGCGTGCCAACTAGCGCCCAATTAAATCAGGCGATTAACTGGTTACACCGTCAAGTACGCGCCCAAAAGCGGGTATTAATCCACTGTGCGCTCGGCCGCGGGCGCTCCGTAATGGTGCTGGCCGCTTATCTTATGTGCCGCCGCCCCGAGCTCAGCTTCGCCGAGGTGCTGCAACAGATTAAAAGCATTCGTAAAACCGCAGGGTTAAATCGCTGGCAACTCAAAGCGCTGGAGCAGATGTACACTCAAGGGGAAATCAAACTGCATAAGCGAGCCTGGATTATCGCCAATCCCGTCTCTGGCGCGGGTAAATGGCAGAGCCATGGCGAACAAATTTGCACTGAGCTGAAACGCTATTTTGAGGTGCAGTTAGCGCTCACCACGCCAGAGATTAGCGCCCAAACCCAAGCGAAAAAAGCCCGGCTTCAGGGCGCCGATATCATCATCGCTTGCGGGGGCGATGGCACAGTCACAGAGGTCGCGGCGGAGATTATCGACACCGATATCACCTTAGGCATTATCCCGCTAGGCACCACTAATGCCCTGTCACACGCCCTCTTTGGTTTAAGCAGTAAGCTCAATGCCGTCTCCCAAGCCCTTGATAATATTATCCAAGGCCAGACACAGACCATAGACACAGCGCGTTGCAATGCGCGACTGGTGTTACTGCTGGTCGGCATTGGGTTTGAGCAGCAAATGATTGAGTCGGCGAGCCGCGAGCGTAAAAATGCCCTCGGCCAACTCGCCTACCTCGATGGTTTGTGGCGCGCGGTGAACACCGACACCAACCTCGAGTTGCAGCTGACTTTAGATGACCAAACCCCAATGACAGTGCAAACCCACAGCCTAGTGGTTGCCAATGCCGCACCTTTTACCAGCTTACTCGCCCAAGGTAAGGGCGAACCCAATATGACCGACGGCTTGTTGGATATCACTTGGTTAGATTCAAATAATGAGCCGAATGAACAGCTTATCAGTCTGGCTGAACTGGCTTTTACCGGCTGGATTAAAGAGGCCGCCAATAGCGACTCTGCGCCCTCGGCCAACACGGGTAAAGTGAAACATGCCCACGCGAAAAAGGTGAAGATCAGCAGTCAGCCCCCATGCAAGTATGTGATTGATGGCGAGATTTGTGAGCCGGAGCAACTCAATATCGATATCCTGCCCGCCTCTTTGAAGGTGTTTGTGCCCTATCAAGCGCAAAATGCTGAACCGCAGTTAGAGCCCCAAATAAGCTAACACATTCAGAATCAACTCTGAATCAAAAGCTGAATCAATGCATTAGCTTATTTTCAGGCATTTTATGTAGGTCACTACTTGGCGACGCTATTGCTAACGGAATCTTCGCTAACGGCATCAACAACAGTTTGAGCATCTGACTCCTGCTCATATTTACTGAGCTTGTTATAGAGGGTTTTAACGCTGATCCCAAGCTGCTCGGCGGTGTCGGTCTTATTGCCCAGACTCGTTTCAAGCGCTTGGTAAATGGCGATTTTTTCCAGCTCCTCAAGGCGCATACCTTGGGGGATCACGACATTTTCCTCTGCAGTCGCCTCTTTATCCAAACTGGGCGTAAGCTGTAAATGCTCAGGGGTAATCTCATGGTCCGCCAGAATATAAGCGCGCTCGATAGCATGCTTTAACTCGCGCACATTCCCCGGCCAAGCGTGGGCCGCAATCGCCTCTAAACTTGAGGGCGAGAACACTTTACTCTGTTTTTCTGCCGCATTGCGATAGGCCAGAAAATGCTTCGCAAGTCCGACAATATCTTCCCCACGCTCCCGCAATGGCGGCACTTGAATGGGGAAATGCGCTAAGCGAAAGTACAAATCTTCCCGCAGTTGTCCTTGCTCAATCGCCACTAAAGGATCGCGGTTTGTCGCCGCCACAATACGCACATTTGCCTTGAGCACCTTAGGGCTGCCGACGGGACGATATTCATTATTTTCGAGCACTCTTAACAGCTTAACTTGATGCTCTAGGGGCATTTCGGTGACTTCATCGAGAAATAAGGTGCCGCCTTCGGCCTGCTCAAATACCCCTTGATGATCGCGATTCGCGCCAGTGAAAGAGCCTTTTACATGGCCGAAGAGTTCACTATCGACCAATTCTGGGCTCAAGGCGCCGCAGTTAATCGCAATATAGGGCTTATTCACCCGCGGACTGGCTAAGTGAATGGTATTAGCGACCAGTTCTTTACCCGCGCCACTCTCACCGATAATCAACACATTACTCTCGGCGGCCGACACGCGGCGGATAGTGCGATACAAGCGGTGCATAGGTAATGAGGAGCCCACCAGCAGACCATATTGGTCCAATTCGCTGGCAAACGGACGAATGCGTGTCGAGGTATTGGCAACCAGATGCAGGGCAAAATCCGCTAAGGTTTCGCACAGCAACGACATATCGATGGGCTTACGGAAATGGTAGCCTGCGTATTTGGACAAGAGTTTATCGAGGTGAGGATTCGGCAGGCCGTCGGAGAGGAAAATAAACTCCACATCCGCAATGGCGCTCGACTCGAGTAAGGCTAAGTAATCTTCACGGCTTAGACGGGGCAGCTCAATGATCGCCACATCGATACGATTGGCCTCCAGCTGACTAATCCAAGATAAATCATCGGTACTGCGTAGCTTGTTGTAGGTCTGCGCGCCCTCGAGCTGCACTAATGCCTGCTCGGTCTCGAAGTCCTGTAGATGATAGAAAAGCGTTGGTCGGATCATCTTGTGCCACTCCCTGTGAATGAAGCACCACTGTATGCCAGCCGTGAAATTTTAACAATCTCAACGGTAAGAGTTGCCGATAATAAGCAGCCCACTAGCGACAATGGATAAATATGATCAGTTAAATCAAGTCATTAACTTATCATTAAAAAGTGAACGAAATATGCATAGCAGCTGAATGAAGCTGATATTTCCATAAAAAACTTGGGCAATCCGTGTCGGCGGAGCTGCCCAAACTACCACAGGAGGTCGTTATGACGTCTAATGTTGCGCAACATCAGACCGAGCTGAGCGCCGATATTAAGCTGGTTAATGAGTTAATCGAGCTAACGCAAACCGGCGTGGATTTTTATACTCGGGCCAATACCACTGTCGATGACTACAGCCTAAAACGCATTTTTATCGCCCAAATCAAGACGTATCAAGGGATGCTGGCGCGATTTAAGCAATTGCTCGCCCAATCATTACAACAAATGAGCCCGAACTCGGTGCCGCCGTCGCAGACTCGGCCCTATGCCGATGTCGATGCTTTACTTATCAAACAACAACTTGCCGATGCCCTCGTCGTGCTCTGTGAGCTTGAGCGTCAGCGCCTTAACCATCTCAAACAGTTAATTAAAAAGGCCAACCACCCGAGGTTAATCAGCCAATTGGCCGAAGATATTGCCTGGCTACAAATCCATTTGGATACCTTACACCTGCGTAGCCAAGCCCTGTAAGGCAGCCATGCCAGCCAATAACGCGGCCAACTGAGCCGCGTTTTTGTTGCCTGCGATCTATTTGAGCTTAACGCCTATCCCACTTAAGCCCAATCGCTGAATCACCCTCGGTAATATTTACATTTTGTCGGTAAAAAGCGCCGATTTGGCGATTAAGCCAAACACCTAAAATAAGTGCAAACAACACTTAACCCATTTAAAATCAGTAAGATAAAAATATTGGCACGATTCACGCTTTAGTTCCTTCGAGATAACAACGGAGGATATCATTATGAAAAACACGACAACTTTAGCTTTAACCACCTTACTTGTCGGTTCTATCAGTTTAAATGTGGCCGCCGCACAGGATTGGAAAGACGATGCCAAAGATGCTTGGATCGATGGCAAGGCCGAAACGACTTTGTTGCTCAATACTAACCTCAACTCCTTTGACATTATGACCGACGTGAAAAACGGCCATGTCACCTTAACCGGTCAAGTGGAGAGCAGTGTCGATAAGGCGCTCGCCGCTGAGCTCATCAAAAGCTTAGATGGGGTAAAAGGGGTCGATAACAAATTAACCGTGATGAATGAAGACGAAGGCACCAGTGAGGTGGTGAAGACCCTAACCGACTCTAAGGTTGCAACAGTCGTGAAAACCCGTCTGTTGTTCTCGACCGACGTATCGGGCACCCAAATTAATGTCGACGTTGCCGATGGCGTAGTGACCTTGCAGGGTGAAGTGGCTAGCGATGCAGAGCGTCAATTAGCCCTGACCATTGCCAAAAATACCGATGATGTGAAAAAGGTCGTCGATAAAATCAAAGTCAAAACCTCATAATGGTCCTGACATGCAGCCCTTGCTAATTCAGCGCTTGCCAATTCAACGCTTGATATTAGTCACTCGGGCAAAAACCACAAAACCAGCTTCGGCTGGTTTTGTTTTATCGGCGCGATGTCATGTTAATCATGCCTTAGGCTTCGGCTTCCTGTTCGATGCAGAAGCTAAACTCATAAAAATGTTGTCCATTTTCGATGCTTATCGCCATAGTGCCATATAGCCCCACGAGCTCACCCGCGCCTGAATGGGGGACAACCTCAAGGTGTAATCGGTTTTGACCATCGGTCATAATGCCAAAATGTTGCAGCACAAAACTGCCCTGTCTGCCGCACAGTTTTCCCACGACTTGCTCAATCGCCACGTAACCCGCAGAGCCTTTTACCGCTGTCATAGCACTGAGCATTTCGCCTTGGCTGCGAGCTTCTAGCTCACCATAAAAGGTTTTATCTAAGGTCATTCTGCCCAAGTTCACGCCGCCCACACCTGTGGCATAGGCATTCTCGGGATTGAGCTTAACATCAAATTTGCCCGTGACTTTGGTCATTTCCATGACACGCTCCTTGTTTTAATTTTATGTTTTATGCCAAAACCTTAGCTTTCCCAGCCGCTAAGTGAAATAAATACCTCAGCCGTAGCTGAGGTAAAATTAACTTAGCATAAGCCCAGATATAAACCTAATTCAGTGCTTTGATTTCCGACTCACTCACACCGACTTCAAGGGTTTTAGCCACATTCGGCTCCTCTGCCATAGGTTGACCAGCCGCCCTATCGCGATAGGTGATAGCAACTTTAAATGGGGCTTCAAAGGGATACACGGGTTCAATACTATCGACTTCGATGCGATCGCCAATAAACACACTACCTAAGTGCTGTAATCGATTTTGGCCATAATCTAAGCTGAATAAACCGAGGTACACAAATACCCCCGAACCTTGATTTTTGACAATAAAAGGCGCCACAAAGGGCATGGTTTGCTGCTTAGGATCATCCTGCAATGGCACATCGCTTTGGGTATCGGGTTCTAATGCTGGATCAAAATTAAGCGGTGTGATCCGCATATAATCTAGCAATACCCTGCCCTTTTCATCACCTTGTTGATAATCCCCCAGCGCAAATTCCGTTTGCTTGATTTTAATAAAGTGCGTCAACACCACGGGCAGTTGGCTATCGGGCAGCTTAACTTCAAAGGGATTGGCCGTATTTAAGCTAAAGAGTTTCAGCATCACCTCGGAGGCGTTCGCCACCGGTTTGACCTCACTTGGCACCACTGATTCGATGGCATCTTCATTGGAAGATAATGCCGTCTCTTTGGCTTTTGCCTTAGCATCGGCCTGCGCCATGGCCTCATCGTATTGCAGCACTTGGCCATCTTCCATGACCATGTAGATATCATCATTGGTCATATCAAAACGATAAATGCCCGCGGCAAGAATACTGAGCACAAGGACAGTCGCCGCTATCGTTAATTTAACAAACATACTCATTTTTTCCCCCAATATCCTAGTCGCGGCATGTTTCACTCTTATGATAAAAACCGCCTTGCTGATAGCATCAAAAAATTGCTCTTCCTACAAGGTCAAAGCCGCTTATTTTTGCTTTTAGTCAGCACAAGTTCAGCAAGTTAACCCATGCTGACATATATATGATTTAGACTTTTCATTCCCGTTCCCAATCGGGCTATAATTCTGTCCGTAAAATGCATCAATCCCATAAAAATATTGCCGAGCTTTTAAGGATTTTATCGCCAATGACCAATGCATCGACCAGCCCTTTTGCTGTGTTAAACCAAACCACTGCAAACTCGTTTAATGAACAGAAAAACTTGATAAAACGGGTATTTAAAGGTAAGCCTGTGCAATGTCCAAGCTGTAATCAAACCCTCAAAGTCATCTTGCCGGAGACAGCTAAAGCCGAGCAGGCAGCAGGTATTTTCTGCCCCAAAGGCTGTACCGATATCGAGCTAGACATGGAGGCCGTAGCAGGTATCTAAGCCTTCCTTTTGGACGAGTGCAATTGTCCACGAAAATAATGGCGGTAATACCCCACGAGATTACTGCCAATAAACAGCAGTTCCATCAATACCGCCACAGGCGAGCCAATTAAGATATTGTGGCACAACCAAAAACTGGTGCCGACTATCATCAATAAGCGCAGATTTTTATCCGCCTGACAAAAGGCTGCGCGGGTTTGAAACAGCGTTCCAATACAACTTATCACGCTCACAAGCCCGCTGTAGGTCAAGCCGCTCATCAGCACCGCAGCCCCACTAAAACCCCACATGGCCTTTTTAGACGTCGTAAAAATACTGGTGAGGTAACGCACACTGGCAATCCCCATTAGCCCTGCGGCAGTCCATTGTGCCAATAAGCAAAAATGGATGGAGATTAAGATTCCCGAGACGAATAAGCAGGCGACGATGCGCTCACGCGACTTAAATTGAAACGAGATCAAATCGAAAACGATGGCAATCGCCACCAATAGTTGCGACAGGGTAAAAGCACTCAAGATAGGCTCCTTTAGGGTTCGATATCGGCCTATGAAATAAGCCAATACATTCCGCTATGACTCAGACTGATAGCCGAGGAGCATGCAGGGGATGACCAAAAAGCGCATTAACTTAAGTTAATTGGATGGCTGTTTATACTGAATCTTGCAAACGTCTACGGATCCGCGACAGGCTAATCGCAGTAATGCCAATATAATTAGCCAGTTGGGCATGGGTTAAACGTTCAACCCAGAGGGGAAAATGCTCGAGTAAATGTAAGTAACGTTGCTCTGGTGTGTTAAGCAGCAAAAAGGCTTCTTTTTGTTCTTTATACAATAATTGCTGTTTGAGTAGTGCAAGTTGTACTCGCTGCATCGATGGCTCGTTTAACACGGCAAGTGGCATTTGTACTAACCGACAAGCACTGACGGTTTCTAGCTGATAGGGCGCAATATCCTGCTTTAACCAACTGCGATATAAGAAACAAAGCTCACCTTCGAAGTAAAACTCCTTGCAGCGCTCACTGCCCTCTTGGGTATAGTGACAAGCGCGCACTATGCCATCCACCACAAAATAGGCAAAGGGTTGACGCTCGCCTTGGGGTAACAAGCACTCGCCAGGTTGATATGAAAGCGCCCTTGCTTGTGTAAGTAGCGACGCTAAATGCTCAGGCTCTGCCCCTAAAGCGAGCAAATATTGCCAAAGGGGGTTGATTGCCCACTCACTAGTCGCCTGATGAGCCGATGCAGAGGGCGCCGTCATTGCATTACTGGCTTTGCCATTCACATTCGACCAAGGGCGCTTGGTTTGGCGCATCCTTTAGGCCTAAGGCCACCTTAAATACCCGATTCGGTGGAATGATGCCGACGCCTTTCGGGGTGCCTGTCATCACAATGTCGCCGTCTTCCAAGGTAGTAAAGCGTTGTAATTCTTCTAGAATCGTCTGCGGGTTATAGATCATTAACTCAATATGGCCCGCTTGGGTTAACGCCCCGTCGATCGTCAAGCTAAATTCAAATGCCGCGCTGGCATCATCGATAGCAACAAAGGGACTAAAGAGCGCCGCGCCATCGAAGGCTTTGGCCTTTTCCCAGGGTAATCCCTTGGCTTTCAGTTTGCTTTGCAGCTCTCGCTTAGTGAGATCCAGCCCGACCCCAACATGGCTAAAACGCCCCTGCTGATAGATAAAACACAGCTCAGTTTCATAGTGCAGCGCTTCGCCTAAATGCTCAGCATGCAGCACAGTGCTAATCGCCGAGTTGGGCTTGAAAAACACCACCATATCTTCGGGAATGTCATTACCCAGCTCGTGGATATGGTCGACATAATTACGCCCAATACAAAGAATTTTACTCGGGCAAATCTGTTTATTACCGACGTTAACAGTCTTCATTTGACTCCTCATTGGGCTATTGGCTGTAAAGCTATGGCACAGTTAATATCAGGCGTATTCCATTAAAAATTCATCGAGTTGTTCGTTGGCGATTTCAATTTCATCCCCCTCGAACTGCGCAATGTGGAACATGCCCTCACCTTCGTTGGTCACAGGTATATTGCTGATCCCAATGATAATGCCATCGGTGGGGGCGCGAATGGCTACGCTATCGCCCCCATGCGGACTCACAATATGGGCGATGATATACCCCTTATTGACCCGCTGCCCGAGTTTAAGCTTCATATTCACTAAACCATCGGACTCACTGCGAACCCAATAACTGCGTATTGCACTCACGCTGGCGACCTTGTTACTGACTCGCCCCTTGAGCATACCAAGGCTGCGCATCACATTGAGTACGCCCTTAAGACCCGACTTAATCGCCAGTTCACTAAAGCGCAGCGCCTCGCCCGCCTCATACAAAATACAGGGAATACCCTGCTGATTCGCATAGCCACGCATCGACACGCTACGCGCCTTGGAGTGCATGATAAGTGGCGCGCCGAAGGCATTGGCCATGGCTAACATGGTTGCATCACTGGTATCGCAGCGGATCTGCGGTAAGTTATCTCTATGAATAGCACCCGTATGTAAATCAATCACATGGGTTGCGTGCACTAATAATTGGGTAGCAAAAAGGTTGGCTAAACGGCTCGCCAGCGCACCTTTGCTCGAGCCGGGGAAACAACGATTGAGGTCACGCCTATCGGGGAGATAACGGGATTGTTGAATAAAACCAAACACATTGACTATAGGCACCACAATCAGGGTGCCGGCTAAATTCTTAGGATTGACGCGTCCAAGCAAGCGCCGACAGATCTCAATGCCATTGAGCTCATCGCCATGGATGGCGGCGCAGACTAACAGTGTCGGGCCAGGTTTAAGGCCATGGAACACTTCCACGTGAATATCGAGTTGGGTATCGGTATAGAGTTTAGCGGCGGGAAGTTTTATCCCCATTTGCGTGCCCGCAATGACTCGCTTGCCTTCAATTTCAAACGCTTCGCGTTTTTTTACCATAGTCACTCCCTGATGCTATCCCTAAGACGCCATACAACACTTTGTCTCTCATCCCCAGAAACTGGGTCAATTAACGTTCAAAGTGAGCAAGCCAAGTCTTTAAAATCTGCTGCAATATTGCGCGCTCGGCGCTAGGCACCCCAGCCAATAACGCGCTTTGGCATTGAATATGTTTGGGCAGCGCCGCATCAATCAACGCCTTGCCTTCGGTGGTGAGCGACACATGCACGGCGCGGCGGTCTTCCTTACTGTGCTCACGGGCAATCAGCCCTTTATTTTCAAGCCGGTCTAAGCGACTGGTCATAGCGCCAGAGCTTAACATCATGCTCTGATACAGCTGCGAAGGCGATAGCATATAAGGCTCGCCCGAACGTCTGAGGGTCGCGAGCACATCAAACTCCCCCTGACCTAAGCCAAATTCGCCGTGACACAGGGCGATAGCGTTTTCCATATATTTAGTCAGGCGCGCGATGCGCCCTAACACCGCCATTGGCACTAGATCCTCTGTCACCCCTTGAGCCAGCCACTGCCCAAGGATGTTATCTAATCCATCTTTAGCGGAAGTCGACTGTTGTTTTGCATCGGGTGATTGCGAGTCGTTTACCATAGCTTTATCTCTATATAAAGATTCTTCACATGCCTCACATTTTATCGCCTAATTAAACGATTTGTATATGCGCAGGCTTTTCGTGGAGAGATAAGATTGCATTCTGCATAAAAAAACCGCCCAATTAATACAAATTGGGCGGTTCAGTGTTCAAACAAGCTTTAGTGGTAGTGACTTACGACTTCTTCACAAAGCAGGTCAGGATCACGATGCGAGTGCCATTCACACGGCCTTCGATATGCTCTGGATTGTTGGTCAACGAGATATTGCGAACCGCGGTGCCGCGTTTTGCCACAAAGCTGGTGCCTTTAACGTTGAGATCTTTAATGATAACAACGGTATCGCCAGCGTTCAGTACAGCACCGTTGCTGTCTAAGGTCGGTGGTGTATCATCGCTCGCGGCAGCCGCTTCGGCATCGCCCCAAGCGCGTAAATCTTCTTCCAGATACAGCATATCCAGTAAATCCTGCGCCCAGCTTTCGCTGCTTAGGCGTTTCAGCATGCGATATGACATCACTTGAACCGCCGGGACTTGGCTCCACATGCTGTCGTTCAGACAACGCCAGTGGTTCATGTCCATGGTATCCGGCGCTGCGATTTGGCTGCTGCAATTTTCACAAATCATGATCTCGTTTTCATGACCATCGGAAGCCGGTAAGTCATAAATAGAGAGTTCGACGTCACTTGCGCAGAGTTCACATTTGCCGCCACAGCGAGTTAGCAATTCATTTTCAGTCATTTTTTCTGTCTACATGCGTAATAAAACGCGGATTATGCCATAAATTGGCTTTTCACGGCAGGGGGGAAGGCAAGATAACCCTATTTTTTATATGAGTTATCTGTTTACCCATCCTTGAAATTGCCATTTAATCCTTAAAATTCATAAGCTAAACTGAGTCTGATATCTCGCCCCGGCGCAGGGATGCCATCCGACAGAAACGGCGTCACTTGCTGGTTCGTCAGATTTTTTGCCATTAAGCGCACGCTTAGCCCTTTGAGTGTTTCTTGAGGCTCGTAGGCTAAATATATATTTTGTAAGAAGTAATTCTCACTTGGGGACTCAGCATTAAAGATATCCCCCTGAGGCACTTTATCCTGCGCATCGTACCAAGTACCTTGCCAAGCGACTGAAATGTCATCGGTAATGTACATGCCCACACGCAGGCGAATATCCAGCGGCGCAATGTTAGCAAGGTATTCATCCTCGCCTTGGCTGTCTCTGAGCGATCCCCGATGCTCGCCCTGTAACCAAGAAACGACTAAGTCACTGAAGAAATCCTGATAACGGTACTGGGACTCGAGATCGGTACCGTAGATCTCATAGCCGTCAAGATTGGTGTAACCACTTTGAATCGCTTGATTTGGGTCGGACTTTGCCCCGCGGCGCTGGGCAATATCATCCCGCCCCAAGTTAGCAAAGAGGGTCACTTGGGTTGAAAGCGTATCTTGGGCGGCAAAAAGATGGGTTTGCTGCGTCATCAAGCCCAGTTTAAAGGCGTGCAGACGCTCAACATCAATATCTCGACTCGTGCCAGTAATGCTCGCCTTGGCGTATTGCACCGCATAGATTTCATCGACCACTGGCGCCTGTAAACTGTAGGCGTAATCGAAATTCACTCGAGTATTAGCAGTTAACTGGTAGTCGATACCCAATCGCGGTGAAAAGCCCGAATGGTGGGTCGAACTGTAGTCGTGCCCTGCCGCGATATCGTTGTAATCGGGGGCAATGTTGGGGCGACCAATGCTATAGATAAAGTCATACCGTAGCGAGGGGGTGATGGTGAGTTCATCCGTCACACTAATCGCATCGCGTAAATACACTGCATAGGTATCCTGACGTCCTTCGGGCTGATAGTAAGGGGTGTACCAACCGTAGTTTTTCTCAGGATTTTTCTCATAACTTTTATTAAAGACCATTGAATCCCTATCGAGGCTACGGAACTGCAACCCTGTGGTGATCTCATGATCCCCAACAATACTTAAGTTGTTGATGTCAATGTAGTCACGCTTGTAATCCAGCCAAGATTCATGGCCGAAGTTGCCGACGGAGACAGTCATCTTCTCCCACGCAATTGGCGGCCTGATCCAATGGCGCGCATTCGCCGAATGGGAAATCACAATCTGGGTATCAATTAAAGGATTATTCGGTGAATAGCGATAATTCGCCGACCAAGTATTGTCTTCATAGGTGTTGTAGGCCGTGGTGGCATAGAGCGCCTGCTCATAGGAACCATATTTACGGATGTTGTAGTCAGAAATCGCGGGCATAGGACCGCGGCGATTGGCCCAAGGCTTACGGCCTTCGTCGAGGTAATGGGTCAGGCTCAACATAAATTGATGATCGCCCTGCTCATAATCCAGTTTGCCGAGGTAATTATTTTGCTCATAACCTGAATATTCAAATTCATCACCATTAGCGAGCGTCACATCCCCCGCATCACGACGAGTGACGTGCAACAAGCCTGAAAGTTGTCGATTCGCTCGGCCATAAAGGGTTCCAGTGTAACTTTTGGCGTCGTTATTGCTGGCGTAACTGGTTTTAACTCTTGCTCCAACACTTTGATTGTAATTTAAAAAATCATCTGCAGATTTTGTGACTACATACATGGAGCCACCAAAGCCGCCGTTACCCGAACGGACATCGTGGGCCCCTTTAATCACTTCGACTCGCTTGATTAAATCGGGATCTAAGAAGAACGAACCATAGCGATACTGCTCAAATCCCACGGGGGCGTTATCGACATAAATATTAAAATCTTCGGTTTCGCCAAATCCCCATAGGTTAATGCGCTCACCACCACTGCGAGTCCCGCCATCAACATGGGCACCGGCCATATCATCGATGACTTCGGCAAATGTGGTCGCTTGCATCTCTTCAATTTGCTCCATCGAGATGATCGCCTCACCCGGCTTAGTCATAGTGGTCGCTCGGCGATATTGCTGGCCATGTACTTGTAATATCTCGATGGGCTCGACCTTAGGTGCTCCCAATACCTCCTTGGCATTGAGTGGCAACGCAGGTAATACCGTCAAACCCGCACAACCCATCATTATTGTCGCTATCCTGCTCTTAGGTTGATATCCCATCTCCCCATCCCCTGTTACCTAGTGTAAAAAATAGGGCGGCATTATAGGCATCAAAGTTAAAGATGAGAATTATTCTCACCTAACTTTACATGTAAATCGCAACCTGATAGTCACTACAGAGAAATGCTCGAAGAATTTGCAATATCCACGCGCATTTGTTCAACTCGCACTAGCCTGTTTTGATTAACGATCGGAATTCCAGTCTCAAGCACCTCAAAGGTTTTATGGACATGACTAAGCTAACTGCACAACCCCAAACCGAGTTGGCATTTACGGCCGCCAGCTTAGATTTTCTCAAACAGCTGGCGCTCAATAACTCCCGCGACTGGTTTAAAGCCCATCAGGAAGAATATGAAAATAAGGTCAGAACCCCTGCACTGCGTTTTATCGAGCAAATTCAGCCTGATATTGTTGCTATTTCCCCAAGATTAACGGCGGTTGCCAAAAAAGTCGGTGGTAGCTTAATGCGTCCGCAGCGCGATAGCCGTTTTAGCAACGACAAGACGCCCTACAAGACCAATGTGGGGATCCAGTTTCGGCATTTTCAGGGTAAAGATGTGCATGCACCTGGGCTGTATTTGCACATTGCCGAGGATGGATGTTTTATTGCCGCTGGTATTTGGCATCCCGAATCCAAGGTGCTGAATGCGATTCGGACTTGTATCGATGAAAACCCCAACGGCTATAAAAAGGCGCTGCACACCATAAGCAGTCAAGGCTTTGTGATGGATGGTGATAGTTTGACGCGCCCGCCAAAGGGATTCGATAAACATCACCCAATGCTGGACGAGCTCAAACGTAAGGACTTTATCGCGCTAAAGCCAATTCCCTTCGAGCGACTCTGCCAAGCCGATGCTGCCCGCTATTGCGCCGAACAATTCGCCCACTGTAGCCAATTGATGGCCTACTTGTGCTTTGCTCTCGAGTTGGACTTTTAAGTTTCTGTATAAGTGGTTGCGTAAGTTTTTACAGTTGACGAGACCAAGCATTGACTTGGTCTCATGCTTATCGGTTTAGCCTACACCCTATTTCACATCGACGGGCTTTAGGGGCGTCAACGCGAGACTCTTAAGGTATTCACTTAATACCTCAAATGCGTTATCCAACAGGGCGTATTCCTTCGCCTTGCCTAACACTCTAATCCCTTGTAATTGAAGTACTAAAAATGCCGCGAGCGACTCAGGCTGAACCGATTGAGACAACTCACCCTGTCGCTGGCTGTAGCCTAATACATCGGCGAAATTACTCTGTAACTGGGCAAATAAGCGCTGGCACTCCTGCTGCACGCAGTCATCGTCGAGGCATTTTTCCATCACCGCATTCTGCATAAAGCAGCCGTATTCTTGCTCGCGCTGCAAGGCCACAAATCGTGCTAAATAGGTCAAGATTTCACTCAGCCCAGCCTGTGCGTGCAGGATTTGCTCCTTCGCGCCGAAGGAATAGTGGTCGAGATAAAAGCGCAGGGATTCGCGATACAAACTCTGCTTATCGCCAAAACTGTTATACAAGCTGAAACGATTAATCCCTAAGTGTTCGACCAGATCGGCAATCGAGGTCTCGGCAAATCCCTTTCGCCAAAACAGCTCCATCGCCTGAACGAGCTTTTCTTGTCTATCAAAATTACAACTGCGTGCCATGGTCCAAACCTACATTGATGCCTACATTAAACGGAATATCATAGGGCAAAAACATTCTTGACTGACCGTTTAGATATGGCGTAAATTCTATCCTAACCGATCGTTCCGTTAAAGCCCTATTTGACCAAACTTACAGATTAATAGAAGGAAAGAGCATGAAGCTTTATGAATTAGCCCCAACGCCAAGCGCAAGACGCGTGAGTATTTTCCTCGCAGAAAAAGGCATCGACATTCCACGTGTGAGTGTGGACATTCGCGGCGGTGAAAACCTTAACCCTGAATTCAAAGCCAAAAGTGTCAACGGCCGCATTCCCCTGCTCGAACTCGATGATGGCAACCATATCTGTGAGTCCGTCGCTATTTGCCGTTATCTCGACGAGCTCTATCCGAGTGACACTTCCTTATTTGGCAACACGCCGCTGGAGCGCGCTAAAGTGGAAATGTGGCAACGTATCATTGAGTTACAAGGTTTTACCGCGGGTTTTCAAGCCTTTAGAAATCTAACGGGTATCTACAAAGACAGGGAAAATTGTGTCGAAGCCTGGGGCGCAGAATCACGCCAACGGGTCATTGACTTCCTGCCGACCTTAGACCAACAATTAGCCAAATCAAGCTATGTGGCGAGCGATAACTTTACGATTGCCGATATTTCTGCATACGTTTTTATTAGCTTTATTAAAAACTTAGGTATTCTAGTGGATGACACCTTGCCCCACATTCAGGCATGGTTTGCGACAGTGGCCCAGCGCCCTGCAATAGTGTCGCTTACCCCAAAAAACTGACAGCGATGCCCTATTGGGTACCCAAGTTAAGCATTAACCAGTTAAGACTTAAGGGATAACTATGATTGATTTATATACCGCCGCGACCCCGAACGGTTTTAAAATTTCCATCGCGCTCGAAGAAATGGGTCTCGACTACCGAGTGCATAAGCTAGATTTCAACACTAACGAACAGAAACAGCCTGAGTTTCTCGCCATTAACCCTAATGGCCGTATTCCAGCCATTATCGACCGAGATAACCAGGACTTTGTGGTGTTCGAGTCCGGCGCAATTCTTCTGTATCTGGCGGAAAAAACAGGTAAGTTTTTGCCAGCGGATCCTAAAAAGCGCTCACAGGTCATTCAATGGCTCATGTTCCAAATGAGCGGTGTTGGCCCAATGATGGGTCAAGCTAACGTGTTTTACCGTTACTTCCCCGAAAAAATCCCCGCGGCCATTGAACGTTATCAAAAAGAAGGTCGACGTTTGTTTGAGGTAATGAATACCCAGTTAGCCAAACATCAATATCTGGCCGGTGATGAATACACCATTGCCGATATCGCGACTTGGCCTTGGGTTCGCATCCATGAATGGAGCGGCATCAATATGGAAGGACTCACTCACTTACAGCGTTGGTTAGACGAGCTAGCCCTGCGCCCCGCTTGCCAAAAAGGCATAGTGACACCTCCGCCTTCGGTCTTAAGTGACGAAGAGCGTGCAAAACAAATCCAGAAGATGGTGACTAAGTAGGTCATCCTATCCTCTCGCGCATTCGTTTTCCCCATCAAGCCCCAACTCAGCATTGGGGCTTTTTTACTGCTAGCGATACGTAAAACTGCTACACTCTGCGCCACTTATTGATTTGCTTGGCCATATTCATCCCTACGGCTGGATGTCACTCGGCCGAGCCCCTTTTCAGGCTAACTTTATGGGCAATCCAAACGGCTTATCATCAGCAATCATGGCATCAACAGTGAATATCGAACCGCAAACCCTCGCGCAAAAACGCGGTTTAAGTTATGCCAATACCATTAAGTTATTGTTCGACGAGATTTTAAATACCAAGCAACCCGCCGACCGAGTGCTCGCGAACTACTTTAGGGAACATAAAAAGCACGGTTCTAAGGATCGCAAAGTGATCCGCGAATCCTTATTTAGCCTGTTCCGTTGGTGGGGCTGGTTTAAAGCCACGGGCGATCATCAACAGGCGCCCCAATTTTTTGCCATGCTCAGTGCGAGCGCCTTAATCGAAGCCCATCCGTGGCAAGATATCGCCCAAGCCTGGCATGAGCTCGCCCAATCGCCAGTTGATTATCAACAACTTCAATCCCTTAGCGTTAACAGCTTAACGGATAAGTTGGCACTGGTACGGCAGCAATTTCCCGAAGTGTCCTTCGAACTCACAGATTTATTACCCGAATGGTTTTGGCAGGTCTGCCCGATTGCCCCAGAGTTGCGTCCAAATCTCATCGAAGCCATGTCTAGCCGCCCACCGATTTGGGGACGCGCGCAGGGAATAGATAGCCAATCGGCAGTCAAACAACTGCAAGCGCTAGAGATAGATGCGAGCCTCAGCCCCTATTTTGCAGATGCCATTAACCTTGGCACTAAGAGCATGAATCTCAATGAAATATCACTCTATAAAGAGGGCAAAATTGAGATCCAGGATCTAGCCTCACAAGTGATAGGTCAAATTTGTGCACCAGAGCCCTGGCAACACTGGTGGGATGCCTGCAGTGGCGCAGGCGGAAAAACCTTGCAATTGCGATCACTGATGCAAACGGCCGCGACTAAGCAAAACCCATTAGTAGGCTCAATTGTCTCATCAGATATTCGCGCCCACGCCTTAGAAGAACTCAGCAAACGTGCCCAGCGGGCAAGATTTGATGGCATCAGCATTGCGCGCTGGCGCAGTGATGCACTGCCGGTCGATGCCAACCATTTTGATGGGGTTTTAGTCGACGCGCCCTGTAGCTGCACGGGCACCTGGCGCCGTAATCCCGATATGCGCTGGCTCGACAGCCTCGATGCCGTCACAGATAAAGCAGCACTCCAACTGGATATTTTAAGCCGCAGCAGTAAGGCGGTAAAACAGGGCGGAAGCTTAGTCTATGCTACTTGCTCATTGTCGCCTGTAGAAAATGAGCAAGTGGTTTGCGCCTTTTTACAACAACATCCCGAGTTCAGCCTAGTGCCAATCCGCCACCCCTTTACCGGCGAACAAACAGAAATGTTGACCGTGTGGCCCTTCGAAGCCAACACAGATGGAATGTTTGTGGCGCGTATGCAACACAAGCAGTAGCACTAACTCCTTATTTTTTATCAGAACTTGGCACTCATATTCTGAGTGCCATTCTTTTTACCTCCACCCAATATGAATGCGCTTTTTATCTTATTCATTTAATAATCATCAAGATAAACCCTAGATTGCGGCGTAAAATCGCCAACCCAATTCCATCGAGACGTATCCCCCCTTCTTGGACAAAACTTTTCACCATCAGTGATTAAATATTTCGCTTTAGCTTAATCTCGCCTTTGGGTAAAAAGATCGAGTGCTGAGAATGGCACAGGTATTTTTGGAATTTTGACCATGTCACACTCCTATGAATTTGACGACGATGATGCGCCATGGGGCGATAACGTCAAAGGTAAGCAAAAAAACAAACGCGTAAAACAACGTCGCAGGGACACTAAGCGCCGTTATTCAGATGATGCAGAGGTGGATTTCTATCAGCATAAATCGAAGTAACCGATAAACTACCCGTTTGCCTTAGCAAATTCGCGCTTTAATAAGCCAGTCAAATCCGAGCAAGTTGGATAACCTCCAACTTGCTAGTTAGCCCAAGCGTTTCCCCTCTTATCTGTTTTGATTCAATTGTAAAATCAATAGGCTAATGAGCCGATTTACCCTATGCTCTTTAGGGTTTATTTACGCCCTTTGTTGACCAAACCACCTGACACATCTTGACGGGTTTAAAGGATGATCCCATGGAAAAACAACGCCCCGATTTTATCTATCCCCCTGGCAGTATGTTAATGCACTCGCCCTTAGTGTTGAATAAAGCCGATATGTACGGTTTTTTTCTCAAGGGAAAACTCGCCAATCTGCAGCGCTCCATCGATAAAACGCTCAACCAAGTTGCCGGAAGCGTCATGTACTTTAAAGTGCTGTCGCCCTATGTACTGACAACCTTTACCCAAATCGAGAAAGCCTATTCAGAGCACCCGACCGACAGGGCCAAAGGTTGGATCCAAGAAACCGACATCATCACTTGGGTCATGGTCGGTCGCCAAGACAATAGCAACAGCGCATCCATCAGCCATGTGTATTTTCAGCCGCTGCACATTTGGGTAAATGATGCGATGGCCCTGATCAATGGCCGCGAGTTGTTCGGTTATCCCAAGTATTTGTGTGAATACACTATGCCCGCGGTCGGGGAGCCATTAACTCGCCTCTCCTTGGCAACAAAGAGCTTCTTACACTTTAGCCCTGACACTGAACTTGCCATGCACCCGCTGATTGAGGTGAATTGCAATGCTAAGCCCGAGGCGCAGCTCACCACGCTAGAAGCCATAGCCCAAACCTGGCAGCTCTTTAAAGAACAAACGGATTTTATTCCAGAGCTGGATAAGCTAGGTGAGGAGCAACTGTTTCACTTGCTGTTTAAGCCCGCTATCGACCAAGTGTTTTTAAAGCAGTTTCCGGATGCGTCAGGCCAAAAAGCGGTTTATCAGGCGATTACGGCGGCGCCCGCACAGGTCAACAAAGTGCACAGTGTTGCCCTGCTGGAAAATGACTTTGTCGCCACCATTTTTGATAATGCCAGTTTCCCACTCAAAGAGACCCTAGGCGTCGAGGTTGGCGAGCAGCATGTATTACTGCCCTACCATGTGAACTTTGACTTTGAAGTACCACCTGGCGAAGTGCTGGTCGATAACTCTGAAATCAAAAAACAAAAAATTGCCATTCTCGGCGGAGGTGTCGCCGCCATGACCGCCGCCTGTTATCTCACCGACAGACCCGGTTGGCAGAACCAATATGAAATTGATGTTTATCAATTAGGCTGGCGAATCGGCGGCAAGGGCGCAAGTGGCCGTAATGCCGCTATGGGACAACGGATTGAAGAGCATGGCCTGCATATCTGGTTTGGTTTTTACCAGAATGCCTGCGCCTTGATGCGTAAAGCCTATGAAGAATTAGACCGCCCGCCCGAAGCGCCACTGGCGACCTTCTTCGATGCCTTTAAACCCCATAATTTTATTGTGCTTCAGGAAGAAATTAATGGCCGCTCCGTTAGCTGGCCAATCACCTTCCCCACACTCCCAGGGATCCCTGGAGATGGCACCGAAACCTTAACCTTCTGGAAGGTAGTTAAGGCCGCCTTTGCTTGGATAAAAAAATGGCTAAAGGACATGGACTCCCTGCTGGAAGCCGATGAAAAAGCCATGGCGACACCGAAAAACTGGCTCGATATCAGCTGGTTTGAACGGCTGAAGGATAAGTTAGAGGATTCGGTCGATGATGCGATGGAATCCCTAGACGCCCTAGGTGACAAGCTCGAATGCCATTTTAATCAAATGATTGGCCGCGAATGCGATGAGCATGTTCACAGCGAGAGTGACGATGGTTTGGTCGAATCAGCCGTCGATGCCCTGCACCAAAGGTTGGTTAAGCGCTTTAGCGACCATTTAGACACTAACGATGAGTTACGCCATTTGTATATTGCCGTCGACTTAGGCTTAAGCATCTTAAAAGGAATGTTTGCCGATGATGTGTTTGAAAAGGGCTTCGATGCCATCAACGACTATGATTACCGCGAATGGCTAACTAAACACGGCGCCAGCCAACAATACACGGTCGACAGCGCGCCGGTACGCGGTTTTTATGATCTGGTGTTTGCCTACGAAAAAGGCAACTTCGACAAACCCAATGTCGAAGCGGGGACTATCATCCGCTCCATGTTGCGTATCGCCCTGTGTTATCAAGGCGGAGTTATGTGGAAAATGCAGGCGGGTATGGGCGATGTGGTCTTTACCCCCTACTATGAAGTGCTGAAACGGCGCGGCGTTAATTTCCACTTCTTCAATCGGGTTGATAATTTAGAATGTCGCGACAACAGCATTCAAGCGATTGAAATCACTGAGCAAGTCGCACTGGCACCGTCGGTTAAAGACTACAATCCACTCGTGGATGTCAAAGGCTTAGCCTGCTGGCCCAGCACGCCCAATTACGACCAGCTAGAGCCTGATCAAGCCGCATTGCTAAAAGCCCATGATATTAATCTTGAGCACTTCTGGAGCGATTGGGACAATCTGTACGAGGCGCAATTTGGTCAGGCACTACCGAAAAAACGTCTGCAAAAAGGCGTGGACTTCGACAAAGTGATTTTTGGTCTGTCATTAGGATCGGTCCCCCATGTGGCGAGCGAGGTTATGGCGCAGAGTCCGGCGCTCAAAACCTGTGTCGATAAAGTGCAGACAGTCGCAACCCAAGCCTATCAACTGTTGATGAATCAAGATCTTAATGGTATAGGTTGGCCCAATTATTCAGAGGATGACGAACAGCCCGTCTTATCAGGCTTTACCGAGCCCTTCGATACGTGGGCATCGATGGACCAATTGCTCGATAAAGAAGACTGGCGGGGCATAGAGCCAAAAAATGCCAGCTATTTCTGCTCGGCGTTGCCTGTGGATGCTTATCCTCCGCGCACGGATATTGGTTTTCAACAGCGCAAAACCGCCGAAGCCAAGGCTGGCGCCATCAATCAACTCAATACGGAAATTCATAAGCTGTGGCAGCAGGTTGGCGACAGCTTCCCCTGGGAATGGTTGCACGATGAACAGCAGCGCCAAGGCGAGGCGCGATTCGATAGTCAATATTGGCGCGCCAATGTGGATCCTTCCGAGCGTTATGTCTTGTCAGTGAAAGGCAGCTCTCAATATCGGATCACCACGGATGGTACAGGTATCGACAATCTGTATATGACGGGAGATTGGATTAAAACCGGGCTCAACGCTGGTTGTGTGGAGGCAGCAACGATGGCGGGTATGCATACTGCCAAAGCCATCTGCGGACATCCGGCCATTATCAAAGGCGAAAAGGACTTCGCCTAAATGCCAAGGGGCTGCATTATGCAGCCCCTTTTTTATCCAACTATTTGTATGTGTTGTATGTGTTCAAATTTAAAGAGGCGCTCGATTAAATGGAGGCTCTTTTAATAGACACTCTAAATCGAGACTATCTCGCCCGCGCGGGTATCGGCGTATTCCTGACGGCGCTTTTCCATCCGCGACTGATACAAACTGCTATCGGCGCTGCGAAGCCACTCGTGGGGCTCGGCCACATCGGTATTGATAGCAAAACCAAAACTAAACTGGCAATCCTTTAAGCCCTCAGCGGCAAATTGCGTCGTTAAGCCCCTCAAGCAGATCGTTAAGGTTGCCATACCATTTGCGGGCAGGATCAGCACAAACTCATCGCCACTGATCCGATAAATTTTAAGGTGGGCAATATTAGTCGCCTGCAAAACCTGTACTAAGTGTTGCAGTAAACGGTCGCCCTCTTGATGGCCTAAGGTATCGTTCACCATTTTAAGGCTGTCGACATTGAGTAACACCAAAGCCATTGGCTGAACCACTTTATTGCCAAAGGCCAATTGTGAATTCATAAACTCATCAAAGGCATAGCGATTACCCACTCGGGTTAAGCCATCGAGCCTAGCCTTTTCCCAAGCGATTCCTAACTCTTCGATATGCGCCTTACGTTCCTCGGATAGCAGTTTAAGCTTGTTCGCTAAGGCGAGAGATAACAACAGAGCATCCACTGTGCCGCCCAGCAGCGTGGCAAACTCGGCATGTTCGATAAAATCGGGGGTGATCCCCATATTGCCAGGAAGAATAATTAACGCTGGCAGCAATAAGCAGCTAAAAGCCATAATAAAATAACGCGCTGGAGCAAAACCTTTCATTAAACAGACATTGCCGCAGGTAATGGCCAGTGCAATCCACAGCATGATTAGTACTGAGGCAATAATCGCGGTATAGGACAATAACAACACACTGGTTGGCAGGGCTAAAATGCAGGCGATTAACAGGTACTTGCTAAGGCGCCATAATCGCGGTGAATAGCTGGGAAGCTGTAAGAAGTGTTTGTAGAACAGAATGTTAAATATCGGCAAACTGATAAAAAACAGATGATGCAGCTCAAGCTGATGAAAGTTGAATAGGTGCGCAGGCAAATGGAAGGTCAAGGCCCAACCACCAAAATAGGTCAACACATACAGGCCGTAATATAGAAAGGCTTTATCAAAAATAGAGATATAAATCAGCAAATTGTACAGCGCAATAAAAAACAATCCACCTAAACAAATCATTATGGCCAAGGCCATTCGATCCGTGGTCAGTTGGTGTACTTCTTCCGACTCAATAGCTAGCTCAGGTGCAGAGGAAAAATATCGGCTGCTCAGCCGAGTCACTAACCAATAATCCGTCCCCATATTGAGCTTAACTTTACGGCCATAATCGAATAAAAACTCATAGGGCGCATAGTAACCACTCTGGGCAAACTGCACTGAACCATCGCTGCCGAGCAACCAATAATCGACCGATTCGACAATGGAATTACTGGCATCCACCACCCAATGGTTTTGGCGACTGTTGACCATCACGGGAGACACCATCCAATAATCGCCCCCCGCAAGGCTCACCGAACTGGCCTCTTCGAGCTGGCTCATCCATTGAGTCACTTGATTAAAATCAGCCGGTGGCTGTTGTTTATCATCGGCGTGGAATAAATAGGGGGAATCCAACGCAATTTCAGCGCTCAAGGCAAACGGACTAAATGTCCAAAGAAGCAGCAAAAAGCACCAGAAATTGTGTAAGTTAGTTTTGCTCATAGGTATCTTGGTTTATATACCAGCGTCTAGTTCCAGGCAGAAAATCATTTTAGAGTGTTAACTTTATGACTACATTTTATTTTTTACAATTGATTAGACTAAATTAGTCGGCAATCGGGTACCTTATGATGATATTTTGGTCGTTCACTTAGTGCGTAAAAGCTTAGCCACCATTTCAGCCGTTAACTTGGATACCTATGGCACCCTTATTGATGATTCTAGCTGCCCAGTTGTTGATTGCCAGCGGTAACCTATTGGTTAAATTGCTTGAAACGAATGCCCCCGTGTTTCAACTGGTGCTGTATCGCCAATTATTCGCCACGCTCTTGGTGTTACCTTTTGTTTGGCGACTACAGGGGAACCTTAAGTTAAGCCCCTTTTACAAGGTGCACTTGAGCCGAGCACTGTTAATCGGCTTAGGCAATGCCATCTTTATGCTAGCGGTGCTGCACTTACCGCTGGCGACTGTGACTGCGGTCATTTATACCTCCCCATTGTTACTGTTGCTAATGTCCGCCTTCTTTTTAAATGAGCGTATTGGTTATCGCCGCACCGTCGCGGGGATTATTGGTTTTACAGGGATTTTGCTGATAAGCCAGCCGACAGAATTTAACCTCTATATCGGTCTAGCCTTTTTTGGAGCTATGACCTCAGCAACCAACAGCCTCATTTTGAAGGCATATTCAACCCATGAGCATCCCTTTTCAACACTCTTTTGGTCTAATGCCTTTGCCATGGTTTTTCTGATACCGGCAACCTGGTACGAAGGCGCCGACTTTAGCCTACCCGTCGCCCAAGTTGGTTTGACCTTAGGCCTGTTTTATATCGGCATGACCTACTTCATCATCCACGCCTATCGGCGCGCCGATGCCAGCCAAATGGCGCCCGTGGAATACACAGGCCTTATTTTTGCCGCATTGTTTGGTTGGTGGTTTTTGGATGAGCACTTAAGCATTGTGGTGTGTATTGGCATAGGACTGGTGATCTTCTCCTCCATCCTGCCAAGCTACAGCGAACTGAAAGCCAAATGGAAAAGCCGGCGAAGTTAACCTTGGCCGGCTTTGACAGCGAAGTGGCCTCTGTATAGGCCACTCAATAAGGCGAGATTAGAAGCGGAACTTACCGCCGATGTAAACGCCATCTTCGAAGGTGAAATCACGGGCGTAATCATATTCGAAGGCAATCTTACGGTAACCGACATAGAACGCCATATTAGGGTTCACACGGTACTGTACCTTTGAATCCAATTCGTATTGACCATCGACATTACCGAAAGACAATACCGATGGCGCATAGTAAGCCGCGGCATGCAAAGAGATGTTTGGCCCTAACGCCAAGGCATAACGACCACCCACTGACACAGTGCTACCATTTGGCGCATCATCTGCCCATAACTGGCTTAACTTAGCGCCAACTTCAAAATGATGCACACCCGCATCATGGGTCATGTGCATTGCGCCTTGGGCAATATGACCGCTATCGTCTGAATAAATATATCCTAATACTGCATTGACATCTTTATTCACTTGCAGCTCTAACTCGGTAGAAACCACATCGTTGTTTAACCCAAGATTAAATTCTGACGCATTCACCTGCAGCGCGGCTGCACTCAATAATAAGACACTTGCTACTCTGAACTTAGCCATAAAAACACCTCAATAATGACTGTGGGTAATGGCGCGAATCATACCGAATAAAAAAAGAAAATCTGCATATTTAGCAGAGAGTCGCAAAGATTTTTGAATTTGAAACCAAACGAAAACCGGTAAAAAACACAAGCAAAACTTAAAGCAAACAATTTAGAAACATTTAACTTACTGGAACCCGATCTCCAACGAGGGATTGCATTATGCCATCGATATCCAGCTTATCTTCGAGGGCTAAGTAATACCAACCGACGGTATTCCCCGTTCCTCTAATACTTAAATAATTCCGCCAAAAGTGAAATCCGGCCTTGAGTAAATTCACTCGGCTGGCGTTGTTTTCATCTCGAATGGTGGCAAATAACAGGGTTATCCCCAGCGCTTTAGCCACTTCAATCCGCTTAAGGGTAAGCCCTTGGGCTATGCCACGGCGGCGGTACAAAGGCGAGACCACCAGATAGCCTAACTCACCAACGGAGCCAGAACCCGCCTTAATCGCCGCGCAGCCAACCATCTCACCCTCAAGGGTTTTCGCCAATATTACAGCGCGGGACAGAGCAAAGGCCTGATGGTCGAGGGGATGCGCATTGTCATCCCGTTGATCGATTAAGGCCGCCGCAGCCGCTAATTCGGCTGCGTTTTGGCAAAGGACAAATTGAATATCGTTTTGATTCATACAATTGAGTTAAACAACCAACATCCACTTAGAGATACAGTATCGTCGCCATGCCGAGGAAAGTGAAAAAACCCACCACGTCGGTCACTGTGGTTAAAATCACTGAGCCTGAGAGCGCCGCATCTTGGTTAAAGCGCTGCAACACCATAGGGACAAACACCCCTGCCAGCGCCGCGACCGCCATATTGATCAAAATCGCGCAACCTATCACTATGCCTATGGTGCTGTCGGCAAACCACCAGCCCGCCACGAGTCCAATCACAATTGCCCACAGGGTACCATTGACTAAGCCAATGCCTAACTCGTTCTTCATTAACGAGAATAAGTTACCCGCAGAGATCTGCCCCATCGCCATACCGCGGATCATCAAGGTGAGCGACTGGCTCCCCGCAATCCCGCCCATGGACGCCACTATCGGCATCAACACCGCAAGTGCCACTACTTGCGATAAGACGTTCTCAAATAAGCCAATGGTTGCAGAGGCCAAAAATGCGGTGAGTAAGTTAATCCCTAACCACACGGCGCGGCGCTGCGCACCTTTGATGATCGGGGCGAATAAGTCGTCGGACTCATCCATACCCGCGGTCGCCATTAATTGCGCTTCGTAATGTTCACGCACTAAGGCGGTAGCGGCCCTCAGGGTGACACGGCCAATCAGCTCCCCTGCCTCATCAATAACCGGTAACTCAATTTCGCGGCTGTGTTCAATTGCCTCGGCGGCATCGAGTAGCGTCGTATCTGCGGTTAAGGCGCGGCTATCTTCCGATAACAGTGAAATCAGCGGTTCAGAGGGATCATGCTTGAAAATATCATAACGTCTGACCGTACCTAGGTATTTATCCGCCTCATCTACGATAAATAAGTTGTCGTTACAGTCGAGTTCTATTCGTCTGAAAAATCGCTGCGCTTGGGCCACAGTCGCCTTATCGCTGAGCACTAACATTTGATGATCGGTATAACGACCAATCTCATTTTCAGAGTATTGGTCGTACAACTCGAAGCGCTGCCGCTGACGTTCGCCCATTTGCGCCAAGGCGCGGTCGGTAAAACTTTCAGGGAGATAATCACTCCACTCAATCAAATCCTCAGGACTGAGCTGCGCAAACAGCAGATCCACCTCATTGTCGGGCATCTGCTTTAGGATCCCCATACGCGGATCGGCGCGCATTAAACTCAGCACTGTCACACGGTCACTAAACTCAACCTGTTGCCAACGCTCGTAACGCTCGTCTAAGGGTAAGGACTCTAGCACTAAGGCAACCGTGCCAGGCTCAGCTTCATTTAAGATTTCACTGAACACTTCAGCCTGTTCTTCACCTTCAACTTCAGTGAGTTGCTGAACAACCTGCCCGACATCGGCCTGTGTGTTTGTTTCGTATTCGGCTTCATGTTCAGTCACATAAACGCCCTTCTGCTGAGATAAAAATTAGCGTAACTATATTGATATTGAAGAAGATTAGCAAACCCGCAAAATAAATTGCACACAAATCAATTGATAACAATCAAACTATTATTTATGCTAATCACCACACCTAAGGAGGTAATGATGACATCGACTATCTATAGCCATAGCGCAAACGACATTCAAGGTAATCCAACGGCACTGGCGCAATATCAAGGCAAAGTGATCTTAATTGTGAATACCGCCAGTGAGTGCGGTTTTACACCACAGTACAAGGGCTTAGAAGCGCTCTATCAAAAATATAAAGCGCAGGGATTGGTGGTTTTAGGCTTCCCATGCAATCAGTTTGGCGCCCAAGAAAAAGCCGACGAGAAAGGCATCCAAAGTTTTTGTGAACTCAACTTTGGCGTGAGCTTTCCACTGTTTTCGAAAATCGAGGTAAACGGTGAGCACACTCACCCTTTATACCAGTACCTCAAAAAAGCGGCGCCAGGCGTATTAGGCACGGAACGCATTAAGTGGAATTTCACTAAATTCTTAATTAATCGTCAGGGCGAAGTGGTCGCTCGCTTTGCGCCAACCACAAAACCAGAGGCCATTAGCGACAAGATAGAAGCGCTTTTAAAATAATCCGCACGCTATCCCATTGAAATTTTATTATTAAATAAAAAATTTAAGTTATTTTTTATTTTCGATGGAACTTTAATTCTATAAGTCCCTCAAACATATTGAACAGCGAATGTCTTTTTCATGTTCATCATTCTCCCTGGGGCTTCTAGCGCAGCCCCCTTGACCTAGGAATAGGTCACTAGGCAACCAATTGGTTGCCTTTTTTTATGTCTATGTTTTATATGTAAAATAAATGTAGCTGCTCCCCAGCGACTCAATTTGCTGATGTCAGCAAGCCCAAAAATAAATTTAAATTTTTTTAGCCGCCAACTGAACTTTATCAAAAGGTCTTAGTCTGACTATATGTAAGGATTAACAAATCCGCTTTGATGCAGAATTGATTGCTAAATGAAAAGTTTAGCAAAGGATTAAATGGATAAAACCCGCCGTTTAATTCAATGAAACAGTTTCAAGTTATTGCATAGAGTCGAATTGGTTGGTCGTTCATCATCATCTCCCTTTTGGGAAACAATCGAATACACGCTAGCGCACTGCATTCCTTTGTCTCCTACTTTGATTCTTTTATGGCAACCTTAGGTTGCCATTTTTTTTATCTGTATTTTACCCCTTCAGCATTCTATCCAGTTGCACTTGAATCGAAGGATGGTATCCCGCCCGCGCACTGGCATAGATTTGTTGTAACTCAGCGTGGTAACCCGCAACCTGCAATTCAGCATAAAGTGGGCGGACAAACTTACCGCGGCCAATGCGCTGTAAATACGCACTTAAGGCGGGCAGCACGGGGTCGTAATGATTGCGGATAGCGACCCTAAACCAATCGCAGGCAATTTCAGCGTTAGTAGACTCGGTGAACTTAAAGGTATCGTCCAAATCCATCAGTTGTACCTGCGACACCACTTCGGGCAATTGAGTCAAAAAGTATTGCCAATGGTGGACTCGCCAGCCCTTAACCTTAAGCTCGCTGGCCGCTTTGCCCTGTAAGAAGTCATCCAAGGCGCTATCGACCTTATCTAAACTTCGTGATGTGGGCCCCACATAACCTTGCGGTAACCCTTCGCCATAAATCCATTCCTGCAACTCAGCTTCGTTTATTTTATCGGGATAGGCTTCGACTAAAGCGGCTTTCGCATATTCGACAAACACTTCTGTGGTGATCGCCTTAAAGGCGAAGTGCTGCACATAGGCAAACAGAAACTTATCAAATTCGGCGCGGCCGAGGCGATGCTCTAGCTCATGAACGAACATCGATGCCTTATCGTAGGTAAAACGGTTAAAGGCCAAATTAGGATCGGCCTGCTGCACATTAGCGGGCAGCGTTTGCCTGTGACGCGGTAACATGGCCATTTCTTCGGTTAATCGGCCAAATTCAATGACCCATTCCAGCTCGGCCTGCTCCTTACCATAAACGGCTTCGACAATTCGATTGGTGAAATAGGTTGTAAAGCCTTCATTCAACCAGAGATCGCGCCATGTGGCATTGCTCACCAAATTGCCCGTCCACGAGTGTGCCAACTCATGGGCCACGGTCGACACTAAGCTTTTATCCCCCGCAATCAGGGTTGGGGTTAAAAAGGCTAGACGCGGGTTTTCCATGCCACCAAAGGGAAAGCTCGGTGGCAAGATGATCATGTCATAACGCCCCCAGGCATAAGGGCCTAAGAGTGATTGCGCCACATCCAGCATATGCTCGGTATCGGCAAACTCAGTAGCCGCGGCCTCTAGCATGCAAGGTTCGGTATACACGCCGCTGCGCGGACCTATGGCTTGAAAGGCTAAATCGCCCACCGCTAAAGCCAGCAAATGGGTGGGAATGGGCTTTTCCATCTCGAATTGGAATTGCCCCTCGAGCAGTGTATCCGGGTCGTTCATTGCACTCATCACGGCACGCATGCCATTTGGCACCTCGACGTGCGCATCGAAGGTTATTCGCACCTTTGGCGTATCCTGCAGGGGGATCCAACTGCGAGCATTAATGGGCTGAGACTGACTAAAGAGATAAGGTAATGCTTTGCCCGCTGTTTGTTCAGGTGTAAGCCACTGCAACCCTTCAGCCTCCGGCGAGGTGTGGTAGCGAATGCAAACTTGTTCGCACAGCTCTTGGGGTAACTGGATGACTAATTTCTGCCCGAGAATCTCATCAGCCGCTTCAAGATGAAATGCCAGCGCCGTTTCATCCTCAGTCGTGACCGATAAAATGTGTAAGTCGCGACTATCGAGCCATAGCTCGCCAACCTGTGATTCTAGATAGCGCAGCGACAGCGTTGCATTCCCCTGCAAACGACGAGTCACAAAATCGACTTTAAGCGAGAGGGATAAGTGCGCGACCTGTACTTGGTCGCTATTAGCAAAGGAATGGTAATCTCGGTTATGATCCCAGGTTTGGGGTTCAATAGGGACTGGTTGGTTTTCTGGCGGCATCTGTTAAGCGACCTGTTATCGGTAAATGAGCTAACCCTATTATCGGTCGCTGATTAACTCCTGCGCAATCGAATAAACCTTTCCCGCATCCGCATTTTGTAACATTGCTTGAGTCGATAACGTGCCATCATCGACTTGAGTTAAGCTGTAAAAATAAAATTTACATATTTTTCAATGCATAAAGGTTATAAGGAAAAATATTTTCGAAAATTTTCTATTTTTGCTGAACTAATTTCACGCCCTTGAGTCAGATATTATGAACCGAATCTTTGCAATGAGTTTCTTCGTTCATCATCATTCTCCTTTAGATGGTTTCTAGCGCGACCGTCCCCGGATTCCGAATTGGAATTTACAGCAACCTTATTAGGTTGCTTTTTTTATGCCCCTTTTTCAGTTTTAAGCTGCAATGAATCTTCCCAAAACAAAAAGGGCCTCCGAAGAGACCCTTAATGGTTTAGCGATTAAGAATTAGAGGCGGATACCTAACTGTTCTAAATCTTTAGCAACTACGCTCTTAGGCAGAGTCACATAACCGTCTTTTTCAACCACTTGCTGACCTTGCTTAGACAGCACGTAACGGATGAATTCTTTTTCCATTGGTGCTAAGTCTTTGTTTGGTTGCTTGTTCACGTAGACATATAAGTAACGTGATAATGGGTAAGTACCGTTAGCTGCGTTTTCTGCAGTCGCTTCGATAAACTCGTTACCTTTCTTCGCGATAGCAACAGCTTTCACGCCGGCAGTTTTGTAACCGATACCAGAGTAACCGATAGCGTTCAGTGATTGAGAAACTGACTGAACCACAGAAGCAGAACCTGGTTGCTCGTTTACGTTGGCCTTGAAGTCACCTTTACACAGAGCTTGCTCTTTGAAGTAACCGTAAGTACCAGATACTGAGTTACGACCGTACAGTTGTACGTCTTTTGCTGACCAGTTACCGTCAAGACCTAACTCGCCCCAACGTTGGATATCGCTGCTACCACACTTGTGAGTAGAAGAGAAAATGCCGTCAACTTGCTCAACAGTTAAACCTTTGATTGGGTTATCTTTGTGTACGAATACCGCTAGAGCGTCAATCGCAACACGCACTGCTGTTGGCTTGTAACCGTAGTGCTTTTCGAAGGCTTCTTCTTCGTTAGGCTTCATCTTGCGGCTCATTGGGCCGAATTGTGAAGTACCTTCGGTTAACGCTGGTGGCGCAGTAGAAGAACCAGCAGCTTGAATTTGGATGTTGACGTTAGGATACATCTGTTTAAATTCTTCAGCCCACAGAGTCATCATGTTGGCTAAAGTATCTGAACCTACAGACGAAAGGTTGCCTGATACACCACTTGCTTTCTCGTAAGTTGGCAGAGATTGATCAACAGATGCCATTGCAGTGGCAGAGAATACACCAGCGGCTGTGAGGGTCATCGCGCCGACAAGCTTTTTCAGTTTCATTATGTGCTCCAGTAATAAGCTAACTAATTTCTAACTTAAGTTTCTTCAGACGCAGCCAGTATCAACCGCTACAATGACAATTCTATGTCCAAGATGTGACACTTAGATGACAAAACACATTTTTATAAAAAATCCGCCGATTCAAACCCGATAAAAAACAAAACAGGCCATAATGGCCTGTTTTTAATATAAAAAATAACGTTACAGTAAATAGCAATTATTTTTTACGTTCAATCAAATGCTGCGGGATCATAAAGCTGAAAGTGCTACCCTTTCCTAATTCACTGCTGATATTAAGCTCACTGTGATGATGACTTAACGCATGTTTCACAATGGCTAAACCAAGGCCGCTGCCCCCCGTTTGCCGTGAGCGCGCGCTGTCAACTCGATAAAAACGCTCGGTTAAGCGATTGATATGCTGCGGTGCAATCCCTTCCCCGGTATCTGTCACACTGAAGAGACCGCCAGTAGCAACGCTACGCCACTGCACCGTAATCTTACCACCAGGCTCAGTGTAACGAATCGCATTAGAAATCAGGTTAGAGCAAGCACTTCTAAGCTGTAGCTCATTGCCATGGGAATCTAATCCCGGCTCACAATGGAAACTTAACTCATATTTATCCTGCGCTAATGCTTTAGCTTCTTCCTTTAAAACTTCCATTAGCTGCGACATGTTTACCGTGTTCTCAAGATTAATATCCACTGCATCTTCGATACGCGATAACACCAGTAATTGTTCGACCATCGACTGCATTCGCCGAGTCTGCTGCTGCATTAAGGCTAAGGGCTTAGCGTTCATCGAATCGGGTTCCGCCATGCTTTGCATCATCTCTAAATAGCCCTGCAATACAGTGAGCGGGGTTTTGAGTTCGTGTGACACATTGGCGACAAATTCTTTACGCATGCCTTCGAGTTGTCTTATCCGTGTAATATCGCGGGCAATCAACAGTAACTGCCGATCGCCATAGGCCATGATACGAATTTCGAGTAAACGCCGCTCCGATACTGGCGAAGCCAGCTCTAAGGGTTCCTTATATTCAGCCGCTTTGATATAGGCAGAAAAATCGGGATGACGAATTAAATTATCGATTCGTTGACCATTATCCTGTGGCCAAACGAATCCCAACATCAGCTGAGCTAATTTATTACACCATAAGATATTATGCTCTGAGTCGAGCACGACTGCTGCATCGGGTAAGGCTTCAGCGCCTTGACGGAAACGCCCAAGTAGAGCCGCCAATTGACCGACTCGGCGACGATTTTTACCTTGCAGGCGGTAAATACCATTAAATACGCCTTCCCAACTGCCAGTGCCTTGGGGAGGCGTTAATTTTCTATCTCGCCATAACCAAAAATTAAGTCGCGCTAACTGACGGTAATGCCAGAACACTAGCCCTAGCAATCCAATGATCAGTATCCAGAGGGGTTTCCCTACCAATAAACCAATGAGCAAACAAAGCAGTAAAAATACGGCTAAGCGCGTAAACAACCGGTACCCTGAATAAGAGTCGAACATAAATAAACCCAAACATCAGGCTAAATAAGAGGAGCACAAGATAGCCGAAAAGCTAACCTGTGCCTATCTCTTATTTGGCACTAACTACGTGTTGAGAAACGATAACCCGCACCACGAACCGTTTGAATGAGACGATCATGGCCCGACTCTTCAACCGCTTTACGTAGGCGGCGAATATGCACATCAACGGTTCGGTCTTCGACATATACGTTTGTGCCCCACACATTATCAAGCAGCTGTTCGCGGCTGTAAACACGTTCAGGATGTGTCATAAAGAAGTGTAATAAACGGAATTCCGTTGGCCCCATATCGAGTACGGTATCGCCAACACTTACCCTGTGACTCACGGGGTCGAGTAACAATCCTTGTACGTCAATCGTTTCTTCAAGACGGGTCGGCGCGCTACGGCGTAGCACCGCTTTGATACGTGCCACCAACTCCTTGGGTGAGAAAGGTTTAGTGATATAGTCATCGGCGCCCACTTCGAGGCCCTTAACCTTATCTTCCTCTTCTCCACGGGCGGTGAGCATAATAATGGGGATCTGACGGGTAAACTCATCCTGCTTGAGGCGTTTAGCCAATTGAATACCGCTTCCTCCAGGAAACATCCAATCCAACAAAATCAGATCGGGGTAAGGCTCCTTTAGCAGCGCAATGGCCGAATCAAAATCTTCTGCCGCAGAGGTGGTAAACCCATGCTGTTCCATTACAAAAGTCAGCATCTCGCGGATAGCTAACTCGTCTTCTACTATCAATATCCTTGCAGTCATAGGTGATTTTCTGTCAGTGAATGTCAACACGGCTATTATTAGTCATTTTTATTACAGATTTATGAATAAGTGTGCCGCACAAGCTATATAGTAGCGATGATTGTCATATTAAGTTTATATAACTGTTTGTTTATCGCAGTAAAGAATCCACCTTCTGAAGAAGGTGGCTTTGTTTTAACCCCCTAAAAGGGGGCCTTTATTCAAGAGCAAGTTGACCCTGCTCTTGCCGCTCTACTTTCTCTTGATGCCTAACGTATCTACGGATTATTTCCTCGTTAATTCCAATCGAATCGACGAAGTATCCTCTCTGCCAAAAATGATTTCCCGAAAGTTTATTCTTACGTAGGTAAGGAAATTTACTGAATATTTTCAAAGCTATCTTACCTTTTAACGCCCCCATTAAATTCGATATAGATATCTTCGGAGGTACCTTCACTACTAAATGAACATGGTCAACTTGAACATTTAGCTCCATGACTATGCATCCCATTTGATGGCAATAAACCTGAATGCATCGATAAACCTCTTTTCCGACATTACCTTTCAATATCCGAAAGCGGTACTTTGGTGTCCAGACTATATGATATTGACATCGCCAGAACACATGCGATGCTTGCTCGTATCTACTCATGTTATTTGCCTCTTTTGACTTCGCTAAAAATCAAAGATGCATTTAACATGGGTAGGTATACAGGCAAAGCCTCAAATGATGATAACCACCTACTGAAGTAGGTGGTTTTGGGCTAAAAATAAAAAAGGAAGCCGAAGCTTCCTTAATTCAATCTTAATACTGAGATTAGAACTTGTGTTCTAAACCAACAACGATGTATTTGTCATCGTCGTTAGACGCTTCCATAGAGCGGTTAGTATAGAAAGCAAACACTTTCGTTGGCTTACCTAAGCTGTAGTCCGCACCCACTGACCATGAATCACCTAAGTCTTCCATGTCTTGGTATTGGGCTTTTAATGTCACAGCATTGATATCATAAGCAGCACTTAACAGGTAGCCAGTCGCACTGTCTGCAGACACCTCAACTGGTTGGCCCGTTGTTGCATTGTATTTGTACGTTTGTTCCTGCTGCTGATACATACCACCCAATGTGATGCCTGCTAACTTGGTTTGTAAGCTAGCGCGCACGATTTCATATCCAGACACATCAGAATCGTAGGCAAGGGCTGCATAGACAGCGGTTTTCTTTAACTTAGCGTCACCATACATGGCGGCAGCACTGAAACCATCTTGAGCAAATTGACTTTTAACATCATTACCTTCCGCAACATAAGTGACACCAAACACAAAGTCACCAAAGGAAGGGGTTAAGTAAGTTGCCGTTTGCGCAGCACGAACTTCACCTTTAAACAATTTAGCCAGGTCACCAGAATTCATAAAGTCATTGAATTGGTCAACACCACCTTGAGAAATCTTCAGCAAAGTATCGTTACGACCAACAGAGAACGAACCAAAGTCGCCTTTTAAACCAACAAATTGATTACGCGCAGTAAAGTTGTCGCTTGATGCATTACCAGTATCTACTTGATACTCAACAGTATAGAAAGCGGTAAGTGAACTTGATAATTCGAAATCACCCTTCACACCAAAACGAGAAGCATTACTTTGAATAGTTGTTGTAGCGTCACCATTCTCATCGTTTGATTGAGCGCTAACATTCAACTTACCATAAACAGTCAGTGGCTCAGCGGCATAAGCAGAAGCCAGAGTTGCAGAAGCTAGCGCAGAAGCAAGTAGAGTTTTACAAAAAACGTTCATCATTTAATCCTTTCGACGTTATGTTCGTCTTGGTTATTGGTTTGGAACGACCGAAAGTTTGCAATGAATCTGTTTCAGTTTTATTTCAATTGTGACAACTTAGGACTACCACCATAAAACCGCACCACCTACAAAAGACAAAACCCATTAACACCAAGGGTTATAGCTGAGTTTTTCTCAATGTTACATTTTGATGAATTCTGCAACTAAGGCAAAATTTAACGATTTCAGGTAGGTTTACCCCGCCGCAACTATGCCGTAAACTGCGACTTTATTTTTCCAATGAGCGCATCTTATGTGGTTTAAAAATCTTACTATTTATCGTTTCAATAAACCTTTTTCCATCGAGACAGAAGCACTTGAAACCGCACTTGCCGATTTCACATTTTCCCCGTGCGCCAGCCAAGACGTCAGCAAATTTGGGTTTTCCAATGCCTTAGGTAAACAGGGCAGCACCTTAGTGCACAGCGCCAACAATCGTCATCTAATCTGTGTCACTAAAGAAGAAAAAATTCTTCCTGGTCAAGTAATTAAAGAATCATTAGAAGAAAAAGTGGCACAAATTGAAAACGAAGAAAATCGTAAACTTGCCAAAAAAGAAAAAGATGCGCTAAAAGATGAAATCATCACTAGCCTATTGCCACGCGCTTTTTCGCGCCGCAGCCAAACACGCGCACTGATTTTACCTGAGTTAGAAATGATCCTCGTTGACAGTTCAAGCGCCACTAAGGCAGAAGAATTATTAGCCTTATTACGCAAGGCCTTAGGTAGCTTGCCAGTGATCCCATTAAGCTTTAAAGCACCGATTGAAAGCCAATTAACTGAATGGCTTAAAAATGGCAGCGCCCCCTTACCTTTTGAAATACAAGATGAAGCTGAGCTGAAATCAGCCGCAGATGAAGGCGGCATAGTACGCTTTAAGCAGCAAGATCTAAAAGAAGACGAAGTACTTGCCCACCTTGAAACCGGTAAAGAAGTGCATAAGCTCGCCCTGCACTTTGGCCAATCGATTGCGCTACTGCTGCAATCCGATGCCAGTGTGAAACGCTTAAAATTCTCCGAAGAATTTAGAGCGGGTAACGATGAGTTGGGTAATGAAGATCCGATGGCGCGCCTCGATGCTGACTTTGCCTTAATGGGCAGTGAATTAGTCGCACTAATGCACGCCCTAGTTTCTGCATTGGGTGGCATTGAAGAGGCTCAAGCTTAGCCTTAACGCTTAACCAAGCTGATAAAGCACAGCCATATTTAGCGAAAGCGCCAAACGAGCTTAAGCTAAATCAAACGAAATAATGTATAAAGGCGCCGCAGTTGAACTTAGTTCACTGCGGCGCCTTTTTAGTCTCTATAACTGAAGTAATACATTGGCAGCGATTCGAGGGAGCGATTCAAGTATGCCAACCTTAATTGCCGCCACTCACTCAAATCGCAAACCAACTAGCTTTTCGTCAGCAGCTCACCCTTATTATCGAATGGCCAATCAATGCCAAGCCAGGCTTTAAAGAAGGCTTTTTGCTGCTTAGTCGCCTTCGCTTCGCCTTTTAGCACTAGCTTACCGCTTTGTTTCTCACCTAAGGTTAACGCCACTTGCTTGATTTTGTCGTTGTTAAATAAGGTGATTTCGACTTTATCACCCACTTTAAAGTCTTTGATGCGTTTATCAAAACCTTGTGCCGTGACCTTTAAGCCATTAATCGCGAGGATCTCATCCCCTGCCACGATACCGGCCTGCCAAGCGGGGCCATTACGCAAGACTTGAGAAAGCACTAAAGAGCCATGTTCGCTGCTTAAAGTCATGCCCGTAAAAGGCTCAGCTTTAGAGTCTTTACCATAGGACATCACTAAACCTGCCTGAGACAACAGGCCTGAAAACTCAAGACTTAGAGGACTATTCACATGGCTCTGCCACCAAGGGCCATAATCCTTACCCGATAAGTCCTTCAGTATTTGCTGCACATCGGCCACAGTGTAACCCTTAGGCACGCGGTAATCCTGATAGAGTTTACGATGAACATCGCGGTACGAGTGGGCAAGATTCGAGTCGGTCAGCAGGGAGAAATCCAGCGCCAGTGAGGCTAGATAACCTTCAGAGTAAATATTCACACTATGGTTAATGGCATAATCACCACCCGTGCTGCTCCACTCTCCTAAACTGGCCTCGGCCACAGATTGAATTTCGCGTCCGGGAGTCAGCTCACTCTTCTCAATGCGTTTAGCGAGATCTTCTAAAAACTCCTTAGGCGTCATCACTCCTGCACGCAGCAGTAACTGACCTTGGAAATAACTGGTCGAGCCCTCGGCAATCCACAAAAGCTCGGTCATGTTTTCATGCTGATAATCGTAAGGGACCAAACCCGCTGGACGATAGGCTTTAACGTTCCAGGTATGAATAAACTCATGGGAGGCGGTGCTGATAAAGCGTAGGTAGTCCTTACGCTCGCGAAAACTAAACCGAGGCAGTTGGATGACCGTCGAGTTCAAATGTTCGGTTGCACCACTCGCACCGCTAGTGGCATGCACCATATACACATAACGCTCAAAGGGATAACCATCCCAAATCGCCTTGGCTTGACCACTCAGCGCGGTTAAATCTTTCACTACGTTGTCGGCATCGTAGTTGCCTTCGCCCCACAGTACTAACTCATAGTCTTTACCATTGGCGCTAAAGGTTTTGTGAGTGCTCACGCCAGTTTCGATGGGCGAATCAATCAGCACATCATAATTAGGCGCCACAAAGGAATGCGCCGCGTTGCCTGACGACATACCCGAATAACTTTGCCAGTTCTCGGGAACCGTTAATTGTACAGCGACAGCATCGGCTCGAAATTGCGGGCTATACATAAATACGCCACTGGCATCTAAATAGGCATGGGTTGCATCGATATGACGCACACGTTGACCTAATTCATTGGCATAGAGCTGATAATTCACTGTCACGCTGGTGGGCTTATCGAGAGCAATTTGCCATTCACCGCTGGCGGTGCGCTTCCATGGCAGCGCGTTGCCTCGTGCGTCGGTGGCGCTAAATAAACGCACACCGTCAGATAAAGGTAACACTTGATATTTGCCCGTACGCCACACGGGAAGATTGACATTCAACTCACCCGCTTTAGCCTCGGGGAAGGTCACACTCACCTTCGCAAGGTGATGTTCTGGTTGGCTTAAATCAATTTTGTAATCCACATCGGCAAATACGTTAGCCGACCCTAATACACTTAATAGCAAAATAGATAATCTACTGGGTTTCACTCTGACTTCCTTCCGTCTTCTGTTATTATGCTTCTTATATTTTTTCCAAGTATAACAAGTCGATGTAGCATCCTCATTAGGCGCTAACAAAAGCTAACAAAATAAGTTCCTTGACTTAGGGAATATAGGGCCACCTACACATGCATAAACTCATTGTTATTTTCGTGACCTTGTTGATGTCTATTTCTTTTCAAACAAAGGCTGCCGATCTTGAGGCCGAAGAAATAGAATTGCGTGAAACGCCGCAGAAGATGTATGACAGACTTAACCAGTCCATCTCTTTTCCTATTGCCTTTAAGAATCGTGAACAATTTGAACGTGCCGCCCAAGAGCAGGGTTACAGCAGTGATGAATTCGAGCATATTCTGCAACTGCTTGCGCGGTTAAATCTCGAGCCAAATGTGAAATCCAAGGTTGGCTTTCAAGACGCCAATAGCCTGATTGAATTACTGGCAAGCATAGCGCAGAGTCCCTTCGAACAAGCCACAGTCGCTATGCTCAAGGGGCGTTATATCGGCCGTACCGAACAAAAATACCAAGAGGCCATCGCATTTTATAATGAGGCGCTGACACGGATTAACGACAGTTATGATGTGGAATCCATGCTGCTAAAGCACACCATTCATGAACATTTAGGCGGATTGCATCTGGTCATCCGCCAAGATGTGCCTGCGTTAATGCATTTTCATACCTACCGCGATATCGCCTACAAGCTTAGAAACGACTACCTTATCGCGGCGGCCGAATCGAAACTTGGGCATTATTACAATAAAAATCAACAACTCACTAAGTCGTTGCAACACTATAGCGAAGCGATTCGCCTGTCTAATCGCTCCAATTATCCTTCGATGAAAACCCACCTGCAGCTGCAACTGGCGAAGGTCTATCGGGATTTAAAACAATGGGATGAAGCCTTAAAGAATGCCCATGAGGCTGCCGCAGGTTTTAAAAAACTGGGCAACGACACTTATTTATCAAGCTGTATGACGGTCATCGCCATGGTGTATGGCGAACAGGGCGATTGGAACCGCGCCATCGATTACTACCTAAATGCCCAGCAGCTCGACGCCAAACGTGGTAACTACATCGCGCAAGGGCTAAATTTTCACAATCTCGGCCAAGCCTATTCACACCTACATGATGAGGTAAACGCCCTCAAATACTTATTGATGGCGAATCAGATATTTCAAGAAAAACAAAGCCATCACTATTTAGTCTATAACGAGCTGCTTATCGGTGAGATTGCCCAATCGAAGGAAGATTGGCCGCTGATGATGAGCCACGCCGAGAATGCTTTGGCTCTCGCCAGCGATTTAAAATTGCAGGACGAGCAAAAATCGGCGCTGACACAAATCGCCCTGTCTGCGGAAAAGCTCAACGACCAAGCTAAAGTGATTAGCACACAAAAGCGCATTATCGAATTGAGTGAAGCACTCGAAAGCACAGCCAAAGATCCATCGGTTTCCGCCTCAGTGTTGGCCGAGCAGCAACTCAAGCTCGAGCTCAGCATGTTACAAGGCAAACTGAATGATGCGGTTGAAACCACTAAAAATACTAATAAATTGCTCGCCTTTAGTGGCCTGATTGCGACGGTACTCTTAGTGGGGATCATCATACTGCTCAATCAGCGCCGTAAGCACAAACGCCAAAACGCCATGCTGCAGCAGTTAAGCCTCGAAGAGCCTTTTACCCACCATCAAGGATATGCCGCGCTATTAAAGGATCTCGCCCAAAGCCCTGCGAATGCGCCCACAACCGCCCTCGCCTTAATTGAATTTCGCGAGCATGTCAGTACCGATCTGAATCACGGCCAATATTTTGCCAATGCCATTACACGCCAATTAACTGGCCATATCACTAATGCATTGTCGATGCCCGTGTATGTGATCCGTCAAGGCTTGTTTGCCGTAAGATTTACCGAGGCAGAAGAACCGCAGCGAGTATTACAAACACTGCGGGCACAACTGGATACCAAAGGCATGGGCTATCATTTTAATTTAGGCTGGATTAGCTTACCGCTATTGACTAAATCAGAAATCAAAATAGCCCCTAAATTACTGTTTGAAACCCTGCAAATGGCACTCGCAGGCGCGCGCAGTTTGCCGAATGACACTAGCCATTATGTGAGCCTTAGAGCCTTAGATTTTGTGCCACCGACACTCTTTGCCGATCCGCTATTTTTGCACCTCGAAAAAGGGATTGAACGCGGCCTGATAAGGGTCGACACCAGCGCAACCAAAGACGACATCATTTGGCCATGCTGGGAAAATAACCAAGATCGACATTTATTAGAAAATATTTGATCAATATCGACAATTAATCATCGTGGCATGGGGAAAGCAATTTGCACTCTACCGCCATTGTTATAACATTAGAAGCATATGAGTTTACCGCTAATCTGGACAGAGGACGTCATGCTTGTTAGCCCTGCAGAGTTAGGAAAATACTCCGGATGAAGGATTCCAACGCGACTGTTACACAACTTGCATTACTTCAACAGAAACTTCATTCGGCAAAACTTGCCCTCGATGAAGTCAATGAAGATAGAAATGCTAAGTTACAAACTTTACTCCAATTTATTGGTCATTTAAGTCTTGCCTGCAAAGGTCAAAACTTAGAATTGGATAATAAGCTTGCCAAACTTCGCCATAACTTAAATACCTTTGAGCGAGTCGATGAAGCCCTACCTGAATTGGTCGATGTTGAACGCCTATTAAAAGGCCAATACCACCACGTAATGGTACAACTTGAAGAAAGTCGCGCAGGGCTTGCACAGGTCGTCCGCCAAATTCAACGGGTTAACTCTGTACCAGAAAAGCTCAAAAAAGAAATTAACTACTTTAAGCAAGATCTCGCTAAACCGTTCCATACGGTGTGGGAGTACATTCCTAAAGTAAAACAAATTATCGGCTTCTACGACACCATCCTACAGCAACAGTTTAATGAAACTGAAAAGTTAGATGTGTTACCAAAGCACAGACAACTCGCCCATGAGTTGGCACAAATGATTTCGGAAATTGAGTTTCGTAAAGATCAACGCGACCAAGTGCTGGTGATTAAAGAGCTGCTGGCATCGGAAGTCGAAATCGATACCTTGCTCGAAGCTTATCAAACCATTTTATCTCTGCTGCTCGATAACATCGCCCGCGAAAAATCGGCCTCACAAGAGTTTTTATACGCCCTAAACGATGCATTAGCCGCGGTACGTGAAGTGGTGAGTGAATCCTATAATCACAACCAGCGCAGTTTTCAGCTAAAAACCCAGCTCAATCGTGAAATCAATTCTCGAGTCGATAATGTGGGTGAAGCCATTATCGATACCGACGATATTGTCGACCTCAAAGCACGTTTAACCGAACAGCTCAATTCGATTCGCTCCGCACTCGCCCGCAAAGAAGCCTTAGAACAACGCGAGCAAGCCTTACTGCGTAAATCGATGGAAACCATGCGCAAAGAGCTTAACGAGCTGAGCAACGAGGCCAATACCTATAAAGAACGACTTTTCGAACAACAAAAGCTCAATCTGCTGGACAGCCTAACTCAATTACCTAACCGTGCCGCCCTAGAAGAGCGCATGGAGCTTGAGTATCGCAATTACCAACGTCATAAATCTCCACTATGGATTGCGATTGCAGATATCGATCACTTTAAGAGCATCAATGACAGTTTTGGCCACAGTACTGGGGACAAAACCCTACAGGTCATCGCCATGGCATTAAAAAATTCTTTACGGGATACCGAGTTTGTCGCCCGCTACGGCGGTGAAGAATTTGTGCTCATTTTGCCAGATATTGACGATAACGATATCGCTCAACTTTTAAACAGAGTTAGAGAAAAAGTAAAAAATATTCCATTTAAATTTAAAAATCAGCGGATTACAGTTACAGTATCTATAGGGGCTGCACGAGTCATGGGCAATGAGCTCATACACGAAACCTTTGAGCGCGCCGATGCAGCACTCTACAAAGCAAAACATGAAAGCAGAGACAGGGTCGTGATTGACGTATAACAAAGTCCGCCTATACGTCGCCTCTTATCACTCCTGTCGAGACGAAGGAGTGATAAATGATAGTAAAAGTCAGCCCTAAGGGCAGCATGGATCAGCTTTCACAACTTGAAGTTGATCGCCTCAAAAAAAGCGCCAAAAGCGCCCTATATCAACTGTATCGTAACTGCTCACTCGCGGTACTCGCCGCGGGTTTAAAGACCGACAATTCTAAAGCACTATTTGAGCAATATCACGACTTCGACATCAATGTACTGCAACGTGAACGCGGGGTTAAGCTAGAGCTTATCAATCCACCGGAACAAGCCTTTGTTGATGGCCAAATTATCACAGGGATCCAAGAACACTTGTTTTCGGTGTTGCGGGATATCCTTTACATCAGCGACAAGTACGACACCCTTAAACATATCAATCTCACTAACGCCAGCCATATTACTAACGTAGTGTTCGATATTTTGCGTAACGCCCGCGCCATCGCACCGATGAAAGACCCCAATGTGGTCGTCTGTTGGGGTGGTCACAGTATTAATGCCGTCGAATATCAATACACCCGCGAGGTGGGCTATCAGCTTGGCCTAAGAGAACTCGATATTTGCACTGGCTGTGGCCCTGGCGCGATGGAAGGCCCGATGAAGGGCGCGGCAATTGGTCATGCGAAACAGCGGATTAAGAATGCCCGTTATATTGGTCTCACTGAGCCCAGTATTATTGCCGCCGAGCCGCCTAACCAAATTGTTAACGAGCTGGTGATTTTACCCGATATCGAAAAACGCCTAGAGGCGTTTGTGCGTCTAGGCCACGGCATTATTATTTTCCCCGGCGGTGCGGGTACCGCCGAAGAGTTACTGTATATTTTGGGCATTTTGCTCAATAAAGAAAATCAGGAAACCCCCTTCCCACTGGTGCTCACAGGACCCAGTGAGAGCGCGGATTATTTTATTAAAATTGACGAGTTTATCGCCGCCACCTTAGGGTCGGAGGCGCAGCAAAAATATCAAATCATCATAGACAATCCCGCCGAAGTCGCGCGGGTGATGAAGCAAGGCATGGAGCAAGTGAAAACCCATCGCCGCGCCACTGGCGATGCCTATCAATATCAATGGGGACTAAAGATAGAACCGGAGTTCCAATTGCCATTTATCCCTAGCCACGAGGTGATGGCCAACTTGGATTTACATTATCAGGCCAATAAAGCCGAACTGGCCGCCAATTTGCGTAAAGCGTTTTCGGGTATCGTGGCGGGTAATGTAAAATCAGACACCATCAAGCAGATTGAACAACTAGGCCCCTTCCACATTAAAGGGGATCCACATTTAATGGAGCTGATGGACAATTTGCTGGGCGCTTTTGTCGCCCAACATCGGATGAAACTGCCGGGAAGCGCTTATGTTCCCTGCTATCAAATAGTGAAGTAAAACAATAACCGCCAATGAATAAGTTTTTAATTATCGATGGTCTCAACTTAGTTCGCCGGATTTATGCGGCGATCCCAGATGAGAACGATATGGACAGTTTAACGGAGCGTGTGAGTGTCGCCTGCACTAAACTGCTGCGCATTCACCACCCGACCCATGTCGCCATTGTCTGGGATGGTGATGAGATCTCCTGGCGTAAACAGCTTTACCCCGATTATAAAAAGGGCCGTAAACCTATGCCCGAGCCTCTGGCAGCGGGCTTACCAGCACTGCAGGAACACCTGAAAAGCTTACCAATCCAATCGATTTATGCCGCAGCCGAGGCCGATGATGTTATAGCTACCCTTGCGATGAAAACCGCCAAAGCCCAAGGTGAGGCCGTTATCGTGTCGACCGATAAAGGCTTCAGCCAACTCAATCACCCGCGTATCAGCCAATGGGATCATTTTAATCAGCAGTACCTCAACATCGCTGAGCTTGAGCAAAAATTGGGCGTCGATCGCAGCCAATTCCTTGATTTAATGGCACTGGCGGGTGATAGCGGCAATAAAATCCCTGGCATCGCAGGCATAGGCCCAAAATCGGCGGCAGAATTACTGCGAACCTTCAGAACCCTAGCTGCGCTGTTTTCTTCTCTGCCCAATCTTGGCGCGAAACAAGCCAAGAAGCTGGCTGAAGGACGAGATATGGCTCGCCTCAGTTATAAATTAGCCCAATTACAAATCGATTTGCCCTTAAACATCAACCTCAAGGATTTTAGGGTCAATGGCCCCGCCAATACGCCGCAGCTCGATTAACGCATCTTGTTAACACTAAGTTGCAATAAAGCCGTTTACCTTAGGCCATCAAAGGCGTATTTTATTGACTTGCCAGATAGTACATTGGATATGCAAAGGAATTAGATTCAATGAAATCAAAAACTTCGGTCATTATTGGCAGTATATTTGCCGCATATGTCGCCTTCGTCGCTGTTGTGGTGCTGGTATATGAGCCCACCCCGGATGAAATGGATTGGGAAGATAGACAAGTCTATAACAGCCAGAAATTAAATGAGTTAACCCTAGGACAGGACATTTCCACCGTCAAAAGCCTCTTTGGCAAGGCCGATTTTACAGAAGCCAAATCCCTTAAAGATGGCCAACTACAAGTACTCTTTTATCGTACTCACCATGAAAAATCCGATGGCGTGACCACCAAAGAAGAATGCACCCCACTGATTTTTAAAGACGATAAACTCGTGGCATGGGGCGATGATACCTATAAACAGTACCTCGAAGCTGGCACCGATATCGTTAGCCGCACCGCCAAAGAAGCCGAAAGCTCAAGCAAAAATTGATTTGGCTCTGGTATAACTATCATCCCTAAGCTAAATATCGTGAGCGTTTAAACAATATCCCCAAATGGCAATGTAATACCGATTCATTGCCATTGTTTCCCCCAGTGACAAGCCACCGATTTATTTAACAAGAATCATCCCTAAAGGGTCGACGGCGACATCTGCAACAACTATCACACGGCTACTAACCATGAAAGGTATACAGTCGTATTCGAATTTAGATACTTTTGAGTGATTTTAGGGCAAGATTAGTACGTCTCAACTCAACCGCTAAAAAATAAAAGCATTTGGAATCAATTAATTATTTAAGCCTTGGTTTTAGTTAATCGGTTTCGAAAAAGAGGATGTGCGTTTTCAGGATGGTTTATTAAATGGGAAACTGATAAGTTCTTTATATACAAATAGTTAATTCTGTACTTTTACTGCTCTAACAAAATAAACGTGCACTAATCACATGTTAGGCCCCATGGAACACATCGACGTTGAAGGGATACATAAGAACGCCGCTTACCCTGTACAACGGCTGCCGGTGCTTGATACCGCCGCGATGAGATCTGCAAACTTGAGTTCTGCCTCGATGGCGAGCTAGGCTTTGCAGCACATGAATTCTCCCTGCACCGAGCTTGGCAGTGCTGAGGTCCTCTCTCTTTTGGAGAGCAACCCATCTATTGAGTTCAACGACTCTAGCATTAGTGCTCGGGACGTCGAGAGACTCTTGTCTGCCCATTCTCCAGCTGGGGCCTAATAACTCATTTAAGCCGAAGCCGTTTAGTGGCTCGGCGTTATTCAAGCGTAATTTATACAACGGAAGTAATTAATATGATTAACCTATTGATAAATAAATCTGATCTAGCCGAAATGAACGAAACCTCTTTTGGTGGAAAACCAGTTAAGAATAAAGGTGAAGATTTTCACTGGCCGACTTGTGCTTGCTGTAACCTTCCAATGCAATTTTTGGCGAAAATCTCGGTTGAAGAAGAATTACATCAAATTTTCATGTGCCAAAACGATCCTGGAATGTGCGACGATTCGGATGCTGATGGCGGCGGCAACGCTGTAATCGTAATAAAACCATTTGACCTTGAATTTGTCCAAGTCCCATCTGAAGGCAAAACGCTTCGAGATACAGCGCACTCAGCTCAGGTAGTATCGGTCGATGGAGATGACTACGAAGCAGCAAGAAGAGAATGGGCGGAAAAAAATGGCGTTAGCCCTCGAGAGGTATTAGGTCAAATTTCCGGTGAACCCGCATGGATTCAAGGTGATGAAACACCTAATTGCACTGCATGTAATGAACCAATGGAATTTGTCGTTCAACTAGAACAAGGACCAAACTGGGAAACAGAAATAAATTTTGGCGGCGGTGGGGTGGCGTATTCGTTCGTCTGTCGCTGTAACGGTTCTGCAAGTTTTTTATGGCAGTGCTAATACCAACAAATAACAAGTCAAAACACGTCGGGCTTGGTAAAGCTGTGATCTTTTTGGCTCCAACAAGTCACAAACTTAAACCAACGAGTGTTTAAGGCGTTACTCAACAGATATCTTAATCCGAAAGCAACTTATTCGAGTAAAAACTCGCTCGCTTTGGTCCTTTATTCCCATAAAAAAACGCCACCTTACGGTGGCGTTTGCTTATGAATAAACCTAAAACAGACGGTTACTCATCATCGGCTTTATATTCGACATAGGCTTCGCCTTGGCTTAACCAAGTTGGCGCAGGTTTACCTTTAAGATAATGGTCGAAATATTCCATCATCCGAATGCTGTAATCGAGCTTATTGGGGTATTTCTTCAGATGATGGGGTTCATCTTCATATTGTAAAAACACCACATCTTTACCCGCACGGCGCATCGCCAAGTACATTTCAACACCTTGCTCCCAAGGCACCGCATCGTCTTTATCGCCAAACATGATCATCAACGGCGTTTGAATGCGATCGGCATAGAAGACCGGCGAGTTCTCGATATACTTTTGCGGTGCAGCGAAGAGGCTTTCACCTATGCGGCTTTGGCCCGTTTCGTATTGGAATTGGCGCGCAAGCCCTGTGCCATGGCGAATTCCACTGTAGGCGCTGGTCATGTTGGCGACAGGGGCACCAGCCACCGCGGCTTTAAACATCTTGGTTTGAGTGATGGCAAACGCGGTTTGATAACCGCTCCAAGAGTGTCCTTGTAAACCAATGGCGTTAGCATCGGCAACGCCCATGTCGATAAGCTTTTGCACGCCCGAGGTCAGGGCTTGAACCGAACTGGCACCGGGATAACCGATATCGAAACGAATATCCGGCAAGAATACCGCATAACCATTATTCACATACCAAGCGAAGTTTGGTCTGTGGTTGACCTTCATTTGCGGGAAGGCATGCAGTCTGTCGGTCATAAAGCGATAGTAGTAAACCAGCACAGGATAACGCTCGCCCGCTTGATAGTTCGTCGGCTTAATCAACACGCCATCGAGCGGCTTGCCATCGCCATTGGTCCAATGCACTAATTCGGCTTGGCTCCAATTAAAGGCTTGGCGCTGCTTATCTAAGTCGGTTTGCTTCACGGCATTGTGTGGAGCCTGATAGCTTGCAGTATACAAGTCAGGGAACAGATCGAAGCGCTCCTTAGAGAACACTAAGGTATCGGCATCTTTACTGCGCCCAAGCACAGTTAATTTATACTCGCCTTCCATCAAGGTCTTAACGCCCGCTTCGCCTAAGGTCGCTTGATAAAAACCATCGGCCTTAGTCTTGTCGCTGTAACCATGCAGCAGCACAGTGGCATTGTAGGCCAGTGTGGTTGGCTCATCGGGATTATCGACTAAACCTTCAACACGATATTGGATTTTTTGGGCGCGGCCCTGCCCTGCGGTTAAAGCAAATCCGCTTTTCGATGCGGTATTAAACTGCCACACATCGTATTTGTCGTAGACGAGAAAACCTGCATCGTCCTTCAGCCAAGGGCCAAAACCATAACCCGGCGCATTGGAGGGATAATCATGGTCTTCATCGGCAAAACTCACCTTTAAAGACTTGGTCAGATTAGTACGGCGCCCTTCGGCAATATCGTATAAATACACATTACCTTGCTGATAATAGGCCACATATTTACCGTCGCCCGATAAGCTCGGCTCAGCATCGCTGGGTTGTTGGGTTAACAGCGGTAACTTGCGACCCGTGTTGATATCCACCAAGTAATAATCTTGATAAAAACCCGCCCAAGTGATCATCTTGCGATAGGGTAAGTCAGAGCTTGCCAGCATATAACGCTTATGCTGCGACAGAGTCACATCCGGCACCGTTTTATCGCCAAGCTGCACCACATTGTTTGAACCTAAATGCAGCACGGCTAAGTAAGTGCGCTTTTGCTCTTTATCATATTGCTTGATTTCATGGGGTTTAATCCGTGGATCGTCCCCATGCCAAACCTTAAGTCCACGTAGGCCTGTGACAATCTCTTTGTCGTAAAGATCTTTTTCTTCGACAATTTTCTTCAGGCTGAGCTGCTGGCTCACTTCAGGCACGCGGCCAAAGAAGAGTCGTTCACTGTCTAGGGAGAAGTTTAAACTTGCGTAACGGTTTAACGTCCACTCTTTGGTGTTTGACACAGGGCGAATTTTGCCCGAAGCGATATCGACAAGGCTTAACTGATAACTGCGGCCATAGGGTAATTCACTCGCATCCCCTTGAGTAAAGGCCAGCCAGCGACCATTTTTCGACAGTGAAACCGCACCGATTTGCTGAGTTTGAGATTCAAATGCCGTTGATTTTTTGTAGTCTTTCAAATCAATCAGTTGCAGTTGATGTTGTTTCGCCTCGATATCATTGACCGCAACGGCCAAGCGGCGACTGTCTTTATCAAACTGATAGGCGGTCACATGCTCCAGATCCACCCGCTGCGATGGCGAAGATAAATTCACTAAACTCAAACGACGTCCTTGGTCGAATTTATCGACCTTCACCTTCTCGGCTTTGGGCTTATCATCAGTGCCTTCGGTTTTCTCTTTGGTGTCTTTCTTGGCCTCTTCGTCGGCTTCAAACCAAATGGCTAAATGCGCGCCATCGTCGCTAAAGACAAATTCTTTTACCCGTTCAAATTTGGTTTGCGTACCCGTTTCAGTGTCGAGCAGTACCATATCGGCCTTAAGCTTTTTCTTCGCTTTAGCATCGCTGGTTTCAACGGTGAGTAAACTGGGTTTAACCGCCATGGCTACATAACGGCCTGTGTGACTCACGATAGGATCCGAGCCACCTTCAATCTGAAACGCTTTACCTGTTTGTAGATTCTTTATCAAACCATGGCTATCGCCACGATCCGGTGCCACCTCCACCGCGAGCACTTGACCATTGTCAGCGATAACGGGTTTTTCGAGGGACTCAAAATGCATAATGTCGGTCAGGGTAAGCGGTTTAGTGCTGGTTTCTGCATGGGCATTGGGCAGTATTCCGAGGGATAACAGCACTAGCGATGTGATAGGTAATAACTTCAATGTCTTCCTCTTTTATGTAGTTGTTAGACTAAAGTAGACTTTTTTAACCATTGGTCCTCCATCATCGTTATAACCCAGTATTTTTACAAGTTATACCCGATAAAAAATCGTGATATTGCTCACTATTTCCTGTGAAGTTTGACCAAAGACGGTTAAAATAATGGGGAGAAAAAACACCAAATTCATAGTCATGTTACCCGGCTAATCCCGGGTCGGACAATTGCAGTAACGACGAACCGTGGAAGGACTTCTCCATGTCAAAAAGAACGATAACCGTAATTCCAGGTGATGGAATTGGCCCAAGTATTATTGATTCAGCCTTAAAAATTCTTGATAAAGCAGGTTGTGATTTTGAATATGAATTTGCCGATGCCGGCTTAACTGCTCTCGAGAAGCAGGGCGAACTACTTCCGCAGCGTACTTTAGAACTGATCGAAAAAAACCGCATCACCCTGAAAGGCCCGCTGACGACACCAGTAGGCGAAGGCTTCACCTCTATCAACGTGACATTACGTAAGAAATTCGGCCTGTACGCTAACGTGCGTCCAGTGTTGTCTTTCAAAGGCACTCAAGCCCGTTATGAAAACATTGATATCATCACAGTGCGTGAAAACACCGAAGGCATGTACTCAGGCCACGGTCAAAAAGTGTCTGAAGACGGCACCACCGCAGAAGCGACCAGTATCGTCACTCGTCAAGGCGCTGAGCAAATCGCGACATTCGCCTACGAACTGGCCCGCAAAGAAAACCGTAAGAAAGTCACTATCGTGCATAAAGCAAACATCATGAAGTCAACTTCAGGTCTGTTCCTGAAAGTGGCCCGTGAAGTGAGCCAACGCTACCCAGACATCAAAACCGAAGAAATGATCGTCGATGCGACTTGCATGAAGTTAGTGATGAACCCAGAAAACTTCGACGTTATCGTGACCACCAACCTGTTTGGTGACATTCTGTCGGATCTGTGTGCAGGTTTAGTCGGTGGTTTAGGTATGGCACCCGGCGCCAACATTGGCCGTGATGCAGCGATTTTCGAAGCGGTTCACGGCAGTGCGCCAGATATCGCAGGTAAAAACCTCGCGAACCCAACATCAGTGATCTTAGCCTCTATCCAAATGCTGGAATACTTAGGCATGGCTGATAAAGCCGACATGATCCGTAAAGCCGTATCGGCAGTGATTGAAGAAGGCGACCGTACGACTCGCGATTTAGGCGGCACCCACGGCACGACTGACTTCACTCAAGCGGTGCTTGACCGTTTGTCATAATCGCCTTGCGCGAAACAAAAAACGCACCTTGGGGTGCGTTTTTTTATGTCCGCCATTTAGCGGAATTGCCAAATAAAAAGCCCCAGACATCACTTGGGGCTTCATTCACTAAAAGAACGGTGAAAAACCGCTGATTAGTTCCAAGCCTGGCTCGGTCTAATCCACAGGTGAACCGTCACTTCATCACGGTCATGGTATAAGTGCTTACACTGCAACTGGAATTCGTTGATGCCGTTTTCCTTGAGGATTTCCTGCATGGTATTCAAAATCGCCATCACTTCTTTATAACGGCTCTTCATCGGCAGCTTGAGGTTGAAAATCGCTTCTTTAAACCAGCCATTGATGGCCCAAGCTTCAATCAACTCAGCCACGCGCGCGGGTTTTTCAACCATGTCACACACTAACCAATAGATATTTTTACGCTGTGGTTCGAAGCGGAAACCATCCTCACGGAAATGTTTCACTTGTCCGGTTTCCATCAGCTTTTCGTTCATCGGACCATTATCGACCGCGGAGACCATCATGCCACGACGCACTAACTGATAGGTCCAACCGCCAGGGCAAGCACCCAAGTCCACTGCATTCATGCCGCTACGAACCCGTTCTTCCTGCTCTTCTTTAGGCACAAACTGCGCGAACGCTTCATCGAGTTTCAAGCTTGAGCGACTTGGCGCATCGGCAGCCATTTTCAGGCGCGGGATCCCCATAAAATAGGGTGAACTGTTGTTGCTGAAAGAATAACCGGCGTAGGCGCGACCTGGGCCGATAAAACACACATGAATAATCGGACGCTTAGGATTTTCTTGCGCCAGTAAACTGCCGGATTTTTTCAAATGCTGGCGCAAAGGCACGGTAAACTTACGGCAAAATGCCGACAGCTCTTTCGCTTCGTTGGTGTCAGGGGTTTCAACCCTCAGCTCACCCGCTTTACTCACATCACTGAGCGCCGCCACAATCGGGCTGACGCGATCAGACTCGGGTAAATCCGCCAACAGCTCGCTTGCGGCAAACATCTGACGGGCAAAAATCAGTGAATCCAACGGCAGTTGCTTCACTAAGGTATCGCCGCCGTCTTCTTCAAAACATTGATATACCACGTAGGCATCGTTGTTGTTGGCCTTAACAAAGCCACCCACATTGAGCTCGGCGGCTCGCTGTTGGATTTCTGCTGCGCATTCTTTCTCATAGCCTGCACGGCAAAATAAAAATAGGTTTTTCATGGAGATCCTTAAGAAATCCAAGCCATAAACATGGCCGACTATCGATTTGGGCGCCAGTATAGCAATTTCAATACACAAAAGCCCGATTTGCTATCGGGCTTTTGTGTGATTGGCTGGATGAACCCATGGCGCAGTGGCTACGCCATACGAGCATTATGACTCGTTACCATCCACCACTTTATGGCGCCATACGGCCGCGGCCAGCAATAACCAACCTAAGAGGAAACAGCCACCGCCCATCGGCGTGATAGGGCCAAACCATTTGCTACCGACCAGCGCCAAACCGTAAAGCGAGCCAGAAAACAGCACTATGCCCGCCATAAACAGGTACGCCGCCCAGTCCAGCAAACGCGAGGTTAACCACTGCCCGGCAAAGGCCACGGCAATCAGCGCAAAGGTATGGTAGAAGTGATATTGCACCCCCAGATTAAACACCTCAATCAGCTCAGGCGGCGCGACAGCCTTGAGTCCATGGGCGCCAAAGGCGCCTAGCGCGACCGCCAAAAATCCGCTTACCGCGGCGAGTAACAACAATCCTTTACGCATTTTTACCTCCAAAAACCAATAGGCTTTACGACAGACGACGCTCTAGCAGTCATGCCTGAGCGCTTTAGGCCACATTAAGAATAAGCACTAACCAATAAATTTTGCTGATAAATCAACAGCCAATGCAAGGTTAGCCGCTTCGGTCGTGCCTGACGACTTTCTTGGGACAAAACTATGATCCCCATCGGCTAAGTATTCAATTTGGATATCGCGCTTAAGCGGCCAGCTAGGGATTTGCATCTTACCGCCAAACTTATCCCGCTCCCCTTGCAGCACTAACACCGGCACTTGGCAGTCGTTTAGGGGTTCTAACCTAGGTTCGCCGCCCTTAAGTGGAATAAAGGGATAACCTAAACAAATGACGCAGTCGATGCGGCTCGCTTGCGCACTATCGCAAGCCAGTAACGCCGCCATGCGTCCGCCCATGGATTTGCCCATCAAGACCACACGCTTAACCTTAGGCTGAGCGTGCGCCACATCGAGCATCTCGCTAAAACAGGCAAGCAGCTTTGGCGCTCTGTCAGGGGGGCGCTTTTTACCATCCACGGCATTGGCCTGCATATAGGGAAAGTTAAAGCGCATCACTTGAAAGCCCTTGGCGACAAGATCTGCGGCCATTTGGCACATAAAGTCCGAATCTCGATTCGCTCCCGCGCCGTGGGCAAATAAAATCAAAGTTTCTGATGGTTCGCCTGCTAACACATAGGCGTTTGAAACAACATCCTCGTTGACCAAAGGATTATCCGGGCAACAACTCACTGCGTGACTCCTCGGCAAACATATCTAACATCCACTCACGAAACGCGACCACCTTCCCCAACTCGGCATGATTCTGTTGGCAGACGAGGTAATAAGCATCTTTACTCACTAGCACTTCTTGGAATGGGCACACCAGTCGCCCCGCCTTAATATCGGGGCGAGCGAGTACGCTATAACCTAAGGCCACACCTTGGCCGTGGGCCGCCGCCTGTAAGACGAGGGATGAATGACTGAAAATCGGCCCTTGGTTGACGTTGATATCACTTATCCCACATTGTCTAAACCAAGCCTGCCAATCGTGGCGGCTCATATCGTGCAGCAGGGTGTGGTATTTTAAATCTTCCGGCTTTGATAGTGGCTTAGGGCCATTTAACAGCATGGGCGAACATACAGGGATCAGCACTTCATTGCGGAGTTTATCGGCCCGCAGTCCCGGCCAATTGCCTAAACCATAATAAATGGCGACGTCGACATCGTCGGTTAAGGAGCTGGCCTCTGTGTCTACCGCTTTAATTCGTACGTCAATGTCGGGATTTTTTTCACTAAACTTCGACAGGCGCGGCACCAGCCACTGAATCGCAAAGCTTGGCGACATACTCACGGTTAACGAACCAATGGCGCTCCGTGCCAGCAGCCTGTCGGTCGCATCCGCCAGTTGAGTGAAGATATCTTTAATATCGAGAAAATAGCTCTGACCTTCTTCGGTCAGCAGCAATGAACGATTCTTTCGGCGAAATAATTTTAATCCGAGAAAATCTTCCAGCGCCTTAATTTGGTGACTCACCGCAGCCTGAGTCACAAACAATTCTTCAGCCGCTCGAGTAAAGCTCAAATGCCGTGCGGCGGCCTCAAATGCTTTAACCGCATTCAGTGGTGGTAAGCGTCTTGACATAGTGATCTCTATCTCAATTTTTAATTAGTTTTTCTAATCCGTATTGTTACATTTAATCGTTTGTAAAGGCCAGCGTTTTTGATTAAATTTTGCGCCAACGAAACACATGAGTTGGACAATCTCGAACGGGTGATGGGAATGTCTGACAGCAATACTTTGTCAGCCCGGAGGCGACTATGTTCAATTTAAAATCTGCTTTTGCATTAGTGCTAGTCAGCGCACTCAGTGCCAATGTCAGCGCAAATGTTATCGATGCAGAAATTATCATCGACACCAGTGACTTACAGGCAAGCATCAATGCCGAACTGACTGCGACGATGGAAAAAATGCATCAAGAAGCGCTGCAGGATCCTACCTTATTGCTTGCCGATGAAGTGCTACCGGCCCAGCAAGTGGTGAAGACCGAATAAATTGCACTGCTGAACAGTAAAACAAAAGCCGCATTCCAATGCGGCTTTTTTGTATTCGTTTACCTGCTTATTGGCGCATTAAGGCCAAAATTGATGTTTGGCCTTCGCACGTGCATTACTGGCTATCGCTTAAGGGCGGTAAACCTTAACATTGTGATAACCTTGCTCAATCAGGTATAGCGCCTGTAATTTACTCATCACACCACGCTCACAGTACAACAGGTAAGTCTTCTGCTTATCGAGATCGGCAAACTGAGTCGCTAATTTGAAGAAAGGAATGCGCTTGATTTCCACGCCTTCAATCTCCAGCGGCTTGTTCTCTTCTTCCTCTGGGGCGCGAATATCAATCACCACTTCATTGGTGTCGATAGCAACAACGGTTTCAGTTTCAGTGATACGCGTATTCATTTGTTCTGCTATCTCCCTGATATCAATGGCCACGGCCTGCTCAACGATACGGTCAATCAAGTCCTCAGAGAATTTAGTCTCCTCGGCCTCAACCTTAGCCAGTACCGCCTTCACGGTTGGCTTTTGCGAAATCACGCCGCAATATTCGGGCATAGATTTAGCAAAATCTTCGGTGCCGATACGGCGACATTCGTTGATGATGTCCTGCTTGTCCATGGCGATCAGCGGGCGCAGGATCAGCATATCGGTGCAGCGGTCAATCACGTTTAAGTTGGTTAAGGTTTGGCTCGATACTTGGCCTAAACTCTCACCTGTGACAATAGCCTGAATGCCCATACGCTCGGCAATACGCGCCGCGGTGCGCATCATCATACGCTTGAGCACCACGCCCATTTGACCGTTGTCGATTTTCTCTAAAATCTCGGCCACCACAGGCTCGAACGGCACAGACACAAACTTCACCTTGTGGGATTCACCATAGGTTTTCCACAAATGGTAAGCGACTTGTTTTACGCCAATTTCATGCTGCGCGCCGCCGAGGTTGAAGAAACAGTAATGGGTACGAGCGCCCTTCTTAATAAATTGGTAGCTCGACACGCCTGAGTCAAAACCGCCCGAAATCAACGACAATACATCTTCCTGTGTCGCCATTGGGAAGCCGCCTAAGCCTTCGATACGCTTAGTCACCATATACAGTTTATCGCCCTCGATTTCGAGGTTAACTGTCACTTCAGGGTTCTTTAAACGCACGCCAATCGCATCGGTAAACTGGTTTAAACCACCACCGACATAACGCTCAACTTCGATAGAGTTAAAATCGTGGGAGCCAGTACGTTTGACGCGCACACAGAAGGTTTTACCGGCAATTTGGTCGCGATATACGGGTAAGACTTGTTGGTAGATATCGTCAACAGAGGTAAAGCTGTATTCATCCACTTGCACCACATGGGCGATCCCAGGAATACAGGCTAAACGCTCACCAAAGGCCTGAGCTAATTCAGGTTTATCATTTGGCACCTTTACCCAAATACGGTCCCATTGACGTTGCACTTTGGCATCTTCATCAACTTTTTTGAGCACGTTACGGATGTTGGTTTCAAGCATTTTGGTGAAGCGCATGCGCACGGGCTTGCTCTTCATCATGATTTCTGGGTACAGCTTTACAATAAACTTCATGGGATTTCCGCGGGCAATTTTGTAAACAGCAAAATTGGTTAAAAGAATAATCGCCGGATTATAACAAACTCACGGCGATTGGCGCACCTGTTTCCACACTCGGACTGCTCGTGGCGTGCGCTTATGCACAGTTGAACTTATAGTCAAAAAATCACAAATAAAAAAGCCGTGAGCAAGTCACGGCGTTTTTATCGAATCACAGGTTTGGATTAAAAGCTATTTACCCACTTGAATTTCTTCGGATTCTTTGGCTTTACCCTGTTCAATTGCAATCTCAACTCGACGATTTCGTGCGCGATTTTCAGGTGAGTCATTGGGCACGATTGGATTATTCGACGCCATACCGACCACTTTCATCCGCTTAGGATCGAAGCCCTTCACTTGCAGCAGCACATCGGCCACCGCCACAGCGCGTTTACTGGAGAGATCCCAGTTCGAGCTATAGAGCTCATCACTTATCTGCATATCATCGGTGTAACCCGATACCGTGATGATCCCCGGCACATCTTTTAGCAATTCGCCGACCGAGCGCACCACGGGTTTAAATCGCGGCTGCAGGAAGCCAGATCCTGAGGCAAATGAGCCCTTCTCACGGATACGGATAATGATTTGCTGCCCAAGTGACTCAATTTCGATCGCCCCATCGGTGATCTCATTATTGAGTTCCTGTGCCATTTTCTTCACTTGCTGATTGATTTTATCCTGCGCCGCCGCGGCTTCGGCCTTCACCGCATCCGCCGTTTCTTGGGCCGTCGCCGAGGCTTCACCGCCCCGCTGTGAACCATTTTGCTGCTGCACACCACCCGCGCTATCGTCTTCACCCGCTTGATAATCCAATACAGGCTCGGTCATTTCGTTGGTTTGTTGGTTAATGATTTCAATCGGCGTGGGATCGGGGCGACCAGGGCGAAACTCCAATGCAATCACAGACGTCCCCTTAGGAATGTCTTTGACTTCGACCTTGTTTTGCACCCCGAAGGCATACTTCATCGAGCCTGCGATCTGCTTAAACTTCATCACGTCCATTTCGGAGAACGACAGCAGCAGCACGAAGAAACACATCAAGAGGGACATCAAATCGGCAAATGTTGCCAACCAGAGCGGCGCTCCGGGCGGTGGACAGTTGCACTTAGCCATGGGCTACTCTCCGTCCGTTGTATCGATTTTCCGCTGTTTTTCAGCAAGATAATTCTTCAAGAAACCTTCAATCACCCGTGGGTTTTGGCCATCTTGAATGGCTAATACCGCATCCATAATCAGGTTGCGGTTAAGCATTTCTTCACCCATGCGTAGGGTGAGTTTATCGGCAATGGGAATACACACCATGTTGGCGACCACGGCGCCGTACAGCGTCGTTAACAAGGCCACCGCCATCGAAGGACCAATCGATTTAGGATCCGACATATTGGATAACATGGCCACCAAGCCCACTAAGGTACCAATCATCCCCATCGCAGGGCCAACGTCACCAAAAGCCCTAAAAATCGCAATGCCGTTGCGATGGCGCTCTTCTGTAAGGGCAATGTCTTTTTCAAGTGCGGCGCGCACCACTTCACCATCGTGACCATCGACCAACATATCGACGGCTTTTTGCATAAAACTGTTGGAAATTTGCGCTTCTTCGAGGGCTAGGAATCCGCCTTTACGGGCGGCGTCCGCCATAGTCACGGATTGCTCGATAAGATCTTCTGGCTTATCAATCTTAAACATAAAAGCTTTGACGGCGATTTTTACCGCCCCCAAAAACTGTTTGAGATTGAATTTCATCATTACGACGAAGAATGAACCACCGAACACGATAAACACTGAGGGGACGTCGATAAAGATTGCCAGGCCGCCGCTGGTCATCATAGCCCAAAGGATAAAACCAAAGCCCCCGACTAGTCCTATAACTGTAGCTAAATCCACAACGGCTCCTCAATATTCGGTATAAACGACATGATACTGACTCTATTCGCAAAATAATACAAAATGTCATCCGCATAGGGATTACACTTTGGTTTTAACCTGAGCCTTACTCTATGATGTCAAAGGATGATTATAAGCATAATGCTATTATTGTCATTTATCGGACAAGCACTAAGCAAGTTTAGCGACAATTTCTATTTTCTGAAAAAAATTCAGCAACAAAGCGTGCTATTGAGCAAATATCCGTCGACTGAATTTGACCCTTGAGTCGCCCTGATATACCTTGTGTCCGCTCTTTCAAAGGAATTATTAACGTGGCGAAGAAACCCGAAAATCTCAGTTTTGAAGAATCCCTTGGTGAACTCGAGCGCATCGTTGCCGAATTAGAACAGGGCGATGTCTCTCTGGATGATGCGTTAAAACAATTTGAACGTGGCATCAATCTGGTGCGTAACAGCCAAGCAAAACTCGAGCAAGCTCAGCAAAAAGTGGCCATTTTACTCAAGCAGGATGAAAATGCGCCCCTCTCTCCCTATGCCGTTGAGGGCGAATAAGCGTGTTAGTCAATGCAATAAAAGAATATCAACTACGGGTTGATGACCAATTAAAACAACGTTTCAGCACACTCGAAGACACAGCGCCGCAATTAAAGGCCGCCATGACCCACGGCGCGCTGTTAGGTGGTAAGCGTATTCGTCCCTTCTTGGTTTACAGTGTGGGGCAAATGTTTGGCGTGTCGCTTGAAAAGCTCGACGCCTGCGCCGCCGCCATTGAGTGTATTCATGCTTATTCGTTAATCCATGACGATTTACCCGCCATGGACGATGACGACCTTCGTCGTGGTCAGCCCACAGTGCATATCGCCTTCGATGAGGCGACCGCCATCCTTGCTGGGGATGCTCTGCAAACCTTAGCCTTTGAAATTGTTACCGAAGCAGTACCAGGGATCAGCAGCGAGCAACATATCGCCATGGTGAGAGCGCTGGCGAAAGCCTCGGGTTACCGTGGTATGTGCGGCGGCCAAGCGATTGACTTAGCCTCAACCGATAAGCTCATCGACCTTAAGGCCCTAACTCAACTCCACAATATGAAAACGGGCGCCCTTATCAGCTGCGCAGTTGAGTTAGCCTTGATTGCCGCTAATGCGCCAAAAGATGAATATCAGACTATGATGGAATTTGCCCATGCGGTAGGACTTGCCTTCCAAGTGCAAGACGATATTCTGGACATCATTGCCACCACGGAAGAACTCGGCAAACCCCAAGGCTCAGACGCCGAGTCCAATAAGAGTACTTTTCCGCAACTACTTGGACTGCAAGGCGCCAAAGATACCGCCGCGCAACTGATCCAAGAGGCACTATCAGCGCTGGCTAAATTGCCATACAATAGCCAGTTAATCGCAGACTTCGCCCGCTATATCATTGAGCGAAGAATATAATAAGAGACGAAGTATCTCGCTATGAGTTTGGACATTTCACAGTTTCCCGTGTTGGCTCAGGCCAACACTCCTAATGAACTCCGCCAGCTTCCTCAGGCCCTGTTACCTCAATTGGCCGATGAGTTGCGGGAGTTTCTTCTTAAGTCCGTTGGCATGTCCAGCGGACATTTTGCCTCTGGACTCGGCACAGTCGAACTGACTGTTGCCCTGCATTATGTCTATAACACCCCGTTTGATCGTTTGATTTGGGACGTTGGCCACCAAGCCTACCCCCATAAAATCCTCACTGGTCGCCGCGACAGAATGCACACCATTAGGCAAAAGAACGGTTTACACCCTTTCCCTTGGCGGGAAGAAAGTGAATACGACACCTTTAGCGTCGGACACTCTGGCACATCCATCAGTGCCGCATTAGCCATGGCCGTTGCCGCCGAAAAAGAACAGGCAGGCCGTAAAGTGGTCGCCGTGATTGGCGATGGTGCCATGACGGGCGGTATGGTGTTCGAGGCCATGAATCACGCGGGTGATTTGCACAACGATATGCTGATGGTGCTGAACGATAACGAAATGTCGATTTCAGAAAACGTCGGCGCACTCAACAATCACTTAGCGCAACTGATGTCGGGCCGCCTCTACACCACGATTCGTGAAAGCAGCAAGAAAGTCCTCAAGGGCATGCCGGTCATCAAAGAGATGGCCAAGCGCACCGAAGAGCACCTTAAGGGTATGGTCGTACCTGGCACTCTGTTTGAAGAGTTAGGCTTTAACTATATCGGCCCCATCGATGGCCACGATGTCGATGCCCTAGTGGAAACCCTGCGCAATATGCGCTCTCTAAAGGGGCCACAAGTACTGCACATCATGACTAAAAAAGGTCGTGGTTATGAACCGGCCGAGAAAGATCCTATCGGTTGGCACGCGGTACCTAAATTTGACCCGTCACAGTTTAAGAAACCAGCCACTAAGCCGGGACTGCCAACCTTCTCCCAAGTGTTTGGCAAATGGTTATGTGATATTGCCGAGCAGGACGAAAAAGTCTTAGGCATTACCCCTGCCATGCGTGAAGGTTCGGGCATGGTGGAGTTTTCGCAGCGCTTTCCGAAACAATATTTCGATGCCGCCATTGCCGAGCAACATGCGGTGACTTTAGGTGCCGGATTTGCCTGTGAAGGCTTTAAGCCTGTGGTCGCCATTTACTCGACCTTCCTGCAACGGGGTTATGATCAACTGATCCACGATGTGGCGCTACAGCGCTTACCAGTATTGTTCGCTATTGACCGTGGCGGTATTGTCGGTGCCGACGGCCCAACCCACCAAGGCGCATTCGATTTAAGCTTTATGCGCTGCATCCCGAATATGGTGATCATGGCGCCATCGGATGAAAATGAATGTCGCCAAATGCTCTATACCGGTTATTGCTATGATGCTGGCCCGAGTGCGGTGCGTTATCCAAGGGGCAGCGCCACTGGCGCGACTCAGGTAGAAGCCATGACGGCATTGCCGATAGGTAAAGGCGTGATTAAGCGTTTAGGCAAACGTATCGCCATGCTGAACTTTGGTACCACCTTAGCCGCCGCCTTAACCGCCGCAGAAAGCTTAGACGCCACCGTCGTCGATATGCGCTTTGTCAAGCCATTAGATGTGGATTTGGTTAAAGAGATGGCGCAAACCCACGATGTGCTCGTGACAGTGGAAGAGAACGCCATTATGGGCGGCGCAGGCTCTGGCATTTTAGAGCTACTGCAAAAGCTTAAAATGCCCAAACCTGTGCTGCAAATCGGCCTACCCGATGAGTTTATTAAACATGGCTCTCCAGAAGAAGTGACCCATGATTTACAACTCGATGCCGAAGGTATGTTAGCGCAAATTAATGCTTTTCTTGCCGATTGAGTGTTGATGGGAGCTTAGCTCCCACAATACTGCAAACGTGATAAACCACGATTAACGGCAAATAGAAAAACAACAGACAAATAAAAAGGACTGCATCGGCAGTCCTTTTTATTAGTTAGCGCTAAGCGTTAGCTTAGGCTTCAATGTTGATTTCTTGGCTAGGGCCGCCCTGTGACACCATCACCATGGCTGGACGCAGTAAACGGCTGTTTAGCTCATAACCCTTTTGCATCACTAACATCACAGTATTGGCTGGATACTCAGCACTTGGCTGCATACCAATGGCTTGATGTTGGTCTGGGTTGAAGGCTTGACCCTGTGGATCGATAGGTTTTACCCCAAACTTAGCCACGGCGGTTAAGAAGCTCTTTTGCGTGAGCTCAACACCTTCGAACAATGCTTTGGTGGTTTCATCCTGTGGATTAGTACCTTGCAGTGCACGTTCCATATTGTCTAACACTGGCAGTAATTCGTTGGCGAATTTTTCCAATGCAAATTTGTTAGCCTTTTCCACATCCATCGCCGCACGACGACGAATATTGTCTACTTCGGCAGCAGCACGGATAACTGAATCTTTTTGCTCTTCAACTTTCGCCAAAGCGTCAGCGAGTAACTGTTCCAGCTCTTCAATACGGAAATTGGCTTGGGTAAGCTCGTCAATCAGACTCGCTTCTTCGGTAGAAACTTCAGACTCTACACCCTCTTGGATCAGATCCTGTTCTGCTTTAATCGACTCGTTGCTCATTTTCACTCCAGCTAAAAATGCTTTGTTTCTAAATACTCTGGGCATATTATGGGGATCAATTTTGACGTTTCAAGGCCTAAGGCCAGATCTAGCATAAATATGACCACAAAGTTCCACACCATTGGCCTGATTGGCAAGCCACACCACCCAGGGACAAATCAAACCCTCAAACGTCTGCACCACTGGCTGACGGTGCAAGGGTATGAAGTTCTTGTGGAAGAGCGCGTTGCCAGCGAGTTAGGGACAAATATCGTCGCGGTCGATTTGTTAGAGATTGGCGCACGCTGCGATTTAGCCATAGTCGTGGGTGGTGATGGCAATATGCTCGGTGCCGCCAGAGTACTGGCGCGCTTCGATGTCGGTGTGATTGGAGTAAACCGTGGTAATCTCGGCTTTTTAACGGATTTACCGCCCGATGCCTTTGAAGAAGCCCTCGCCAAAGTGCTCGATGGGGAATTTGATACCGAGCACCGCTTTTTACTCGAGGCCGAGGTCTATCGCCATGGCATGTTAAAAGCAAGCAATACTGCCGTTAATGAAGCGGTACTCCATCCGGGTAAAATTGCCCATATGATTGAATTTGAAGTCTATATAGACAATCAATTCATGTACAGCCAACGCGCCGACGGCATGATAGTCTCAACTCCGACGGGATCTACCGCCTATGCCCTGTCGGCAGGAGGCGCTATTCTAACCCCCAATTTACAGGCATTAATACTAGTGCCTATGTTTCCGCATACACTGTCGTGTCGCCCCATAGTGGTCGATGCCTGCAGCACCATTAAGATGGTCGTCTCCCCTGAAAATGGCGAAAATCTCGAAGTAAGTTGTGATGGCCACGTGCATTTAGCCGTCTTACCCGGCGATGAAATCATAGTGCGCCGCAGCTCTGAGCAGCTCAGACTTATCCACCCTAAAGGCCATAATTACTTCCATGTGTTACGCAGTAAGCTCGGCTGGGGCAGTAAGCTGTTTTAAGCCCACATTAGGCGAGGCATAATGGCCACAAAGGCACGCCATCATTAATCACTCAGGTTAATTCCCATACCAGTTGTTAACAGAATGGTGTGTTGCGGCTGCGTGGCTGTAAACAGCTTTATTAACCGTTATTAAATTTCAGATTAAAACAAAATTCATTAAGTGATATTCATCACGCGAAATTTAGTCATCACTAAAATTTGATCTTGCTCTCAATATTTCCTGCGGTGCAAAACTCAATAAAAATCTATTTATTCACTATCTTACTCAATTCAGTTTAGCGGAGTGATTTTTACCGCCACATAAAAATGAGACATGAGTCACATTTTAATATTGTCTTAAAAATCCATTAAGTACTCATTAATGAAATAAATGGATCAGTTAATTGCAATACTGATAGCTAATTTAGCGGATATCTCGATTTTTATAACCTTAAGGAATAGAAATCAGTGAAACATCCCATTATCGAAATATAAAAAACCACCTTCGAGTGACATGGATCACAGTTAGGAAAATCCTATGAGAGAAGCCTCCCGCAGCACTGTAAATTAGCATTTTATACAGCAGTCAAAATGATCTAGATCATATTAGTTAAGCCCCGAATAGCGTCTAGTACACACCACAGAATGTTGTGACTCTTGGCATTGGCAGTTGAAACTGCTGATTTATCCGCCGATGGTTAAACAGGAAAACACTAGCAAGATCCAAATATAAATAATAAGACAGACCACTTTATGTAGAGGCAAGCATGACAATACTTCAACTCCTCGCCAGCTTGACGCCAGTAATCAGTGTAATGATCTTTCTCGTATTACTCAGAATGCCTGCGTCCAAAGCTATGCCCATATCCATGGTAATCACAGCGCTTGCCGCCGTGTTTATTTGGCAAATGGATACCACGCTGTTAGCCGCATCGGTTCTCGAAGGACTGCTATCAGCCATCACCCCCTTAACCATCATCTTCGGCGCGGTATTCCTGCTCAACACCCTGAAATACTCAGGGGCCATGGATACCATTCGAGCGGGTTTCACTAACATCAGTGCCGATGCCCGTGTGCAAGTGATTATTATCTGTTGGTTATTCGGTGCCTTTATTGAAGGTAGTGCGGGCTTTGGAACGCCAGCCGCGATTGGTGCGCCGCTGCTGGTATTGCTGGGGGTTCCGCCCGTTGCCGCCGCCGTTGTGGCGCTGATTGCCGACTCGGCCTGCGTATCCTTCGGTGCGATTGGTTTACCCGTGCTATTTGGTATGGAGCAAGGTTTAACCCAAGGTGGTGTAAGCTTGGCGGCTGAGCAGTTTGCAGCCCATGGCGGAAGCTACGTTGGCTATGCTCGCTTTATCGTAATGCATATGATCACTATCGACTTAATCACAGGTACCTTAATCCCGCTAGTCATGGTGACCATACTGACAGGATTCTTTGGCCGTAATAAGTCATTTAAAGAAGGTTTAGCGATTTGGAAGTTTGCGATTTTCGCGGGTCTTGCCTTTACCGTTCCCGCTTGGATTATCAACTACCTTGCAGGTCCTGAATTCCCATCTGTTATCGGTTCATTGGTGGGTATGGCCTTAGTTATCCCCGTTGCTCGTAAAGGATACTTACTGCCAAAAACGCCTTGGAATGACTTTGCTGAAAATGATAGCCAAGAAGGCGCGAAAATTGAGACTACCGCTAAGTTCTCCCAAATCGCCGCTTGGACACCTTATATCATCATGGCAGCGCTATTAGTGTTATCACGTACGGTTGCGCCACTCAAAGCCTGGTTATCCAGTTTCAACATCAGCTGGACAGGCCTAATGGGCACTGAGCTAAAAGCCAGCTTTGCGACCCTGTACGCACCAGGCGCCTTCTTCGTGGCCGTGTGTATCTTAGGTTTCTTCCTGTTCAAGATGAAAAGCCCAGCGATTAAGCAATCTATCGGCGTGTCATGCAAGTCGATGTTACCGACTATCATCTCATTAGGCGCATCCGTGCCTATGGTGAAAATCTTCTTAAACTCAGGCGTTAATGGTGCAGGTCTTGCGTCTATGCCAGTCGCCTTAGCCGATATGTTAGGCCAATCTATGGGAGCGGTTTGGGCATGGATGGCACCGATTGTGGGGATCTTCGGCGCCTTCCTTTCAGGCTCGGCCACCTTCTCCAACATGATGTTCTCCAGCCTACAATACAGTGTGGCCGACAACATTGGCATGAACCATACACTGGTGTTAGCACTCCAAGGTATCGGTGCGAACGCCGGTAACATGATGTGTGTGATGAACGTCGTAGCCGCCGCGACCGTTGTAGGTATGGCGGGCAGAGAATCAGAAATTATTCGTAAAACTATGCCTGTGGCGATTGGTTATGCGCTACTTGCAGGCACCATCGCAACTCTTTGGGGTGGCTTCTAAGCCAATCTAAACCTAAGGCCGCTTGGCGGCCTTAGTCATTTTTAGCGTTGAGAGAGTAACTTATGTCTATTAATTATGACGCTGTTTATAAAGAGCTTATTCAACAACTCGGTGAGTCAGCCGTCTCAAATGACCCTGTACGCCGCTTTGCGTGGTCAACCGACGCCAGTTATTTCCGTATCGTGCCTGAAATTGTGGTCCACGCGGATAACCTCGAACAGGCCAAACAGACCTTAGCCATCGCCCGTGCCCATAAAGTGCCAGTAACCTTCCGTGCGGCGGGTACCAGTTTATCGGGACAAGCCATTGGCGAAGGGATTTTATTGATCTTGGGCCACGACGGTTTTAGAACCATTGAAATCAGTTCCGACAGCAATAAGATCACCTTAGGCGCGGCGGTGATTGGTGCCGATGCCAACGCGGCACTCAAGCCTCTCAATAAGAAAATCGGCCCCGATCCGGCGACCCTTGCCTCGGCCATGGTCGGCGGTATTGTGTCTAACAACGCCTCGGGTATGTGCTGTGGTACGGCGCAAAACAGTTACCAGACCATCGCCTCGGCTAAACTGCTGTTTGCCGATGGTACAGAACTCAACACGGGTTGCGATAAGTCTAAGGCCGCCTTCACCCAAAGCCACGGCGAGTTGCTCGACTCACTGGCCTCACTGGCTAAATTAACCCGCAGCAATGACGTGCTCGCGCAGCGTATTCGTAAAAAATACTCCATCAAAAACACTACGGGTTATAGCATCAATGCTCTAGTGGATTTTGAAGACCCGTTCGATCTAATTAACCACTTGATTGTCGGCGCCGAAGGCACCTTAGCCTTTGTCGAAGAAGTCACTTACCACACGGTCGATGAAGCCAAATTTAAAGCCTCGGCCATGGCGGTATTTTTCAATATGGTGGATGCGGCGAGTGCCATTCCACCGATTATTGGCGATAGCGTTGCCGCCGCCGAATTACTCGACTGGGCATCCATCAAGGCCGTCACTGGTAAAAAAGGCATGCCAGATTGGCTCAATGAACTGCCAGAAGGCGCGGCCATTCTATTGATTGAGTCCCGCGCTAACGATGCCCAAACCTTAGAAAGCTATACCCAAGATGTGATTGCCAAGCTCGCGCACATCAAAACCGAGCGTCCGATTAGCTTCAGTAGCGACGCCAATGTGTACAGTAAATACTGGGCAATGCGCTCTGGCCTGTTCCCGATTATTGGTGGCGAGCGACCAAAAGGCAGCTCAGTCATCATCGAAGACGTGGCCTTTAACGTCGAACATTTAGCCGCGGCCGCCGCCGATTTAACCGAGCTATTCCATAAGCACGGCTATCCCGAAGGCGTGATTTACGGCCATGCGCTGGCGGGTAACTTCCACTTTATTATCACCCCGACCTTCGCCTCCCAAGCCGACATTGAGCGCTTCCAAGGCTTTATGCAGGATGTGGCCGAGATGGTGATCCATAAATACGATGGTTCGATGAAGGCCGAGCACGGCACTGGCCGTGCGGTTGCACCTTTCGTTGAAATGGAATGGGGCGCCGATGCTTACACCCTCATGAAACGCATCAAGCATATCTTCGACCCAGAAGGCCTGCTCAACCCCGGCGTTATCTTAAACGACGACAGCACAGTGCACGTGAAAAACATCAAGCCGTGCCCTGTGGTCGATGATTTTGTCGATAAATGTATCGAGTGTGGTTTCTGCGAAAAAACCTGTCCTACTTCGGCGCTGAACTTCTCGCCACGTCAGCGGATCGCCACCCTGCGTGAAATCGAGCGCTTAGAGCAATCTGGCGATAAAGCCGCCGCCGATAAAATGCGTGCCGATGCCAAATATGATGTGATTGATACCTGCGCGGCTTGCCAGCTCTGTACTATCGCCTGCCCAGTCGATAACAGCATGGGTCAGTTAGTCCGTAAGCTGCGCACGCCCTATATCAGCACCACTGAGCAAAAAGTGTTGGATTTCCAAGCCAAACACTTTGGCGCCGTCAACCAAGTGATCAGCACAGGCTTTGACGTATTGGGAGTCATCCATAAAATCACCGGCGATGGTATCACCAATGCGCTGATGAAAACTGGCCGTTTACTCTCCAAAGAAGTGCCCTATTGGAATCCAGACTTCCCCAAAGGTGGCAAACTGCCTAAACCATCCCCAGCTAAAGCGGGCCAAGAAACCGTGGTTTACTTCCCAGCCTGCGGTGGCCGCACCTTTGGTCCCACACCTAAGGATCCCGATAATCGCACCTTGCCAGAGGTGGTTGTGACTCTGCTCGAGCGTGCTGGCTATAACGTTATTACCCCAGAGAAGACCCGCGATTTATGCTGCGGCCAAATGTGGGAATCTAAGGGCGACTTTAAAAATGCCGACGCCAAACGCCAAGAGCTTATCGATGTAGTCAGCAAGATGAGTAATGGCGGCAAAATCCCAGTATTAGTCGATGCCCTGTCTTGTACCTACCGTACCCTCACGGGTAACCCTCAGGTGCAAATCACCGACTTGGTTGAGTTTATGCACGACAAGCTGCTGGATAAACTGAGTATCAACAAAAAGGTCAATGTGGCTCTGCACTTAGGTTGTAGCGCTCGTAAGATGAAGTTAGAGCCTAAGATGCAAGCCATTGCCGATGCTTGTTCGAGCCAAGTGCTCAAACCTGCGGGCATTGACTGCTGTGGTTACGCCGGTGAAAAAGGCCTGTATAAGCCAGAAATCAACGCCAGCGCCCTGCGTAATATTAAAAAGCTCATTCCTGTCGAGATTAAGGAAGGCTATTACGCCAACCGTATGTGTGAGGTCGGCTTAACGCAGCACAGTGGCATTTCCTACCGCCACTTAGCGTATCTGCTCGAAGAGTGCAGCCGCTAAAGAGTACTCAACGGGGCTAGAAATGGCCCCGTTTTTTTATCAGAAGAAAACTATTCTCATTTATCGTTAAACACTATTGAGCGGAGAGGTGAATCACAAAACAGAAACCATATTTAATATATTAAAATCAACACATTAAAATATTCTCACTTTTGCAAAAATCAACAAGGTCATTTACTAAATTAGCGCTACTTATTTACTTAAGATAAGCCTATATTTGATCAACTACCTTAGCATTTGTGTGGACTTTGGGGTCACAGTGCAAGGCAATGTCGTTCACTAACAAGAAAGAGAAAAACACAATGAAAATCGCTCTTTTCATCCCGTGTCTCGTTAACCAAATGATGCCAGACGTGGCGATTGCCACCCTAGAATTACTGGAAAAACTCGGACACCAAGTGATTCTACCCGCAGGCCAAACATGCTGTGGCCAACCTATGACCAACTCGGGTTGCTTCGATGCAGCACGCAGTACTACCTTGAAATTACTCAATGCTTTCAAGGGTGTGGAATGTGATGCCATTGTTTGCCCTGCCGCGTCTTGTTTAGTGGCCGCCAAAGAAAACTTCCACGAGTTTGACAGCAGCCCAGAAGCCCAAGCCGTTATCGACAAACTCTATGAGCTGACCGAGTTCCTCCACGATGTCGCTCCAATCCCAGCGTTCAACAAGCCTTTTGCCCATAAGATCAGCCTGCAACTGAGCTGCCACGGTATTCGTATGTTGAGCCTTGCCACACCAAGTGAGCAAATGGGCCCACGATTCAACAAAGTAGAAGCCGTACTCGCCAATATCGCCGGAATCGACATTGTGTATCCAGACCGTCGCGATGAATGCTGTGGCTTTGGTGGTACTTTTGCCGTCGATGAAGGCGCCGTATCGGCCAAGATGGGTAAAGACAAGGCCCAAGCCCACGCGGCAACAGGCGCGCAATATGTGGTTGGCTTCGACCCTTCATGCCTATTACACCTCGATGGCATGATCCGCAGACAACAATTGCCAATTGAAATTCGCCACATAGCGCAAGTGCTTAACGCCGCGCTCTAGGAGACCCACTATGGCATATCAACATAATCACGAGGCAACGGGTTCACAGGTTCACGCCCACAAGGCCGATATTTTCTGCCGTGATGAAACCCGTGTTGACTGGCACTCTAAGGCCCTTTGGGTGCTGCGGGAAAAACGTGACCGCGCCGCAGGCAGCTTACCCGAGTGGGAACAACTGCGTCAGCTAGGCTCCGAAATCAAACTGCATACCTTAACTAACCTTGCGCAATATCTTGAAACCTTTGAGCAAAATTGCCTAGCAAACGGTATCAAAGTCCACTGGGCAAAAGATGGCGCCGAGCACAACCGTATCGTACACGGCATCTTAGCCAGTCATCAGGTGAAGAAGTTAGTTAAGTCAAAATCCATGCTGACCGAGGAATGTCACCTCAATCCTTACTTAGAGCAACACGGGATTGAAGTTATCGACACCGACTTGGGCGAGCGGATTATTCAGCTGGCGAAAATGCCGCCTTCGCACATTGTGGTGCCCGCTATCCACATGAAGAAAGAAGAAGTGGGCGATCTGTTCCATGACAAATTAGGCACTAAAGCAGGCGAGTCCGATCCACTCTATTTGACCCGCGCCGCCCGTGCCCACCTGCGTGAGCAATTCCTCAGCGCCGATGCCGCCATGACAGGGGTAAACATGGCGATTGCCGATAAGGGCGCCGTGGTTGTTTGTACTAACGAAGGTAACGCCGACATGGGGGCAAACCTACCCAAGTTGCAGTTGCATTCCATGGGTATCGACAAAATTGTCCCCGATATCGACAGCGCCGCCGTGTTACTGCGCACCCTCGCCCGTAATGCAACTGGTCAACCCGTCACCACCTATAGCGCCTTCTACCGTGGCCCACAGGTCGATGGTGAGATGCACGTCATCATAGTCGATAACGGCCGCACTGAGATGCTCAAGGATAAAATCCTTGCCGAATCTTTAAAATGTATTCGCTGCGGTGGCTGTTTAAATACTTGTCCTGTGTATCGCCGCTCCGGTGGTTACAGCTACAACTACACTATCCCCGGCCCGATTGGGATTGCCGTGGGTGCCAAGAGCGATGACACTAACTCCATCGCTTGGGCTTGTACATTGTGTGGTAGCTGTACCTATGTTTGCCCGACTAAAGTACCGCTCGATAAGATTATTTTCCACCACAGACGCCTAAAGGCCGAAGCCGGAAAACTCCCTTACGGCAAAAACAGTTATATGCCATTAGTGGGTAAATTTATGGCAAGCCCGACCATGCTCAATTGCTCAATGGGCGCGGCTCGTACCGCACTGCGTATTCTGCCGAGCAGTCTGCTCAAGCCATTTAGCGGCGCTTGGGGTAAATACCGTGAACTGCCCGTCGCCCCCAACTCCAGCTTCGAAGCTTGGTTTAAGAAACACAGGAGCCTATAAGATGTCTAGTAAGCACGAAATTCTCAATGCGCTCAAACTGTCGGCTTTAACAAACCATCCTATGCCAAGCATCGATGTCGCCCCGCGGGTAGAAGATCTGGTTGGTCAGTTTGAAACCAATCTTAAAACCGTGGCGGGTACACTTCACCGCGAAGGCGGTCTTACGGCACTGCAAGCCAAAGTGGATGAGCTTCTCGCCAAAGGCTTACAAGTCATCTCACTCGTTGAGGGCGTCACAGCAAACCGTGATGTGCCACCAACGGCTCACGAGCTCAGGGATATCGATTATGCGGTCATTCCTGGTGATGTTGGCGTTGCCGAAAATGGCGCCATTTGGGTCAACAACAAAAACCTCGGCCACAGAGTAACGCCTTTTATCTGTGAAAACCTGATCTTAGCGCTACCTAGCACTAAGATTGTGCCGAACATGCATCAAGCCGCCAAGGACATCACCTTAGATGCGGGTGAGTTTGGTGTATTTATCGCAGGCCCCTCAAAAACCGCCGATATCGAGCAAGCCTTAGTCGTCGGTGCCCACGGTGCCTGTAGCTTGAACGTGTATTTGCTGTAATGCCTCAAGATTTAATGTAACCAAGAAAACGCAAAGGTTACGGGACAATCGAAACAAGAAAGCCGACCTTCATTGGCGGCTTTCTTATTAAAATTTAGCATAACGATATTTGAGATATTTGATTTATAAGGGTTAATAGCCTACAGGTACAGGCTTGCCATGGCATTCGCTCGCCGACTAGGTGAATAGAGCAATCTAGGATTTCTAAGCTTATGAACGAGAGCCATGGTCGTTATCACGTATCCCTGCATTGTACGACATTCAGGCGTCCTGCCTATAAGATGGCGAACGGGCTGTTAAACACTGATGTTGTGCAAGTCAATCAGTGGATGCAAAGCCGCGCCGTCCTGCTCTTTGATAAGCACCGCAGCCAAAGCAATAGCTAGTGATAAGTAAGGGATATTTATCAAGTCACTTTAACCAAGTGCGATAGCGCAATACTGAGGATGCCTTGCGAGTAACCTCTACGCGGCTGGTCGTATTCTCGACTATATCTATTAGGCATTTATAGTAAAGGTGAGTAAATGAACGAGGTATTACTACAAATAAAGGCACTCACCAATAGTGATCCTTTGTTGACGGCTGTCATTGTTGGAGTATTAACATTTACGTTAATTGGACTCATAGGCTACATACTAAAAGATGTTCCCGCGAAACTGTTAAGTTGGCTCAGTAGCCTGCTATTTGTGCGGCTCACTATAGACGATAGCCATCAGGCACGCACAGAGATATTCAATAAGCTGTCCTTTTTGATCAGTAATACTACCATACCGTTTTTTTCACGCTCTATCTCTGAGGCTGTGTACTTTGACTATGGTGTGAATTACGACGGGCGTGTCAGTGTTAAATCTATCGGCTACGGTATGCACCTGTTTAAGTACGATAGTTGTTTTATGTTGGCAACCCGCACTAAGGTCGATAGTACGATGGCATACGATTCTATTACTGTAAGAGCACCATGGTGGGCAAAAGATAAACTACATAGTTTTTTAGAAGACACTCGTGGAGACATCTCTACTGAGCCGAAAGTGAATATTTTCGAAGAAACCGAATGGTGTCGCTATGGCACATTAAAATCATCGGGGTTTAGTGACTTAGTGCTAGATGAAGGGTTTAAGCAGGAGTTGATGAGGGAAGTTGATAACTTCGCAAGTCGGGGAAAATCGGTTGTCAGTAAGCTAACCATTCTGCTACATGGAAAAACGGGCACGGGTAAGACGGGTATCGCGAGGGCCTTAGCGGTTGAGTATCATCGCGATCTGTACATATTAAATCTATCGACTGTCAATGATGCCACTATTCATAAGGCGATTAGAAAGGTAGCGCCCGGAGCTATGTTGTTAATAGAGGACTGTGATTGTGTAAAGGCAACGGTATCACGTGCAGCTGAAAGCAATGTAGACAACCCACCACTCACTTTAGGTGGCGTACTAAACGCGTTAGACGGGATCATTCCTCTTGATGACTGCCTAGTCATAATGACCACAAATCATCTTGATCATCTTGACCCAGCGTTGATACGTAAAGGTCGTGTAGATGTCAGTATGGAAGTACCACTGGTCAGTGCAAAGCAAGTTAATGAGGACTACTTTGAGCGTTTTGGCGCAGTGCTGAATAGAACTGAGCCATTGTTAGGTTGTGAAGTCTATGAACTCCATCGCAGAGCGAGCTTAAGATATGGAGTGTGTTGTAAGCCAGTGTAACCCTCTTCCTCCTAAATGGACTCATTCAATGGTCAACTCTATTTGGCCAGCGCTTTAACCGAGTACTTATAGGGTCTGAGTTAACTTTCCTCAGGCCCTTTAACTTGCCAAACTCAGTAGTGGGCTTGAGCCAGTTTTCATGGGGATATTTAATCTTGTCAGTAACTTAGTGCTAGTTTCACTGATGGCGCCACGTTTATCATTGCGAATGATTCGCCCAGTATCCTCTTCTACCAATTGTTCTCTAAGGGCAGGTCATATCTGCACAAAAGTCTCTTTCAAAATACGACCTTAGCACCTTCAAATTCTCAATCAGCTATTTGCATAATAAAGTGTCAATAACCAACATCGGACTTGTTCAACACTTGCCATGCCTTTTGAGAATGGGTCGCGGCTACGCGCGGCCTATCCTTATTTGTTATGCAAATTCTTCAGGGCTCAGAAACTCCATAACTCGAAGGCGTCCTTCAAAAAGGATTTCCTGAGTCGCTGAATCATTATGGATTCCTAACCAATATTGTCTTGCACGTTTTAGTGTCATCTCCATTGGCTCGCTATCACCTAAAAGGTGCTCATCACTACCAGTGTGCAGACGACCTTGCAATCTAATCCGCGCTATTTGAAAACTTTGTCCCTCGAGCCCTAAACGCTCAAGCCAGAACCTGACACCTTCCCGTTCTGGGATTAACCAGATGCACCGCTGCCTTGATGGCAAATGAGGAAACTCTTGCTTTCTTATATCTTCCCAAATCAACTCTCTAACATAAGCAACAAAATGCCTAATAACCTCACTAGCAATATCAGCCACATGAGGAGAATTGATCTCACCTCTAGCGACACTCCCAACAAACTTTGCAGCTGGTACCATGATAGAACCTGATTCGGTGTTTACTGAATACTCTTTTCGTTGAGTCTCAAAAAACTTGAAATACGGATTACTCTCTCCACCAATATCTATTTCCTGTCCTTCTCTCCACATTTCAAATGGAGACCAAGGAGCAGCTCTATTGATGTGAAAATAATCACGTGCAGTATCTGCAATAGTCAATTGTTCCTCCTGTATTTGCATAGACGCTGCAATATGGGGCGTATTAAGCTTGGCTAAAATTAGCGAAGAATGAGCGCCAGCCAAGCTTTAGACGTCCCATTCATAATTGCTTTGTTATGCATTATCTCCGCTTATAAAGCAGACCAAATGAGCCTTTTGACCAACTCTCTGAAAAGTAGTCACCAACTTTTAGTGATTCAAAATGCCTCTTTGAAACATCAAGTTTAGTTGGCTCGTTGGTATGAGTAGTTTGAATATAAACATAGTAACTCATACCACCCTTAGTACTTTCATATGTGTCTAGCTCGACAATTTCACCCGTTAGTTGAACTTGTTGCTGTTCCCCAACCATTGCGTTTAGTCCCATAACATAGCCACCACTTATAAAAATAAGCATTGCTGCAATCATTGAAGTCCACAGAAAACCTTTTACTTTTCCTGCTTTCCTTCGATATTTTGGAACTTTAAAAAGGTACACATAAAAACAAAGCGCGCCGATAGGAAGAGATAAGAACTTAAATGCCCAATCGTATGATTCATTTAGGATTGTGTCGTACATAAATGTTGGAGCGACTCCAACTAAGATATATACAAGAAACGCCCAATCCCCATACTTTTTTAAATAATACTCCACAGTTCATCCATAATTCATAACGCCTCAATAACCGGCGCAGCTTTGCTGCGTCCGGCGCCGTAGGCGCGAAGTTTATTGACTTGTTAACCTTCATGGCTCGATACCAAAGAAGTTAAATCATCTTCGTATGCTAAAAATTCTTCATCAAATTCTTCGAAGGCATCCGAATCAGGGGAAATATCCTCCAATAATTCTTGGCGGGCACCACGGTCTTTTGGTGGCATATCGTTTGGGAATTTAGATGCCGCTCTCCTGACGATGTCAGCAGTATGGTTGGCTCCTATTTTCACCAAAGCCTGGATCGTTTCCTCGGTGTAATCACCTGCCGAGTTAAAAAAGAATTGATCAAAGCCGCCATTATTTATTTCAGCCTCAAGCACCTCAATCAGCTCTTCAATATTTGGCATGCACGAACTCTCCTTGAAGGTTAACATTTGATTAGTGCGCATGCGCGTTTACCTCGTTTGATCAGTGAAAACGCGCACGGTTAACTACCTGTATGCAAAGAACTTATCAGCTTTCAGCCGAATTCACCATCTGGAAAAACGCGCATGCGCGTTTTCCAAACCTATTAACTAAAATTCAGTTACTATATTCACCTGATTTTATAGAGTTTTATTTATTTCGGATGGAATTAGTGTGCACTAATTTTGTCTAAAAATCATACAGAAATACCTAAATTTAAATACGACTGTATACCCATACATTGTTAGTCGATTTCTGGTAAGGCCAAACATAGGCAAATAGATAAGAATATTTATGGCTGCATGTGTGGGAATTTTCGGTTGAGCTAAAGAGCCGAAACAAGGAATGGGGCAAAAAGCTTTTAGCCAATGAACAGTTTAATGATCGTAAAGATTGCCATTGTTGCAACTGTGACCGTTGGCGGCATGAATGCCGCCGTTGAGCCCTCAGGGATGAGTTTATGGTGTGTCACTGGGGAAACAGTGGCAATTCATCCTACACACCTAACGACTAGTAAATTCAGCCACTCATTTTAAATCAAGTAGATAATACACTTTCGGTGTGCATAAAACACAGTCAGATTAATATGGCCGATTAAACGATCACTTCAGTAAATTACACATATAAAAATGGCAGAGAAAATTTTTTCTCTGCCATTTTTATGAAAAAGCTCAATCGATGTTTCTACAACAAGCCGCTACATAAAGGCTTTTGTAAAGGCTTCTTTCGATTGGCGAATATAGTTGCGTGCACTTTGGGCATGTTGTTCCCATACTGCCCTATCGCTTGGGTCAGTGAAGGGGTTTTGTTCGGCGGCAATCGAGCGCTCGAAGCGATCGTAGAAGGTTAACATCGCCGAAGTGATTTGATTGAAACGCTCTTTAAACTCCTGAAACTCATCCATCTTTTCAGTGGTTTTAATCATGTACTGTACTAATTCAGCATTGCTATTTGCGGCTAATAATGCGTCGGCCTTGGCGCTGATATTGGCATTTACGTCGGCCATAATCTGCGCCCGCGTTTGCTCATCTTTACTCATCACCTTGCTGTAATTTTCGGGTGTGCGGGCAATGCTAGCGTGTTGCAGGTAGCTACGCAGATGCTTATCTAAATCCTTACGGAACGTATCTAAGTTCTTCTGCATATTGACTAAATCGTTATCGAGCGCCGTAACCTGTTGCAGCTCTTTCTCGATTTCAGCCATAAAACGCTCGGCCTGCTGATAAATCTTAAGGCCATTTTCCTCGGCAAACTTTTTATCACTGCGGCTTAAGTCGCTGTTGTCATAGTTTGAGCGGTCAAAGGTGGCCGCGAGGAAGGATTTAAAGGGTTCGGCAAATGCAGAATAAGCGCCCGCACTCACCACATTTAAAGTGGCGGTGGCTAAGTCACCAAAGGGCTTAACCATAGAGCCTAAACGCGCCTGTTGGATCGGCGATGCCACCCGCTTAGCATCGGTTAATACCGACCTAAAGGTGTTATAACCCAATGGGTTAGACATTTTGTTACGCTCAGAGGTCGCTAACACAAAGGTGATACTCGAGTAAATCGCATTGGAATATTCGAGGTACTGTCTTTGGCTTTCGAGCTGGGCGGCGTAGTTTTTACCTAGGGTTCTAAAGGATTCAGCCTGAACCTCGTAGTTTTTGTCTTCTTTAAGCTTATCTAAAATGCCGCCAATGATTTTTTGCTCGTTCTTTTGCAGCGCGATATCGAGGCGAATTTTATCTAGGGTTAAGTCATCCAAACTGATGGGGCCATTAATGGCTTCGATATCGAGGCGAATATATTGGCGGCTCGGATCGTCAATCGACACCCTGTGGGCCAAATATTCGGTAGTTGCTGGGGTGATATCAATCAGCGCCACATGCTGCCACTGGGCATCCAGCTTTAATACCGGCGATGTGAGAACATTAATCCGATATTGGGTTTGGATATTTTGGGTCTTGACCCAAAACTCCAACAAGCCCGCTTCGGAGACAGGGAATTTACTAACAATACTGCTATTGCCTTCGGCACATAACAATGCGCTCTCACCACTGTGGGGCTCTGCGCCCTCAAATTGGCAGCCCATGATCCAAGACCAAGGTTGGGATAAGCGGTTACCCTCAAAATCGCTAGCAAACACTAGCTCATTATCCTTGGCACTGGCATTAACACTGGTTAACACGCCAAACAACAGCATAGAGATGACTGCAGCGGTGCGCATAAGAGCCTCATAAAACATAAATAACAAACGACGAGCCTGAAAAGGCCCAGAATTCTATCCTATCCGCACGCTTTTACCGTCAGTCGGCAGCCGTATTTTAGTGATAAAAAACACGCTAAAAACTGCGCTAAATTTAAGCTGGGATTAAACCAGCGAAATGTAACAGAGCGCATGCCGACACGCCAGTACTAAGTCGGTTTCAAAGGTAAAGATAATGCGTAAACAACATTAGACTTTAGCGTTCACTTGGAGCCGCCCCATTGCGATAAACATCCAAATCACCAGCATAGTGCTACAGGTCGCGAGTGACACCCACACGCCAATCACGCCAAAGGCCCAAGCAAAACAATAGATAATGGCGGCGATAAGCAGCAGTTTCGCCCCAGTGAGTATCGATGCCTGCTTAGAACAATTTATCGCTTGGAAGAAACTGGCGCCCACAAGAATCAAGCCTTCCATAGGTAAGCCCCAGAAATACCAACGCATTCCTTCAATCGCGACCGGCGTTAAGCTTGGGTTGTCACCGGCAAACAGGTACACCAACAATTCGGGGCGGGAATAAATCAACACTAAGCCAAGTGCGGCGGTGAGTAGTGTCATGCCAAAGGCGATATTGCGTGCCTGCTTAACTCTGTCGAAGCGCCCTGCCCCCGCATTAAAGCTGTAAATCGGTTGAGTACCGAGGGCAATGCCTTCAAAAATCAGATAGAAAAACGCTTCGGTGTAACTCACAACCCCGTATGCCGCCACATGCAGAGGGCCACCGACCCATAAAAATGCGGTGTTATGCAGGGTCAATACAATCGACAAATACAGGTTCATCAAAAAGCTTGGCAGGCCGACACGGGCAATATTGAGGCAGTTGTCGAGCCTTAGCTTCATCTGCTCAAGATTAATTTTGAGCTGTGTGCGCGCCCCAAAGAAATGCTGCAGGCAGAGTAAACCAGTCACGGCCTGGGACAACATGGTGGCAATCGCCGCCCCGGCCAAACCAAAGGGAAACACCACAATAAACAGCCAATCTAAAAAGGTGTTCAGCACACCACCTAAAATCAGCACAAAGGTGACCATAGACGGACGACCATCGTTACGCAGCAAGGTGGTAAATGCCATTGAAATAATAGGGAAATGACATAAGGCAAAATACCAGAACAGGTATTCGTTAGCGTTTTCGAGTATCTCCCCCTCGGCGCCGAGGGCAATTAAAATATCCCGAGAAAAGATCCCGCCCACTAAGGCAAAAAATGCCCCTGCCAGTAAACACAAGCTAAAGGCGTTGCCGAGCAACTTACGCGCCTTGGCGACATTACCTTGCCCTAAGTTAATCGAAACTAACGCCGCGCTACCCATGCCTATCATGGCGCCAACGGCATAGAGAATCGCGCCCACGGGATAGGCCAACATCATGCCCGCCAATCCAGTTTCACCGAGATAATGACCAACGAAGATACCATCAATGGTGACATACACCCCAGTCACCAGCATGGAGGCGATCGTTGGAATGGTGTAGCGCCAAAAAAGCTTTGAAATCGGCTCTTGCAGCAGGCGTTGGTCCGTTGCGGCAGCGGAAATAGCAGTCATAACCTAATCTCACAAAAATAAAGGCGGGCGCGCACTCAGCTTGTTCTGGCGGTATTACACAGAGAAATAATGGATGAACAAAAATGCGGCAGTGGATTGTACCTAAATTTTACCTTAATACCAATCGCGTTTAACGGGAGAAACTTGTAACAAAAACTAATCATCACAATACCTTACTGCTAGCACATATTTATTCCGTGATTGCAACAAGCAAGCATCACTTAATAACAGATGTGGTGAAAGTCATCATTTTTCACTACTTTTTTGGTATTTAACCCTTAATTAGGTAAAGTGTAGGCTTAAATTGCCCAAAATCGGTTAATTCTTACGGCGTTATTTGCCCAAGCAATTGCGTTAACCATTTAATTAATAATGAATTAGTGGAATTAAATTCAATAACAATAATAAAGGGAAGGACATGAGTCATAGCAGTCCAAATGCAGAGAATGATCTGCGCGAAGTCAAGCAGTTAGGCATGTGGGCCTCGATCACTAGCCTAAGTTATATTTTTTGGTTAGTGGGCGGTATGGAGCTGGTCGAGCGTATCGCCTATTACGGTGTCAAAGCCAGTGCGGGCTTATACGCCAAAGCCCCCGAGTCGGCGGGCGGTCTGGGGATCAGCCTCAGCGACTATGGCATCATTATCTCGCTCTGGGCCATTATGCAGACCTTTGTGCCCGTGTTTACCGGCGGGATTTCCGATAGGGTCGGTTACAAGGAAACCATTTTCGGCTCAACCGTGATTAAAATCATGGGCTACCTGACCATGGCGTTTTTCCCCACCTTTTGGGGCTTCTTATCGGGGGCACTGTTACTCGCCATCGGCACTGGGATATTTAAACCCGGTATTCAAGGCACCTTAGTGCTCTCCACCAATCGCAATAATACCTCCATGGCCTGGGGGATATTTTATCAAGTCGTGAATATCGGTGGCTTCTTAGGGCCATTGGTTGCCGTGCATATGCGCCAGCTTTCTTGGGATAATGTGTTTTATGCCTGCGCAGCGATTATCTCGTTAAACTTCTTGTTCCTATTGACTTATACCGAGCCGGGCAAGGCCGAGCGCGTTGCACGCAATCAGCAAATTAAATCCGGCGAAATTAAGCAAGAAGCGCTCTGGCGCGACGCTTGGCATGAGCTTAAAAAGCCTATCGTGATTTATTATATGCTAGTTTTTTCAGGCTTTTGGTTCCTCTTTAACGCCCTGTTCGACGTACTGCCGATCCACATCTCCGAGTGGGTCGATACCAGCGTGATTGTCACCAGTCTGTTTGGTAGCGAAGGCACCAGCAACGGCATTTTACAGTTCTGGCTCGGGTTAAATAACGAAGGCACTAAGGTGATGCCTGAAGGCATGCTGAACCTTAACGCCGGACTGATTATGACCAGCTGCTTTTTAATTGCCGCGCTGACCGCCAAATACCGTATCACCACCGCGATGCTGATTGGCTGTTTACTCAGTATCTTGGCCTTTGTATTTATCGGCGCCTTCCATGCCGCTTGGTTTATTGTGTTCGCGATTGCCATGTTCTCTATCGGCGAGATGATGATAAGCCCGAAGAAAAACGAATTTATGGGTAACATTGCCCCCGAAGGTAAAAAAGCCATGTACCTTGGTTTTGTGATGCTGCCGCAAGGGATTGGTTGGGGCTTAGAAGGTTATTTTGGTCCTAAACTCTATGAGATTTTTGCCTCTAAAGAGTTGTTCTCACGCGAGTTATTACTCGAGCGCGGCATGAGTTCAACGGATGTGAATGCCATCCCGCAAGGCGAAGCCTTTACCACCTTAGTCAGCTTTACTGGTGAAAACGCCCATGACCTGACTCAGCTGCTCTACCACAGCCACAATATCGGCATGGCTTGGTATATTATCGCCGCGATCGGCACCATTTCGGCTGTGGGGATTTATATCTATGGTAAGTGGTTACTGTCGCTACAACGGGCGCAGCAAGCAGCACACTAATGGATTGAGGTCTTTAGGGGCGCAATATGAGGCGTAAGTTCTCGCCCCAATAGACTTATATAAAAAGTAAGTTCTAAAAAAGTGAGTGTGTAGGCACTCACTTTTTTATTTGATGTGACAATGCTTGGCACAAATGTCACTAAAAGCCCGCTAAAAGCTCGACTTCGAATTGCTCGGCCGACAGAGTTAATCCCAAGTTGTTGCACTGCTCTTTCAATTGATTCAATTCTTTATCGACGCTGGATAAGGTCAAGGTGTTATCATCGAGCAGATAGACTTGGCGTAAACTGGTGAAGTAAAACAGCAATGTAATCAACGTATTTACATCATTAGTCGCCGCCGCTGCTCGGATCTTATTCAACTTACGGTAAATGCGATTTTGCAGCTGCTTTAACTGCCAAACGTAATAGATTTCTTTAAAAAAGGGCTGAGTCTTAAGCTGATACACTATGGCGCTACAAAGCAACACCGCCAGAATCACCCCGAGTAGATTCCAATGGAAATTCCCCGTCGGCTCACCGGGCACAGCCTCTACGCCAAAAAGCGCAATTAATCCCGCCCCAAAGCTTAGGGATAACACAATCAAGCCTAATACCAAGGCCACCATAAACAGGTTCATATTGCTGCGGTAAATCGTTTTATCTACTTGCTGTAACTTCATCGACTCACTTCTTATCGAAAAAACGCATGACGGCGCAGCATACCTCAGATTGCTTGAATCTGCCTGAATATCCGCGTCTTTCATCTATAGCCAACTCAATGTGATACAAATTGAAACAGGTTTAGCCTGATAAGCAAAATAAGTAAAACACCAATCAATTTATCCGCTTATCTTCCATTTAAAGAAACACTCTTATCCCGTATAGTCACTTTGCAAACTGCGAGTAAGCATAAAAATCGGTGTACAATTTGCCAATATTGAGGAAAAAGAACATTTACCTAATAACTACCTCAAAATTGAACTAAATTCCTATAGTCGTCATAAAGGAACCGTCAATGGCATGTAAAAGAGTGCTTATCGCTTGCAGCCTTTTTATTCTCTCGAGCCTGTGCCCACCCGCACAGGCGGAGGAGCTGCTTGCCGTCGGTACCTCGTTTAGCCAGATTTTTGAACAAAACGCCAAGGGCGAATACAACGGTCTAGCTGTAGATATTCTGAATCGCTTTGCCGAACGCCAAAAAGTGACGATTCACTATCAACTTGCGCCCTGGCGCCGCGCCCAATCTATGGTCGAACGAGGGCAAGCGGATATCCTAATTGGCCCCTATATTTCAGAAGCTCGTCAGAAAGTCTTAGCCTTTTCGTCCCTCGCCTTTTACCGTGACGACATTGTCTTTTACGCCAGAACCCATCATCCCACGTCTTGGGATGGCAATTACGCCAGTATCCGTGGCCTAAGAATTGGTAAAATGCAGGGTTGGAGTTACGGCTATCTGTTTAATGAGCGCACTAAGTCGCTCACCATCAATGAATTTGCCGATCTTAAGAGTGGTATAGAGCGCTTATCCCGTGGCGATCTCGATCTGCTCGCCAGCAATGTCCGCAACACTGAGTCGTTACTGGCGCAAATCAAGCTTCCACAGAACATCATGCCACTTTCGCCCGCGATTGATACTCAAGATGGCTTTATGGCTTTTCCCAAATACGCCCAATTTCAACCGCTTCTGGAGAGTTTTGATCTGTTTCTGCAGGACATGGTGCAAAGTGGTGAATTAGCAAACCTCGCTAAGGCGAGGGGCGTGTCTATCCCAGATACTATGCTGACCGAGTAGCATAACGCCCTACTGCAGATAAAATGGCGCACTTAGCCTAGCGCGCTAAACAGCCCAACAAACCTTGCTCAATCTCATCCCAATTGAGCGCTTGGGTCGCGATCATTTCTAAGCGTGAATCTAGGCTATCGTCCAGCTCAGTCACCGCCATATCGCCATCACTCCAATTGATCCCGGCAATACCATCGCTGGTGATCATCACAGCTTTTAGCCGTAAAAGTGCAGAATGGCTTTGAGTCTGCGCCGAGATAAACTGCATGAGTTTATCAAAATCAAACTCTTGCATTGGCTCAACAACCCAGCCGCAGCTAAAGCAGCCTTCACCCTGATTGTGTTTACGCACTAGGCCGCGCGCATCGAATTGAAAGGTTTGCTCGCTCGCATCCTCGGCAAAAACGCCCTGCAACCCTAAACTGTCGCGAGTTTTTCGCAAAAGACTTGCGGATGTTGCCACGGGACGAAAAGCGGCGGATTTGCCATTCGAGGCTTTTTTACGCCGTGGCTGTCTAAGGCCGTCGAGCAAGGCTTCGGATAATCCCTTTGTCGCACAGTGTTCAATCACACGGGTATCACTCAGCTGTAACTCATTCAAATATTGGCTTAAGTCGTCCGCCAAGTGCCCGCCCTCTGCCGCTTCAAACTCGGGGTATAAATCGGTTTTCGTGGTGACTATCATATCGGCGACGTGCAACTGCTGGATAAAATTGTCATGCCCACGGTAGCGTTCATCCCGTAATTTGCGGGCATCGATAAGGCATAAAGTACTCTGCAAACTGATGACATTTTGATAATGGGGCGCGCTAAGCACTTTGATAATTTCGTTGGGATGCCCAAGCCCCGTCGGCTCAATTAACAATCTATCGGGCTTAGCACGGGCGATAAGCTGATTAATGGCGACTTGAGTCGGTACACCTGCGGCGCAGCACATACAGCCACCCGCCACCTCACGAATTTGCACGCCGCTGTCGCTGGCATCCATCAACCCAGCATCAATCCCGACTTCACCAAACTCATTCACTAAGACTGCCCAGGTTTCGCCTTCAGGTTTTGCCTTAAGCAGCTGTTTAATAAGGCTAGTTTTACCTACGCCTAAAAAACCTGTGATGATATTTGTGGGAATGGCTTTGACTATCATGGACGACACTCTCATGGCAACGAACAGAATTGAGGGCACTCGAGTGTAGGGATTATCCCTTTAAAGCTCAACAAAAAGCGCGCCAATGGCGCGCTGATAAATGGATAAACCGATACAGAGAGATTATTTACCCTTTTGAGTATTCGGCTTATTTTTAGCGTATTTACCTTCACGGGCTGGCGATTTACGCGCCCGCGCTTGGCTTTCGCTCGATTGACCAAATCCGGCGTTGCCGCCAAAGCCGCCCTTACCCCGCGCACCATTAGCTTTAGTGCCATTAGCTTTAGTGCCATTAGCTTTAGTGCCACTGCCGCCCGCACCTTTGGCCCCCGTATTGCGACTGCTCTTGTAATTCCACTTAGCGGTCTTAGTGCTTGCCGTCGGCGCCTCACGGTAACGCGCAGGCAGCGGTGTGCCTTCCTCGTAACCGGGCTGTACCGTCACTGGCAGAGTTTGGCCAATCAAGGCCTCAATCTCTGCTAGCATCTCATCATCTGCTGGAGACACAAATGATATCGCGCGACCCGAGAGTCCCGCACGGCCAGTGCGGCCAATTCGGTGAACATAGTCTTCCGCAAGGAATGGCAATTCGAGGTTAATCACTAAGGGCAGTGCCTGAATATCTAAGCCGCGCGCCGCCACATCGGTCGCCACCAGCACTCGCAATTTGCCCGCTTTGAAATCATCGAGCACACGATTACGCGCGCCTTGGGTTTTATCGCCGTGGAAGACGCCCGCGCTGATCCCATCGAGGGTGAGTTCCTGTAATAGATGTTCGGCGCATTCCTTAGTGCTGGCAAACACCAGCACCTGACGCCAATTGTTGCGCCCGACAAGCTCTGACAATAATTCGGCCTTGCGGCGTTTATCGACTCGATAGACCAGCTGCTCAACCGTGGATGCCGTGGTATTTTCGGCCACATTGACCCACTCGGGTTGATTGAGCATCTTATGGGAAAGCTGCTTGACCGCATCGCTGTAGGTGGCTGAAAACAACATGGTTTGATGCTCAGTGGCGATAAGGCGTTTTACCTTTTCAATGTCGCGCACAAAGCCTAAATCGAGCATGCGGTCCGCTTCGTCGATCACTAAGGTGGTCACACTCGAGAGATCTAAATGGAACTGGCCAATAATGTCGAAGAGTCGCCCCGGCGTCGCAACCAGAATATCCACGCCCTGCTCCACCCCTTTACGCTGCGGATTCATGTTCGCGCCGCCATAAACGGCTAATGTTTTCAGAGGTAAAAACTGACTGTATTTCTGAATGTTAGCGCAAACTTGAATCGCCAGCTCCCGGGTCGGCGTCATCACCAACGCCCTAAGCAAAGGCTTATCATTTAGCTGCTTTGACAGCTGCTCAAGCAGGGGTAAGGCAAAGGATGCGGTTTTGCCCGTGCCCGTTTGGGCGCAGGCCATAATGTCTTTTCCTTCGAGCGCGAGGGGGATAACCTGCTGCTGCACTTGCGTGAGCTGCTGATAGCCACACTCAGCTATCGCATTCAAAATAGGGGAAGATAAGCCGAGTGTGTCAAATTTCATAAAAGCTCTTTTTGTGAGTGCGAAGTGTTAATGCAAAACCGATAAATACAGCTTGGTTCCATAAAGTGCGACGTCGTTAGCAGGCTTTATCAAGCACTACTCTAATTAACTGCCATTCGAATCAGCCGCCATATGCCCTTTACGGGGCCGCGGAGTCTAGCAAAATTTGCGGCGCATTTATAGGCAAAAGATAGGCATAAACTCAAGGCGGCGCTCAAGCTACGTTCACCTAAGCCTCTTTCACCAAATGCTGACGCGCAAATTCGGTGGCACTCACGGGCTTAGAAAATAAATAGCCTTGACCATAGTCGCAGCCCGCATTGAGCAGCACTTGGCGCTGCGCCTCGGTTTCGACCCCTTCGGCGATCACTTTCATCCCGAGTTTATGGGCCATAACGATAATCGCCTCGCACAGGGTTTGGTCACTTTCATCCGTGTCGATATTGCGGGTAAAAGATTGATCGATTTTTAAATAATCGATATCGAACTTCTTCAAATACGCCAAGGAGGAATAGCCCGTACCAAAGTCGTCCAAGGAGACTTGTACGCCCGCATCCCGATAGGCCAAGAGTTTTTCGGTCACGCCCATACTGGCATCGAGGAGTAACCCTTCGGTGATCTCGACGCACACCCCTGTGCCTGTCACATCCAATTCCTGCAATAATTCCAGCCAATTGTGCAGCAGCGTGCCTTCATCGCGAAACTGGATCGGGGATTTGTTAACGCTGATTTGAATTTCAACCCCCAGAGTCTTACGCCATTGGGCACTTTGGCGCGCCGCCTGCTCAAAGACCCAGTTGCCAATCTCGACAATCAGCCCGGTATCTTCGGCGACGGGAATAAATTCCGCAGGGGAAACATAACCCCGCTCAGGGTGGAACCAACGCAATAGCGCTTCGGCCTTAAGCACTTCGCCCGTGGTCATGGTCACTATCGGCTGGTAGTGCAGTTCAAATTCTTTATTCAACACAGCTTGGCGCAAATCTTGGATTAAGCGCATCCGATATTTGGCATATTCCTGCATCGAAGGGGTGAAGTAATTGAAACGATTGCGGCCCTGATCTTTCGCCGCATACATGGCCTGATCAGCATGTTTGAGCAAGCCTTCAATGCTAGTCGCATCATCGGGATAAAGGGTGATACCAATACTGGCGCTGATATAGGCGGTTTCTTCCCCCAGCACATAGGGCTCGGCAATGCGGCGTAAAATGTGTTCGGCGACCCGCTCAATGCCCTTGTGATCCTCCATGGCGCTCAGCACCACAGTAAACTCATCCCCACCGAGGCGAGCCACCACATCGGTATCCCGCACACAGGATTTTAAGCGACTGGCGGTTTCAATCAGCAATAGATCCCCCATGGCATGGCCAAGGGTGTCGTTCACTTCTTTAAAGTAATCCAGATCGAGGAACATCAAGGCAAAGTGATTGCGATTGCGATCGGCACTCTTGATTTCGGCGCCCAAATATTCGAGCAACATGCGCCGATTCGGTAGGCCCGTGAGCGTGTCATAGTTGGCCTGTTTCCAAATCAAATGCTCGCTCTGTTTTTTATCTGTGATATCGGAAAACAGCGCCACACGGCGATAAGGTTGGCCATCTTTATCTTTGATGGTGTTGATGGTGAGCCAAATAACGTACTCTTCGTTGTTCTTACGTCGCTGGCGCATTTCCCCCTGCCACTCGCCTTTTTCGCGGATTTCATTATTCATCTCGGTATAAAAGCCGTGACCGTTGAGGTCGCAGTAGAGCATGCGAATATGCTGGCCGCGAATTTCTGACTCGCTGTAACCCGTAATAGCAGTAAAGGCGGCGTTGACTGTGATGATAATACCGGTTTCATCGAGCACGCTCATGGCCTCGGAGCTGTTGTCATACACCAGTGCCGACAGCTTTAAGGATTCTTCGATAAGCTTGGCCTCGGTGATATCCGTGTAAGTACCACACATCCTCAAGGCATTGTTATTGGCATCGCGGCTCACCACTTTGCCGGTATCTAAAATCCAGCGAATATCGCGGTTGAGGGTTTTTAAGCGATATTCCATCTTATGCTGCGGCGTTTCTCCGCGAATATGGGCCTCGATGGAGTGCAGCACCTTGGGTCTATCTTCGGGCACAATCGAGTCCATCCATTGACGGCTATTGGCATTGAGCATGTCGATATCGCAACCTAGGATATCGGCGCTGCGGGCGTTACGCTCGATATGGTCATTACGGATATCCCAGTCCCAAACGCCCAAGTCGCTACTGCTTAACACCAATTCAAGTTGCTCACGACTGGCGAGCACTTCCCTATCGGCCAGAGTCTGTGCGGTGACATCCAAGTAGCCCGCAATCACCAATAACACATTATGATTCGCGCGCTTACAGGCGACCGTCATATGGGTATATACAATCGAGTTATCTTTGGCGATAAAGCGCTTATCCATCTCATAGTTATCAATCTTGCCCGCGAGCATGAGTTCAAACTTGACGATATCAGCCTCGACATCATCGGGATGGGTGAGCTGTTTCCAGGTCATATGCAGCAGCTCATCCTCTGAGTATTTCAGCATTTGGCACAGCCTTGGATTCACCTTGATCCACTTTTGGTCAACGCCGGTAATAGCAATCCCTATGTTGCCGACGTTAAATTGGCTGCGGAATAAAAAATCATCCTGCAAACCGATCTGCTCGTCACGCTCCAGCTCAAAACGGCGGGATAGCAAACGGCTCAGTAGCCAAGTCGCGAGGGGATAAATGGTTAGCACAGGCAGCATGATTTTTTGCAGCACGGGAATGGCAATCTTGTCCGGCAGCAAAAAGAACCACAACAACATAACGATGTGAACAACAAAGGCAAAACTGAAGATTTCTCTGCCCGAGATATTGGCAAGGTAAGATTTACGCTGTTGACGCCAGAGTACGCCAATCAAGCCCGAGGACATAATCACGCCTAATCCCACCCACATGGCGGCGCCGCCAATACTGTAACGATAAATTCCGGTGATAATCACCGCCACCGCAGTAGGCAAACCACCAAAAAAGAGGCCGGTAACACATAAGAGTACTGAGCGAGTATCGAAGATAATGCCGGGTTCGTACATCCATGGGGTACTCATAATCGTGACGCCTATGCCACCTATGAGTAATCCGATCCCCAGCCGCCACAGAAGAAAATACTGCCGCTGATGCTTTTTAGGAATCGCATCGTACAAAAACACTAGGGCAAGCAGTAACGCCGCATTTTGCACTAAGGGTAAGAAAATGCTTTTATCCATGGATGTGGAAGCAACTCCAAAATGAGGGAACGGATTATCTTACGAAAACTCTCCCTCACAAGTGTAGCAGAATTGCTTACAAATCATGATCTAATTACAGTGGCTTGCCGACAAAATCTTGCCTTGGCACGCGGCCAAAATCCCGTGTAGGCAAGCTTAAGCGTAGAGCCGAGTCTGGTATTCGAGGGCTATGCCGTGCCAGTCGAAGCGTCGTGCTTTCGCCTGACGTTTGAGTTGCATCCAATCATTACCGCCAAATGTCTCCAGCGCGGCGCCAAGCTTTGCTAGCAAAGCCTCACCCTGCGCCTTGATGTCGTCGCCATAAAACACAAAGCCATCAACATTATCCTCGACCGTATCCCGCAATCCGCCAACCCCATGCACAAGGCAAGGCTGACCACTACGCATGGCGAGCATTTGGCTAATACCACAGGGTTCGAAGGAACTTGGCATCAGGAACAAGTCACCCACTTGATAAAGACACTGGGAGAGCTCCTCATGGTATCCCTGCAGAAATACAAAATGGGCATACTTGGCCGCAAGGGTTTGAAAAAATTGTCCTATTTCAGGGGCTCCACTGCCCAAAAGCACAAACAGTGCCTTAGGCTGCGTTTGCTGCAACTGTTGTAGCAATGTCTCTAATACCGATAAGCCAGATGGTAATATATGGCGCAGGATCAACACTTTTTGATCGGTCAGCCGGCCAACCGAGGTCAACAGAAAGTCCGGAAACTCCCCCGCAGAGGCCTGACGCCACAAGGCTTGCAGCCGCGTAAAGGCAATCATATCGACGCCACTCACCTGACGTCGCCAGCCCTGCCACTGCACTAGGGCCGACTCGATGCAACTCAGTAGTTCCTTAAACTCGGTTAATCCCATACGTTCGAGGGAGGTTTGCGCTAAAGCCTCTGGGTATTCGCAACCGTTTAAAATGCCAAGCACTCGCCCCTGCTCGGCTTTGCCTTGTAAATCCGCCTCTAAACCTTCACCACCGAAGAACCCCAACTCGGGGCGAGACGGAAGCAACACTTCCTTGGCGTAGGTGGGTGAGACGAGATGCACCTTACCCGCCAGCGTAATTCCCATCCGCATCGGATTGATGCAATGGGGATAACGGGGGTCGATAATCTGGGCGCGCTGGCCCTCATCCAACTGGGCGAATAAGTGAGGATACCAAGCCGCAAAGCTTGAGGTATCATGGCTCAGTGGCCTTATCCCCTGCAGCGCAAGATTATGAATCGAAAACACACATTCCATGCTTTGCAATGCTTGATACTCGGGCGCCAGCGCCCGCAGCATGGCTAAACATCCCGTATGCCAGTCGTGTAAATGTAAAAGCTGAGGCATAGGCACAAGCCCCGCCACTAAGGCTTTGGCTACGCTTGCACACAACAGCGCAAACTTAGTCGCATCATCGGCAAAGGGGCGGTCACTCGTGCCTTGGCTATAAATCTGCCCGGGGCTGGATTGCCACAGCCCATGCTCGAGCAAATAAATATTGGCGCCCTGCACCTTGGGGTGCGCTAGCCAATACAACTTAATCGGCTCCTGTCGCCCGGCAAAACTCACCTCAAACTCATGGATAAGTTTGGCCCCTAGGCCCGTTAAAAATCCGTAGCTTGGCATAATTACATCGGCTTGGATTTCAACACCCGCGAGGGCTTGGGGCAAGTCACGGATCACATCCGCCATCCCGCCCACTTTAGCCCCTTTCAGCGCCCCATTTTCCGCCGCGACCATTAATATGCGTTTCACCTAACTTCATACTCCAACAGGGTTAATATTCAAGCAAATTATCGGCTTGGGCCTTACTCATAGCCCACGGGCAGCCCTAACATATCGCGGGTGACTAAGGTGATGCCTTTCTCGGATACCCTAAAGCCTTTTGCCCTGTCATGGTCGTGGTTATAACCAATCACAGTACCTTCGGGGATGATGCAGCCCCTGTCGATGATGGCGTTTTTAATCTTACAGTGGCGCAGCACCACCACATCGGGCAGTACGACTGAATCCTCAACCACTGAGTAGGAACAAACCCGCACCTCGTTAAACAATACACTGCGGCGCACGGTTGCCCCCGAGATAATACAGCCGCCGGATATAATCGAATCCACCGCCATGCCGCGTCTATCGTCATCGTCGAACACAAACTTAGCAGGAGGTAATTGCTCCTGATAGGTCCAAATCGGCCATTTGGCATCGTAGAGGTTTAAGGCGGGCGTGGGCGATAACAATTCCATATTGGCCTGCCAGAAGGAATCCAAGGTGCCCACATCGCGCCAGTAGGCTTGCTCGTTGGGGAAGGCGCTCTTAAAGGGATAGGCGAACACTTTATGTTTTTCAATGATCGAGGGAATAATGTCTTTGCCAAAATCCCGATCGGAATTGGCATTTTGCGCGTCTTTCTTCAACTGTTCGAACAAAAACTCAGTGTTAAACACATAGTTGCCCATCGAGGCGAGGCACTTCTCAGGATTGCCTGGGGAATGTTTAGGATACTTAGGTTTTTCTTCAAATCCTAAGATGCGCATCTCGTCATCGACTTCCATCACCCCAAACGCGCCCGCCGCTTCGGCCACGGGCACCTCGAGGCAGGAGACTGTCATATCGGCGCCGGATTCGGCATGGGCCGCCAGTAAGCCAGCGTAATCCATGCGATACACATGGTCACCCGAGAGTACCATCACGTACTTGGGCAGCTCATGGCGGATGATGTCGATATTTTGGAATACCGCGTCGGCCGTGCCCTGATACCAATTCTCAGAGTAACGTTGTGAGGCGGGTAGAATTTCCACCGACTCACCTAATTCCTTTTTAAAGTGGCCCCAACCACGCATCACGTGGCGAATTAACGAGTGCGACTTATATTGGGTCACCACCCCAACGCGGCGGATCCCCGAGTTGATGCAATTCGACAGCGGAAAATCGATGATCCTAAACTTACCCCCGAAATACAGCGCGGGTTTAGCGCGCCAGTCGGTGAGTTCATGTAAACGCGAGCCTCGGCCACCAGCCAGAATCAATGCATAGGTTTCACGAGTTAAATTACTGATATAACGTACATTAGACATAGGCTCTACTCCCCAAATAGCACATCAGTGCCGATTGCTTCACAACCACTCTTCCCTGCCGCCCTAAGGCCGCAGGATTGCATACAACTGCGCATTCCTTTGCTCATCAACCTCTCCGTTACAGTTTCCAAATATCATCTCGATAGCCAGCAATCGTCACATCACTGGAGAAGCGACCACTGGCCGCCGTGTTGCGAATACTCATTTGCGTCCACTTTTTCGGATCTTTATAGGCCTTAGCCACAGCCTCTTGGGCGAGGCGATAACTGTCGAAATCCGCCGCCGTCATCCACTGATCATCCGGGCTTTCAATCGAGGCGATAATGGGGTCGAAAATACCCGGTTCCAGCAGGTTGAAATGGCCGCTCTTGAGTAAGGCCATAACTTCGGATAAGGCGTGGGACTCGGCGATAATCCGCTGTGGTTGGTAATCACAGCGCATTTGGGTCACTTGCTCGGCGTTGAGGCCAAAGAGGAAAAAGTTATCCTCGCCCACCTCTTCGAGCATCTCGATATTGGCGCCATCCAAGGTGCCTATGGTGAGTGCGCCGTTCATCATGAACTTCATATTGCCCGTACCCGAGGCCTCCTTACCCGCGGTGGAGATTTGTTCGGAGACATCGGTACCGGGGCAGATTTTTTCCATGGCACTGACGTTGTAATTGGGCAGAAACGCAAAGCGCAGATAAGGCGCCACCACAGGATCGCAGTTGACCATATGGGCAACATTACTGGCGAGTTTGATGATGAGCTTCGCCATAAAGTAACCGGGCGCCGCTTTACCGCCAATCAGCACGCAGCGTGGCACTAGGTGCTCTGTGTGCCCCTGCTGGATTTGATGGTAGAGATGGATCACATGCAGAATATTGAGTAGCTGACGCTTGTATTCATGGATCCGTTTAACCTGCACATCAAACAGCATTGCAGGGTCAAACTCAACGCCACATTCCTTGGCGATCATCTTGGCGAGTTGCACCTTGTTGGCTTGTTTCACCTCACGCCACTTTTGAATAAAACTGGCGTCTTGGGTTAAAGCATTGAGCGCCGTCAGCTGGCTTAAGTCCGTCACCCAGCCCTTGCCTAAATGGCTGGTTAACAGTTTGGCGAGCGCGGGATTGCAGTGGGCTAACCAACGTCTTGGGGTCACGCCATTGGTGCGATTGTTAAATTTCTCCGGCCACAGGCTATAAAAATCCTTAAATAGGCCCGACTTTAATAACTGGGTATGCAGCGCTGCCACGCCGTTTACCGAAAAGCTCGCCACTATGGCTAGGTACGCCATGCGCACATGGGGATCGGGCCCATCTTGAATGATCGACATGCTCGCCAGCTTGGCGCCATCTCCCGGCCAGTGGTGGGCAACTAAATCGAGGTATCTGGCGTTGATTTCATAGATGATTTCTAAAATTCGCGGCAACATCAGCGCCATCATACGCACGGGCCAGCGCTCTAACGCCTCGGGCAACAATGTGTGATTGGTATAGGCCATAGTTTGGCTGGTAATCGCCCACGCGGCGTCCCATTCGAGGCCATATTCATCCACCAGCAGCCGCATTAATTCGGGGACGGCAATACTGGGGTGAGTGTCATTCAGTTGGATCACATTTTTCGCGGCAAAATCGCTGAAATCATGGCCGTGGTGATGCACCCAACGCTTCAAAATCGCCTGTAAGCTAGCGGAGGACAAAAAGTACTGTTGACGCAACCGCAGCTCTTTACCGTTTTCGCTGGCATCGTTGGGGTACAGCACCATAGTGATTTGTTCAGCGAGGTTCTTGCACGCCACCGCCTCAGTGTAATCCCCTTGGTTAAACTCTGCTAAATCAAAGTCATCCGTTGCTTCGGCCTTCCAGAGTCTGAGGCTATTCACCCGACCATTGCGATAACCGGGCACGGGCATGTCATAGGCCACGGCGAGCACATCTTGAGTGTCAACCCAAATCATGTGCCTGCGCCCTTGTTTATCGACATAGGATTCGGTGTGACCGAAGAACTTTACCGTCACATTATGGTGCGGAACGCGTACCTCCCAGGGATTTCCCTCCCGCAGCCAGCGGTCTGGACGCTCCACCTGATAGCCATCGACAATCTTCTGGGCGAACATACCGTATTCGTAACGAATGCCATAACCCGTGACGGATAAATCCATGCTGGCGCAGCTATCGAGAAAACACGCGGCGAGTCGCCCAAGGCCACCATTGCCTAACCCTGCGTCGTGTTCGGCCTCCTCAAGCTCCTCAAGAGACACGGAATATTGGCTAAGCGCCTCGCGGCTGTCTTGCTCTAAATCTAAATTTAACAAGGCATTACCTAATGCCCTGCCCATGAGAAACTCCAACGATAAGTAGGCCACTTGCTTGTTGTCATAGCAGCTATCTTTTATCCGCGTCTCACGCCACTCATCCAACATTTGCTCTTTAACGCTGAGTGCCAGAGATTGAAATAACTCACCGTGAGCCACTTCGCCGCGGCTTAAACCGTAACGCACATGGCGATTAAAGGTCGCGGGCAGGGCATCACAGGGCTCGCAGGGTTCGAGTGTCGCTTTTGGCTGACTCGGCGCGGCCTTAGTGGCACGTTTTTTTGGGGGAACGCCGCTGGTATTTGGGCTCAGCTCACTGTTATGACTCATAGTTAATTCCTTATAAAATCAGCATGAAACAGCATAAGACTGCGATCCTGTAACAAGTACCGCGTCGGTGAGGACTGAGCATCCAGCGGCTCAGTGGGAGTTAAAAATTGTGGGTCGGTTTGGGTATGCAGCAGGCATTGCCAAGGCCCTAAACCGTCAAAAACTGGCAGAGTAAAGGCCAAGGGATGCTCATCGGCATTCACCATCAATAGCAGCGCTTGAAGGTTGTCACCCTGAGTCTGTGCTTGAGTAGCGGTTAAATTGCCCGATAACACCACGCAGAGGCTGCGGCCCATGGACTCGCTCCACAGGCTTTTGCTCATCGGCTCACCTTGGCGGCTAAACCAATCCAGCCTCGCCCCCGTTGGAGTTGAGACAGGGTTTACAGCATGGCTTGAAGATGACTCAGAAGACCAATCGAAGGCATTGGCCACTAACTGCTCATGGATAAAACGTTTGGAACACAAGAGCGGGAAGCGTTTGCGTAAAGCAATCAACTGCGAGGTGAAACTCAGCAATGAGCTATCCATGCCATCCGATGACCAATCTAACCAATTCAAGGGATTATCTTGGCAATAGGCGTTATTATTCCCGCCTTGGGTGCGGCCCGCCTCATCGCCGCTGAGTAACATGGGCACCCCTTGGGATAAGAATAATGTGGTCAATAGATTGCGTTGCTGGCGGGCGCGCAGCGCGAGAATGGAGGCGTCGTCAGTGTCGCCCTCTACCCCATAGTGATGACTGAAGTTCTCATGGTGGCCGTCGCGGTTTTCTTCACCGTTGGCCCAATTGTGCCGCTCGCAATAACTCACTAAATCTTTGAGGGTAAAACCATCGTGACTGGTTAAAAAGTTGATACTGGCGGCGGGAGGGCGGCCGCTATGCTCAAAGAAATCCCCCGAGCCATGAAATCGCCGCGCAAACTCGGGCAGCATGCCGTGATCGCCCCGCCAGAAACGCCGCATGGTGTCGCGGTATCTGTCATTCCACTCGCTAAAGGCCACCGGGAAATTACCCAATTGATACCCACCCGGGCCAATATCCCAAGGCTCGGCAATCAGCTTCACCCGGCACAACACGGGGTCTTGCAGCAACGCATCAAAAAAACCACTTCCGGGGTCAAATCCATAGGCTTCACGGCCAAGACAAGCGGCTAAATCAAAGCGAAAGCCATCGACGCCCATCACTTCGACCCAATAACGCAGCGAATCTAGCACTAACTGCAACATGCGTGGATGATTGAGGTTTAAGGTATTACCACAACCGGTATCGTTGATATAAAAGCGTTTATCGTTTGGATGCAGGCGGTAATAGCTCAGATTGTCGATACCGCGAAAGCTAAAGGTCGGTCCGAGGCGACTGCCCTCGGCGCTGTGGTTATAGACCACATCGAGAATGACTTCGATACCCGCGCCGTGTAGCGCATCCACCATAGTGCGAAACTCGCCAATATCCTCACTCGAGAGATAACTCGGCTCAGGCGCAAAAAAGCCTATGCTGTTATACCCCCAATAGTTAGATAGCTGCTTTTCAAGCAGAAAGGGCTCGGAGAAAAATGCCTGAACTGGCAGTAACTCGACACAATTCACTCCGAGATTGACTAAGTAATCTATCGCGGCATTCGATGCCAGCCCGGCAAAGGTGCCACGCAGCGGCGCATCTATCTCAGGGTGCAGCGCGGTAAATCCCTTTAAGTGCATCTCATAGATAATGCACTGCTCAAGCGCTAGTGGCTCACGCTTGCTTGAGAGTGGCCGAATAGCATGCGCCTTAGCGGCATCAAAAAGGGGCCGAGTATCGACCACTTTGCACTTAGGTACAAAATCCGCGTTATCTAAGGTGCTGAAAGATAAGTCCTCGTTGGGGTTATCAATCTCATAACCAAAATTAGCGATATGGTGGTGATAGCGTCCCACGAGCTGGCGCGCGTAGGGGTCTAATAGCAACTTATGCGGATTAAATCTGTGGCCTAATTGCGGCTCGTAGGGACCATAAACACGGTAGCCATAAAGCTGGCCGACACTCAGTCCATGCACATACAAATGCCAGATTTGCTGGGTCTGCTCCGTCAAGGCGATGCGTTGAATTTCCACCTCGCCTTGAGCATCAAACAGACATAACTCCACCCCAGTGGCATGGGCCGAAAACAGGGCGAAATTCACCCCGCCATCATCGACCGTCGCCCCCAAGGGAAAGGGCTGCCCCGCGCTCAGATTATAGGCGGTTGAGCCACCAGCATTTACAGGCACAGGATTCGTCATAGGCTGGTATCTCTTGGCGTATCCGTCGCAGGCCCGAGGATTAAGCAACCCAGAGGCGGCACAGTGATCAACGCGCTCGATGCCATGCCCTGCCAAGGTAAATCTTCGGCAATCACCTTGCCCGCATTCCCCTGATTGCTGCCACCATAGAGATGGCTGTCGCTATTGAGGTACTCACAGAAATCCCCGCCTTGGGGCAAGCCGATACGAAATCCTTGGTGCAGAGTGGGCGTCATATTCACCACAAACACTAAGGGCACATCACTGCCCTCGCCATAGCGAACAAAGCTAAAAATACTGTCGCGACCATTGTCACAATCGAGCCAGCGAAACCCCTGCGACTCATAGTCGAGCACAGATAAAGCGGGGAATAGGCGATAAAGCTGATTCAGATCCCGAAGCCAGCGCTGCACGCCTTGGTGGGGCTCGAAGGCAAGCAAATGCCAATCGAGGCTATGGTTATGGTTCCATTCGTCACGCTGGGCGAACTCGCTGCCCATAAACAGCAGTTTTTTGCCCGGATGCCCCCACATAAAGCCGTAATAGGCCCTGAGGGTGGCGAATTTTTGCCAATCATCGCCGGGAATTTTATGCAGCAAAGAGCCCTTGCCGTGCACCACTTCATCATGGCTAATCGACAGCATAAATTGCTCTGAATAGGCATACATCAAACTAAAGGTCAGCTGGTTATGGTGATACTGGCGATAGATGGGATCTCGGCCTAGGTAGCTTAGGCTGTCGTTCATCCAGCCCATATTCCACTTAAAACCAAACCCCAGCCCACCGCTATCCGTCGGCTTAGTCACCCCCGCAAAGGCGGTCGACTCTTCGGCTATCATGCAAATGCCGGGGAAGGCTTGATACAAACGTTGATTCAACATTTGCAGAAAATGAATCGCCTCTAAATTCTCCCGTCCGCCATAGGCATTGGGTAGCCATTGCCCGGGTTCGCGGCTGTAGTCGAGGTACAACATGGATGACACAGCATCGAGCCGCAGGCCATCTAAGTGAAATTCCCGCAGCCAATAGCAGGCATTGCTGAGCAGAAAACTACGCACCTCACCGCGGTCGTAGTTATAGATCAGCGTATCCCAATCGGGGTGCGTGCCTTTGCGCGGGTCTTCATGTTCATAGAGGCAAGTGCCATCGAAACGCACAAGGCCATGGGGATCCTTAGGGAAATGCGCCGCGACCCAATCGAGTAACACGCCAATCTCGGCCTGATGGCAGGCATCGATAAAGGCCTTTAAGCCATTGGCATCGCCAAAACGATGGGTCGGCGCGTACAGTCCAACGGGTTGATACCCCCAAGAGCCGTCGAAGGGATACTCGCTGACTGGCATCAACTCGATATGGGTAAAACCTTGCTCCTTCACATAGGGGATCAACTGTTCGATTAAGTCTTGATAATCAAAATATTGCTCACCGAACTCACCTTTTCGGCGCCAAGAGCCTAGCTGTACTTCGTAGATAGACATAGCGGCGCGATGCCAAGCCGTGGTCGCACGTTTGTGCATCCATTGTGTATCCGCCCAAGGATGTTGGTGTTTTTTCGGCACTATGGAGGCATTATGCGGTGCACATTCCATTTGGGTCGCCATGGGGTCGGATTTGGCGTGGCGCTCGCCATTTTGATAAACCAAATCAAACTTATAGTGCGCGCCTTGGGCAACATCTGGCAGAAAAATCTCCCATAAGCCGTTGGCCATATGTTGGCGCATCACATGGCGAGTCTCGTCCCAGTGGTTAAAATCCCCTACCACAGAAACCCGCTTAGCATTGGGCGCCCATACGCAAAAATGCACGCCTTCGACGCTATCGATTTGGCGCCAGTTCGCACCTAAAAAGCGATAGGCCTGTTCAGAGCTTCCCTCACCGAAGAGGTATAAGTCCTGACTATCGAGGAGGGAACCAAACTGATAGGGATCGATAATATCCTGCTCACAAAGGGGGTAAGTCACCCGTAGCGCATACAAAAAAGGCTTAACCCGTCTGCCAAGCGTGCCCGCAAATAGTCCCGCCTCATTGACGCGCTCAAGGCTCGCCACCTTACGGCCATCCTTAAGACTTATCACATCAACTTTTTGGGCGTTGCGTAAAAAACAGCGCACCACCAAGGCCTTACCCTCGTTGATGCTGTGCATACCGAGCAGGGAAAACACATCCGTATATTGACCGTTTAACAGCGCGACATCGCTACCGTCATAGAAGTAAGTCTGGGCTTGAGTCATCATTTGGCTTCCATTTTTAGTCAAAGGGTATCTGTATGCGCAGCCGTTTCTGGCAAATGTCTTGCCGCAGCAATGCGTTGCAAACGCTCAGCCAGCGCAGGCCTAGCTGCAGCTTCGCTTAGGCTGATGGGCAATCGGCGCTGCCAATTGGGGTACTCGAGCCAAGTGCCGGGAATATTCACCGCATGGCGATCCCCGAGCAGATCGCACCATTGCACACTGTAAAGTGCGCTGTTACCCGAGGCACCAAAGGGCATCCACGCCGTTAATAAATCTTCAATATCAATCTGTTGAATATCTGTCTCCGGCAATAAGCCCTGGGAGATTAAGCACTGCGCGAGCTGGTGTTTTTCCTGCTCACGTCCGGCTAAGGCCTCACCTAATTGCTCGTCGGTATTGAACAGTTCGAGTTGTCGCCTCAGGTGCAAATCGCTGCCCGTCCACCAGGCGACTAACGTCGGCACATCGTGGTTTGCCAGCATCATCAAACTCTGGAACTTATAGTGGCTCGGCGGCTTAAAGCCTTGATGGTCTTTGCAGAAGTAGAACAACTCGTTGGAGTAAACCCCCGCCTGATACAGGCGATGAATAATATCGGGCGGCACTAGGCCTAAATCTTCACCAATCACCACGCAGCGGGCGCGTTGACTCTCGAGACAGAGAATCGCCAACAGGGTTTCGACCGGGTAATACACATAGGCGCCATGGCCGAGGCGCTTATCCAGTGGCCACCACCAGAGTCGCAGCAGCCCCATCACATGGTCGATTCGCAGCGCACCGCAGTGGGTCATATTGGCGCGAGTCAGTTCAATAAAATGGCGATATTGATGCTGTTTTAGCTTGACGGGATCGAGGGGCGTAAGTCCCCAGTTTTGTCCCTGCGGCGCGAAGGGATCTGGCGGCGCGCCTATGCTGGCGTTTAAGCAGAACTGCTGCGAATTGGCTTGAACCTCAACGCCTTGCAACGCGGCGCCTACGGCCAAATCACGAATAAGCCCTATGCCCATTCCCGCTTCTTTGGCTTTGAGCTGGCACAATTGCAGTTGATCTTCGGCCACAAACTGTAGATATAAATAAAAGCCTTCGTCCTGCGCGATGGCCCTTGGGCTACGTAGCGATTCGGCTTGGGCAAATTCCCTGAGCGGCGCGCCCTGCTCTGCAACAAAATCCTCAAATCGCTGCGCCCTGGGTGTGTTTGGCTGTAAATGGTGTTCGCAAAAGACAGTATATAAACGTGCAAAGGCGCGGTACTTAAGCTCGCTGACTTTGGGGTAATCGAGCCAGTTCTCCGCGTTGAGTAGGGCAATGGCTTCTTGCCATTCTTTCGCCGCAAACTCCGTTTTTAATGGCTCAAATTCAGACACGCTAGGTAAATGAATATACAGCGGATTCAGCCTTCTACGATCGCAGGGACTATAGGGACTCGGATGTTCCGGCGCGGCAATATCTAAGGCATGCAATGGATTAAGTTGAATGAAATCGGCGCCATATTCGGCCACTAAACCGATAAGTTGTTCTAAATCGCCAAAGTCGCCCATGCCCCATTGGCTTTCACTGCGCAGACTATAGAGCTGAAGACTCACGCCCCACGGTTTATGGCGCTTTCCTTGAGCCACAGCACTCATTACCCCTTGATAGGCGGTTCTCGGTGCCACCATAAAAGTGCCATGGAACTCAGTCGCCTTACTTGCTGCCGAAATGCTTGCTGATGAGTTGCTTGCTGCTGGGGTGCTTGTCGATGCAAGGCCTTGCTGATCATCTGCCAGCCCAAGCAAACTGACGCTCAGAGTGTGGTAGCCCAATCCCAAGCAAGATAAATCACTTAAGTTGTCTTTATTGTTAGATGTGTTTGGCGCGGCGCTGACATTTTCCCATGAACGGCGCAGCTCAGCCTTGCTATCTTGCTCAGCAGCATCGCCCGCATCACGGCAATGAAACTCATGACCTAAGAGGTCGAGGCGGTATTGCAGGAACTGACACTCATTGGCAAAGGGACTATTGCCAAACTGTGCCAATTCCTGCGCCTGAATACGATAATCCCCAATCGGTTTTAGCGCCGAAAACGGCACCTCGAGAATAACCCTCTCCCCTTGCTCACAGGTAAAGGTGAACAGCAGATCGCCGCGGTAAGATTGAGGTAAATACAGACAGACCCAAGGTTCGTCGACATAGCACCAATGAAACGCCGGCAACACTTGTGTCCAATGGTGTGCATCGAGTTCATATACCTGAGCGTCAAGCTCATCGCCACTGGGTAAACTCGTTAATGGTTCATCCTTTGCCTCGCAGGCCTGAGTATTTTTCTCCTGCAACATACAGGTCAAAATCCCTTGCCTGTCAGCCTCGGGAATGCGGATGTACTGGCCGAAGCAGTCGGTAAAGTCTGCTCCCACGCCCCGCAAATACAGCAACTTCTCCAGCCCCATATTTGTCGCCCCCGCGACTGCTCATCCATAGCCTTAGATAGGCAGTAACCATGCCAGCGCAAAATAACAGCATGAAGACAGATTTGTGTCAGCCAAATGACAACAAAGAAAACTTATAAATCAGCATCTTGAATAAAATGCGTGCCTTTATCGCCCAAGCCTTGGGCCATGGGGCCACCTCGCAAACGCACTAGTTTGAAGCAGGGAGTGATTAAAAAAGGTGCAACGCGCTTAAATGGCGCAAGCAAAACAGCGTCTTATCTTGGAGCTGTATTTAATGAAGTATCGCCGAGGTTGAATCCCCAGCGCAAACTCCCAATCCCGTATCAGCAACTAGCTGCAACACTTTGTATCAATTGCATTTTTCATCTTGAACTCCAGTTCATCGCTCTGTCACTATGCGCGTTCAAAACAAAAACAACACCTAATCGCAACATTTATCTACAGCTACTTACATCATTCAAAGTGGCAGGAATAAATGGCGAACGATGCAAAATAAGGAAATTGATATGAAAAGAATCACGGGACTTTTACTCGCCAGCAGTTTGAGTTTGGCCCTTGGCGCCTGCGGCGGCAGTGGCGACGATGAATTAACACCAACGGTCCCGACTCCCGATCCAACCCCACCGAGCTTAAGCGCCGATGTCTGTTATTTAATGAGCACCACAAAGGGGGATTTGACCTTAGCCATCGACCTCACCCATATGCCGATCACGGGTAAAAACTTTAAACAATATGTCGATAAGTCATTCTATAACGGCACTTTATTCCACAGAACCATCAATAACTTTGTGATCCAAGGCGGTGGTTTCACCACGGGATTACAAAGCAAGCCGACCAGCGCGCCGATTAAAAACGAGGCAGCCGTCGGCATCAGCAACAAACGCGGCACTATCGCGATGGCGCGTACCACAGTGCCAGACTCAGCGACATCACAGTTCTTTATCAATGTGTTAGACAATCCGCAGCTCGATGCTTCGGCGAGCAGCTATGGTTATGCTGTGTTTGGTAAAGTCGTCGAAGGAATGGATGTGGTCGATCAGATAAGCATTGTGCCGACCAAAACCAGCAATGGTTTTAGCGACACACCAGTGAATGAAATTTTGATCAATAGCGTGACGGAAACGAACTGCCCCGCCGCCTAGCAAAAATAACAAAGCACTGTAGATACAGTGCTTTTGTATTATTTAGCACCAAAAGGGGATTATTCGTCCCCTTGAATTTTACCCACCAACAGCATAGGCGCGGCATCAATTTTATCGGCGTCCATCATGGCGGCAATACGCTCCACCGATGAGAGCAACTGACTCTGCTCCCACTCTTCAAGATTTTGATATTGCTTTATAAAGTGCTCTTGAAGTGGTTTAGGCGACTCTTGCAATAATGCCCGCCCCGCCTCACTTAAATGTAAATGCACCTTGCGCTTATCGGACTCGCTGCGCTTGCGGATCACTAATCCCCGCCCTTCGAGCCTATCAATAATTGTCGTCACAGTGGCTGGGCTGAGGGTGATTTCTTCGGCCACCTGCTTGGCTAAGGGAGCGCCGAGCTGGGCAATTTTCTGCATCACCATTAACTGCGGCCCCGTCAGGCCTGAATGTTTATTGAGTTGCCGGGAATGAATGTCGATAGCGCGGATCACCCTGCGCAGTGAAATCAGCAGTTGTTCGTATTTTTCCATCGTGCTTCGCGTGCTCCTCATCAACCCAACGGCCGCACCTTACCAGAAACTCAGCCACAACTCACCTCGGCGGGTAATTTTATCGCACATTCGTCCTAGGATAACTAAACAAGTAAAAGCTGAAAAAAACCTTAAAAAACATAGCGTATATCAAGCCTGATCCCTGTCATAAAAGTTCATTATTTAGTTATCTAGTTCCAACTTTAGTGGGAATTTCACCTCAATAAACTGCCTAAGCCGATCTAGATCACATCTTGCATACCCCTTAATTGGTAGCTTGGTCACCAGAAAGAAACAAATTTAATTTACAAGCAAATAGGTGGACTTATGGCTGCTAAATTTTTTATCCCTTCCGTCAACGTATTAGGCAAAGGCGCCGTCGATGATGCTATCGGAGATATCAAAACATTAGGCTTTAAACGCGCGTTAATCGTGACGGATAAGCCTCTCGTCAAGATTGGTCTGGTCGGTGAAGTGGCCGAAAAACTCGGTCAAAACGGCATTACTTCAACCGTGTTCGATGGCGTGCAACCCAACCCAACCGTAGGCAACGTCGAAGCTGGTCTTGCGCTATTAAAAGCCAATCAATGTGATTTTGTGATTTCATTAGGCGGTGGCTCACCCCACGATTGCGCTAAGGGTATCGCCCTTGTTGCCACCAACGGCGGCAGCATCAAAGACTATGAAGGGTTAGACCAATCCGCTAAGCCACAGCTGCCATTAGTGGCCATTAACACTACCGCTGGCACCGCCAGTGAAATGACCCGTTTTTGTATCATCACTGACGAAGCTCGCCATATCAAAATGGCAATTGTCGATAAACACACCACCCCATTACTGTCTGTGAATGACCCTGAGCTGATGCTGAAAAAACCAGCGAGCCTCACAGCTGCAACAGGCATGGACGCGCTGACCCACGCGGTTGAAGCCTATGTGTCTATCGCTGCGAACCCAATTACCGATGCCTGCGCCATTAAAGCCATTGAACTTATCCAAGGCAACTTAGTGAATGCGGTAAAACAAGGCCAAGATATTGAAGCCCGTGAGCAGATGGCCTATGCACAATTCTTAGCGGGGATGGCTTTTAACAACGCCAGCTTAGGTTATGTGCATGCGATGGCGCACCAATTAGGCGGTTTCTACGATCTGCCCCACGGTGTATGTAACGCCCTGTTATTACCCCATGTGCAAGAATACAACGCCAAAGTGGTACCAGATCGCTTAAAAGATATTGCGAAGGCCATGGGTGTCGATGTAGCCAATATGACCGATGAGCAAGGTGCTGCGGCGGCGATCGCCGCGATTAAGGCCCTATCCGTTGCGGTAAACATTCCAGAAAACCTGACGTTACTCGGGGTTAAAGCGGAAGATATTCCAACGCTGGCCGAAAACGCCTTAAAGGATGCCTGTGGTTTCACTAACCCTAAACAGGCAACCCATGAAGAGATCTGCCAGATCTTCACTAACGCGTTATAAACCCGCGTTATAGAGCATTCGCATTAACGCCGTCTGTCGCGCGCCAATTGACAGGATGTTGTTCGGCTAGCGCAAGCTAACGACATGAGAATCGGCCCAAACAAGGGATCTTGTTTGGGCCTTTCTTTTGGGCTGAACCAGCCAATTTTGCACTACGCCATAATGTAAAAAACCGCCGTAGCGCCTTAATCTTCGGCAGTTGGGATCCCATAGATCGAAAAATCGTCCCAATAGCGTAAAAACGTGATCTTGGTGGGTTACATGCTGTTACAAATCCGCTAGACTGGCTCTAGTTCGCTTTTTCCCTGCAAAAGATGAAGCCAGCTCAGAGGCCCATTCTAAGGAATGGGCCTCTGTCCCTTTTAGCACCCGCCCCTACACCTCCCCAATAATTTGCTACTGTTTAATGGCTCACTGCACTATGTAGATCCTATCGCTTATTTGCTGCTTTATTGCGCAGTAATTAAGCAAAAACGAATTTGAGTGCAAAACTGAGAGATAGCACATAGATATTCGTTAAAAACTCATGCTAAATAACACTGAATGGAAATGAATTAACTGACTCATTTTTAACCAAAAATACTTGTAAAAACTGTGATTTAACTCGGGCGATATCAGCGCAATTAATGATTGACCGAATTCAAAAACGATGCCTATGATGGCAGCAACATCCTCAACAGGTAGGTACGCTATGACAGCAATTACTCATGTATATAACTACACAGTTAGATGTCCGCATTACAAAGATCCCGAACATCCAGTGAGTTGGTTAAACCACATCGAATTAAACCAATCCAGTGAAATTGCCTTAAACCGTATCACCAAATGGCATGAACTCTCAGGCAGTAAATCCTTCGAAACCAGTAAGTTTGTAGTCCGCAAAGCCGATAATGAAGAAGCCTACTTCTCCATGCAGAGCGATAGGCTTAAAAATGATGGTCATGCGCTGGTCACCTTTAAAATCTTCCTCGATACCTGCTGCGACGATGCCGCCCCAGAAGAAATTATGCAGCACCTGATTGATGACTATCAGCAGCGTTTAGCGAAACTCGACCAAGCCTCATAATGCTTTGCTTGGGAGTGACATGTCACATAAGCGATTAATCGCTAAGTTAAATAGCAACAATGCCAGGGTTAATACTCTGGCATTTTGTTTTACTGACCTTGCTAATCAATTCATTCTAAACCGCCACTCATCCGCCACAGACCCACGCCTCGTTAACTTGGATGAAGACATTTCATCTTCACTCAAGCAAACTGATTCATTATCCCTAATCTAATAATTGGGCTACAAAGATTGGAGCTCCGATAATTGGATTTTCAGATTATTAAGGCGCGGTACAGCAGTATTTGGTATCTTGCCTAACAAACGTGCGTTATCAGGATGAGTACAATGAAAAAAGCGATGCTGTTAATACTACCACTGCTACTGGCCACCACAGCCTGCGCCGATTTAAAGGATGCGGGTCGCGCCATTGGCACCACCACTAAAGATGTGACAAAAGAGATTGGTCACGCCACCCGCGACACCACCAAAGCCATTGGTCATGCCTCACGGGATGCGGTGAAATCGGTTAAAGAAGAACTGACGGAAGATTCAGAGTGACGCCCATGCGTCACTCTGCTTTATCGGGGCTCAATCCTTAGGCCGCGTTGGCGCGAATACCATGAGGCACGGGTAAGCCCTGGGCATTCACGTTTACAAACACCATCTTATCGATACTAACTACTGGCGCTTGCGTCATCTTATTACGCACTTGGCAACTGACCGTAATGGAACTGTGCCCAAGGCTGACAAGCTCCAAACCAAATTCCAACACATCCCCCTGCCGCGCCGGCGTCATAAAATTGATTTCAGAAATCAGCTTAGTCACATGGCTGGAGCTCTTCATCTGGCACGCAGCAAAGATGGCCGCCTCCTCGTCAATCCAACTCAATAACTGGCCGCCAAATAGGGTATTTGCAGGATTTAAATGTTCAGGTTTGACTAAACGACGACTGTAATATTTCATGACGGTGACCTCACTGTGAATGCCAAGTTTTACAGCCAATTCACAGCATTATTTAGGCCAAGATAAATAGCCATTGAATAACAATGAGATAGCATTAAGTTATTGTAAAACGGTTAAAAACTTGCACCAACTCGAGTCAGAGTTGCACCAGAATAATCAATTAGATAAAAAAATAGCGACTCAGAGAGTCGCCAAGCTCAGGCAAGCAATGTATTGACTGGGTAGGAAGTTAAGTCACAAGGTTTGACTTAAAAACCCGTGCAGCACATGTAGGCGAACTGCACGGGGGACAACAGCTGCAATGCAGCTAAACACAGGGTTTACGGGTACAACATCTTACGGGTAGAACCTATTCGCGATACAACAGACTTCGCTTAAAACTGCTCTTCTTCGGTCGAGCCAGTCAGTGCAGTCACCGATGAATGACCGCCTTGGATCACTGTGGTGACTTGGTCGAAGTAACCTGTACCCACTTCCTGTTGATGCGCGACGAAGGTGTAGCCTTTCTTCGCTGCTGCAAACTCAACTTCTTGAACTTTCTCAACGTAATGCTTCATACCTTCACCACGAGCGTAGTCGTAAGCCAGGTCAAACATGTTGTACCACATGTTATGGATACCCGCTAAAGTGATGAACTGGTACTTGTAGCCCATGTCCGACAGCTCTTGTTGGAAGCGCGCAATCGTCGCGTCATCCAAGTTTTTCTTCCAATTGAACGAAGGTGAACAGTTGTAGGCCAGTAATTGGTCTGGGTACTGAGCATGGATTGCCTCAGCAAAGCGGCGTGCTTCTTCTAAGTCAGGCTTAGCGGTTTCACACCAAATTAAATCCGCATAAGGTGCGTAGGCAAGACCGCGAGAAATCGCTTGGTCTAGACCCGCTTTCACGCGGTAGAAACCTTCACTGGTGCGCTCGCCAGTCACGAAGTCACGATCGTATGGGTCGCAATCAGAGGTCAATAAATCCGCTGCGTTCGCATCGGTACGAGCGATAACTAAGGTTTCAACACCGCTCACGTCGGCTGCAAGGCGCGCTGCAACTAACTTTTGTACCGCTTCTTGGGTCGGTACTAATACTTTACCGCCCATGTGGCCACACTTTTTCACTGAGGCTAATTGGTCTTCAAAGTGCACACCGGCGGCGCCAGCGTCGATCATCGACTTCATCAGCTCGAACGCATTCAGTACGCCACCAAAACCCGCTTCCGCATCGGCAATAATCGGCAGGAAGTAATCGACAAAGTTTTCTTCTTCCGGATTAACCCCATTGCTCCACTGAATTTGGTCAGCACGGCGGAAAGAGTTGTTAATACGAGCTACGACCGCAGGCACTGAGTTTGCTGGGTATAAAGATTGGTCTGGGTACATAGTGCCCGCTAAGTTAGCGTCGGCCGCCACTTGCCAACCAGACAGATAAATCGCTTCGATACCGGCTTTAGCCTGTTGTACCGCTTGGCCGCCAGTCAGTGCACCTAACGAGTTCACATAACCTTTTTTTGCGCCACCGTTGACTAAATCCCACAGTTTAGCGGCACCGCGTTTGGCAATGGTGTTTTCGGGTACGATAGAACCACGAAGTGCCACAACTTCCTCTGCAGTGTATGGGCGACGTACGTTTTTCCAACGTGGATTCTCAGCCCAATCTTTTTTGATCGCGTCAATTTGTGCCTGACGTGAAGTCTGTGTTGCCTTAGTCATAGTGTCACTCCTTTCTCTGTGATGTTGTAGCAAGTGAAGCTGCCCCACAGCCTCACCCTGCCCATTGGTTTAATTGGCGGCTTGGCCGCCATAACGCATTCCATGTAAACGCATTCAGTGTTACAGCATTAAAACGCTAATCATTAAGCCGTTAGCATCTCGTAACCGGGTAAGGTTAAGAAATCGACCAACTCATCCGAAGTGGTAATATCCTCAAGCAATACAGCCGCTTGGGTAAATTTGCCGTGGGTGAATCTGTCACCGCCCACTTCTTTTTTCACATTTGCTAACTCTTCCACCAGCATGTCCTTAAACAATTGTTTAGTGACGGGTTTGCCGTTTGAGAGTGACTTGCCATGTTGGATCCATTGCCAAATCGAGGCGCGGGAGATTTCCGCCGTTGCCGCATCTTCCATTAATCCGTAAATCGGCACACAACCGTTACCACTGATCCACGCCTCAAGGTATTGCAGAGCGATGCGAATATTCAGGCGCATCCCTTGCTCAGTGCGCTCACCATCACAGGGTTTTAATAACTCAGCGGCGAGGATCGGTGCATCCACATCACGGGTGATATGCAATTGATTTTGATGATCTTGGCCTATGTATTCGTTAAAGATCCCCATTGCCGTATCAGCAAGACCAGGGTGAGCAACCCAAGTCCCATCGTGACCATTGCGAGCCTCAAGCTCTTTGTCCTTACGTACCCGTTGCAACACGGTTTCGTTCTGAGCGGGATCCTTCGCTGGAATAAAGGCCGCCATGCCGCCCATCGCCAGTGCGCCACGTTTATGGCAGGTTTTGATCAGCAGTCTTGAATAGGCGCTTAAGAAAGGCGTATCCATGGTCACCGCTTGGCGATCCGGTAATACACGGTCGCTATGACGCTTTAATGTTTTGATATAGCTGAAGATATAATCCCAACGACCACAGTTCAGCGCGACAATGTTTGAGCGTAATTCATAGAGAATTTCGTCCATTTCAAACACTGCGGGTAAGGTCTCAATCAAACAGGTACATTTGATTGTGCCAGGCTGCAGGCAGAATCTTTCTTCAACAAAAGCAAACACTTTTGCCCACCAACGCGCTTCGATATGGCTCTCGAGTTTAGGAATATAGAAGTAAGGACCACTGCCCTTCGCCAGCAATTGGCGATAGTTATGGTAAAAGTACATCGCAAAGTCGAATAACGCGCCGGGAATGGACTGCTGGTTAAATTCAACGTGCTTCTCTTTTAAGTGCAGGCCACGCACACGGCAGATTAATACCGCAGGATTTGGGCCTAACTTGTAGTGTTTACCGGTTTCAGGCGCGGTGTATTCAATCTCACCGCGCACGGCATCACGCAGGTTAATCTGACCTTCCACGACTTTCTGCCAGCTCGGTGCTAAGGAGTCTTCAAAATCCGCCATAAACACTTTGGCATTGGCATTAAGCGCATTGATCACCATCTTACGTTCGACGGGACCGGTGATTTCGACACGGCGATCGAGTAAGTCATTCGGAATACCACGGATCTTCCATGCGCCGTCACGAATAGCGCGAGTCTCGGGTAAAAAGTCAGGCAAAGCCCCTTTATCGATACGCGCCTGTCTATCTTTACGTTTGGCGAGTAAGGTGGGCACTTCTGTCGCAAATTCACGGCAAAGTGACTCAAGCAACGCCAGCGCGCCTTCGGTAAAAATCACCTCCTGCCCTGGGATGGTATTTCCCACTAAGGCCAGAGTGCCATTCGCAGTGGCCTTATTCTGTGTCGAATTCAATTGCTGTTCACCTAAAGTGTGTTCCGTCATCTTCTCGCCCTCCCAAGAGGCTAACCTTTTGCTCGTTTACGACCCGTTACCAGCAAAGACATGAGTAACATGTACAAACATTCACCATAAAACATTCAAATGTTTGTTTAGAACCAAAACTTACAGACAAACATTTGTATTTGCAACTATCCAAAAGTGCCATAACCGCTAAAAAATTTGACCAAAAAACCTCTCAAAATTGGTCTGACCAAGACGCAAAATACAAACCAAACAGCTGATAAATAACAACTTTAAAATCATTAGCTAAATAAGATTTTTCTTATCGTGAAATTTGTCAGACAACTTTACCACTACAAACGCATTGTAATTTTATACGTAATTTAATTACCTATTGAAAATTTAAATATACAGCATTTTTAGCCTATTCGACCTAAGTAGAAACCTGTGTGCGTTTTGAACTCCACTCGGAGGAAAGCGGTAAAAATCAACAAAACCAATCAATTAACAAAATAGAAACAGATTAAAAATTTAAACACTCGTTTAACTATTACGTTTACGTAAACAGTCGAATAAGGAAGGGGAGAGTGACAGGGTTCACGGGTTATGTTTCTCGATCAAAAACCCGAGTCGATGTGGTTAACCCAAAAAATAAATCACTTTTTTATAAAAAAAATGAAACAAATTAGAAATCTGACCCAGCATTGCTCCAAATGAAGGCAGCAAGTGATAGTGAAGGTCTTTATCCCCAACACAGTTAACCGTATTTCATATGTAAAGATAACCAAGCTTCATGGTCTTTTAAGTGCCAAACAAGGGGTTGCAAACTAGATGAAAATCATTATCATTCGCGACCTTTCTGATTGGGGGACTTTCAATGCCAGTATTACAGCCTGTATTTCGCTTATCGCTTATTGCACTCGCCTGCCTCAGCGCTTTACCACACACAACCTACGCCGATGACACACCTTCAGCTCGCGATGAAAACGTCGAGCGTATAACGGTATACGGCAGACAAAACTCTGTGGTGAAAAACTCAGGACTTGCGACTAAGTCAGATATGTCCTTGATGGAAACCCCTGCGGCGGTTGTTATCGTTGACCAGGAGTTGATTAACAGCCAAGGAGTCGACAATCTGCAGGACTTAATTCGCAATATCAGCGGGGTGACTCAAGCGGGCAATAACTACGGCATTGGGGATAACTTAGTGATTCGCGGCCTCGGCGCAAACTACACCTATGACGGCATGTATGGCGGAGCCGGCCTTGGCAATACCTTTAACCCCACTCGCTCCCTAACCAATGTGGAATCCGTGGAGGTTTTAAAAGGGCCAGCGACTGGACTCTACGGCATGGGCAGCGCGGGCGGCGTAATCAACCTGATTGAAAAGAAACCGCAATTTGAATCCAAACACAAAATCACCACAGAAGTTGGTCAGTGGGATACCTACTCGCTCGCCATCGACAGTACAGGTGAGATCACAGATGATCTTGCGTACCGCTTAGTCGCCAAAACCGCCCGCAGTGAAGGCTACCGTGATTTAGGCGCCGACCGTGATGAAGTGTTCGGCTCACTCAAATGGGTATTAAGTGATAGCCAAGATCTGATGCTATCCGGCGCGTATATCAAAGACGCCATTGCCGTTGACTCCATCGGCCATCCAATCCGTATCTACAATGCCGATTCTGTCGGTGGCAAAACCGCGGGCGAAGTCACTTGGCAAGATTTGATAAACGATCCTAAAGGTCAAGGCATACAACTGACCGACGAGCAGCGTCAGCAATTAGCGGCGTCACTCGCCAGTGGTGATGGTTTAACTCCCTATTCCTTTGGTGACGCGGGATTAATTTCTCCCATGGCAAAAGATAATGAAGGTGAAGAATTAAGGTTCAAGCTGACCCACAATATCTACTTTACCGATAATCTGTTCCTCAACCAGCAGTTGCAATATCGCGACTACACCACAGGTTTTGCCCGTCAAACAGGGGCCTACAACTATGTGTACTGGAATAACAAAGGCAAGATAAACGCCGATCCCCGCGCGCCACTGGTTGAAAATGGCGTGCTCTATCCCTTTGCCGCCAGACGTCAGGAATACCGCCAACTCGATGCCGAAGAAACCTCATGGCAGTATTTTGCCGATCTACGTTACGACTTCCAAATCGGCAATATCGACAACGAATTACTGGTGAACGCTAACTACGAAGACCGCAACATTCGCCTCGAGCAATTCTCGATTTACGATGCAGATCAAGTCATTAAAAACAAACAAGGCGAAGTGATTTACCGTGGTTCGCTACCGTACATTTACGATATCCGCAATCCAAACTGGGGAACGGGTAAATTTGCCGACTACGATCCACTCAAAACCGCCAACTACAACAAAACAGTCAGCGCTTGGGGCTTAGGCGTGCAACATGTGGGTTATTTAGGTTATGGCTTTACCACCCGTGTTGGCGTGGCCTTTAACGAAATCAAACAGAGCTATGAGCACTTAGGTGTGGATGAGCGCTACAGCGCGAGTCAAGCGAGCCCCACTCCAGAGGAAGATAGCAAAGATAACGGCGTGACCTACAACTTGGGCTTAACCTATATGCCCATTGATGATTTATCATTTTTCGTCAATCACTCAAAGGGTCGCACCGCCTATAGCATCTTAGGCTCAATCACGGGGGAAAATACCGACCGCGAAGACTCAGAATCCGTTAGTAACGATCTCGGTATGCGCTTTAAAGCCTTTGACGATCAGATGCTAGCATCGCTGGTGTTCTTTAAAAGCTCACGCACTAATGTGCCTTACAACAACCCTGACTATAACGCTGGCGTGTCAGGTGCCGAGGTGCCCGTGTACTTTTACGATGGCAGCGAAGATACCCAAGGGGTCGAGCTGGATCTCAATGCCCACTTAAACGATAACTGGCGCATCAACCTTAACGGCATGTATCAAGACGCTAGGGATAAACAAAACCCGAATGACAAAGCCAACTACGACAGCCGTCAAAAAGGTGTGCCCTATGTGACCGCCAGTGCTTGGGTAACCTATGGTGCAGACTGGTTTGCCTTAACAAGTCCTATTGAGCTGAGTTTAGGCGCCAAGTATGTGGATAATAGAAGCACACACTCAAGCTCATTTGGCATCCCAGATGGTTATGTGCCGAGCTACACCTTAGTGGATTCTGCCATCAGCTACGCCACCGACTCTTGGAAGTTACAATTGAATATCAACAACCTATTCAATAAAGACTATTACAGCAAGGCGATGTTCCTCGGTGGCATGCCGGGCGAAGAGCGTAATGTGAAGCTGCAATATAGCTACAGTTTCTAAGCGTTTTCCTTAAGCCCATAAACAACAAGAGAGCCCATCGGCTCTCTTGTTTGTTTTAGCTGGCAGACTTAACTGACGTTTTCCCGGTCACCACGCATCAGCGACTCCAACTCGGCTTTCCCCTTAGTGGATAAATCAATCAGCTTGGCTAAATCATGTTGATGGGCTGCACTGGCGATCACCAGCTTTTTATCGTGCTCGGCAAAAATCTTCACCCTTTCATTGGCTTGTACCTGTGATAAGCCTAAGCCCTGCAAAATCTTCTCACTGGCAGACAAAGCCGAACCAAAGGTTTCACGGAACACATCGGTCACCCCAAGGCTCATTAATCGATAGGCATGGTTACGGTCACGCGCCCGAGCGACAATATTGATATGGGGGAAATGGGTTTTCACCTGCTGGGCAATTTCAATCGAATCCTCAACATTATCAACGGCCAGCAGCAACAAGCGCGAGCGCGCAATCCCGGCCGACATCAACATATCTAAGCGTCTGGCATCGCCAAAATAGACCTCACCACCGTATTTGCGGATCACATCCACATGGCTGGCATCCTTATCTAAGGCCACAAACGGAATGCCCGATGACGCTAAAATCCTCCCAGTGATCTGCCCTACTCGTCCAAATCCGGCGATCACCACCTCAGACTCAGTCACATTAATGGTATCGGGCAAACGTGTATCCACCACCTTAGGTTTAGTGGCTCTAAATAGTGTGAAAATCATCGGCGTGACTGCCATGGATAAACCAATGGCGAGCACTAAGATTTGGGCGATTTTATCATCAACTATGCTGGATAATTGCGCCTGTGACAGCAGCACAAAGGCAAACTCCCCCCCCTCGGCCAAGATAAGGCCTAGGGCAATACTCGGGCGCCATGTATGGTGTCGTAAACGGCCAAGCAGCATCAGCACTAGGGTCTTAATCAGTAACATGCCCAGTAAAATCGCGAGGATAAGTAAGGGATCGGTTAAAAACAGCTTGAGATCCATACTCATGCCGACCGCCATAAAAAAAAGCCCAAGCAGTAATCCCTTAAAAGGTTCGATATCGGTTTCGAGCTGATGTCGGTAGCTGGAGTTCGCCAGCATAATTCCGGCTAAAAACGCCCCCATACCCGCCGATAGCCCCAGCCACTCCATCAATTCGGCGCTGCCCATCACCAGCAATAGTGCAAAGGCGGTTAACACTTCACGAACCCCGCTGCTGGCAACGAGTTTAAGTAACCGCGGCAACAGATATTTGCCCACCAACACAAAGCCCACTAATGCCACACAGGTCCAATACCAAGGCACCGCATGGTGCTCAATCTGGGCCGAATTAGGCGCAAGGTAAGCGGTTAATAGCAACATGGGGATCACGGCGAGGTCTTGCATTAACAACACCCCAAAGGCATCGCGACCCAGCGGAGTGGTCAGTAGTCTATGTTCGCTCATCAACTGCACCGCAAAAGCCGTCGATGACAAGGATAACGCCGCGCCCACCACTAATGCTGCCTCAATGGATAAGCCAAATCCCCAAGCTAAACCGCCAATTGCCGCCCAAGAAAGGAGTAACTGACCACTGCCGAGACCAAAGATGGCGCTGCGCAGTTCCCATAACTTGCTCGGATTGAGTTCAAGCCCGAGCACAAACAGCATCAACACCACACCCAGCTCGGCAAAATGCAGCACGGCTGCGGGATCAGACACCAGCGCCATGCCTCCTGGGCCTAAAATCACCCCAGCAGCGAGATAAGACAGAATCGGTCCTGCGCCAAAACGTTTGCCCAAGGGTACAAAAATCACCGCGGCCAATAAAAATAACAGTACAGAAGTGAGCAGACTCGACTCTTCCATTAGGGCTCCACAACGTTAGCGAAAGGCAAAAATAGGGGTATGACCTTAAGCGAAAAAAGCTTCGGCTACCGCTGGCAATCATACTCTAGTTATGCAGGAAAAAGTGTGAAAAATTGACCTAAAAATCATCGAGAAAACGCAAGAAATAACCGAAAAAGCGAAAGAAGAAAACCGCGTTACATTAACCTAAACAGTCAGTTACACAGACAATACAACTCGTATCCTACTGCCTTGCCAACTGGCTGGTAATATTGGTGGCGCGTTTATCGGAGGCTAAAGCGTCCTCATAACAGAATACACTGTTACGACCATTCGATTTTGCGGCATACAGTGCCATATCGGCACGGTGTAGTAGAGGGTCTAGGCTTAAGTCTTCTTTTGTCATACCGCTAACCCCAAAGCTCGCGGTGATAGTAAATTTATGCCCCGACAGATGCGTATCAATGGCTTCAATTCGGCTTCGGCATTGTTCGGCAACTTCCATCCCCTTAGATTCATTGGCGTAAGGCAAGAATAGTGCAAATTCCTCACCGCCAATCCGAGCAAACACATCACCATTGCGCACATGGGGTTTTAACGCCTCAACGACTTTTTTCAGCGCCCAGTCACCCGTACCATGGCCGTAGGAATCATTAATCCGTTTAAAATGGTCTAAGTCGAATAAAATCACGCAAAAATCGCCCCCTCGGGCAGCGGCTTGCACAAACAGATTTTCACCCAGGTCTTGCCCTGCACCACGGTTAAGCACGCCCGTCAAAGCATCCATTCTGGCCATGCGCATAAAACGCCGTTTTTGCAAATTGCCCACGACTAACAAAATCGCGAGGAAAAACAGCCCGCCCACTAATATCGTGATAAACATCAGCATATTAGTGTATTCACGTTCTTTTACCGTTTGCTGAGCGATGTAAAGTTCACGCTCTTTATTCAGCAAGTTGATTTCACGCGCCTGCTCATCGGCATTAAACTTAGCCGCCTGATAAGCAAGGGTTTTCATCTTAGATTGGTCAAAAATTAGTTGATTATAATGTTGCTCTTTTCTGGAGTATTCATAGGCTTGCTCAAATTGTTTGTCCGCCGCCATCAACTCGGCAAACACTTTGTAGGCAATATGCTTATGTTCGATATAACTATTATCATCGGGAAATGTGAGCACCTTAACAGCGTGACTTTTTGCTTGCACCAGTTCACCCGTTGCAAAGTAATTCTCGGCAAGTAGTGCATGCACATGGCTGATTTCTAATTGAAATTGAAAAGCTTCATACCCTTTTAACGCTAATAGCAAAATCGCTCTCGCGCCTAAATAGTCACCTCGCTCCTGCAATACCATCCCTTTGCCTTTCATCGACATAGTCGCCAAAAGGGGAAATTGTTTCGCATCACAATATTCACGGCTATCTTCGAAGGCATCGAAGGCGTCAGGACTTTTTACACCGAGCAAGTAAATCGCCCGCAGCAATTTGGCATGGCAAATATCGCGAACATCGGTTTCCTGAGCGAGTTGTAACACCTTATTGGCATAGAGGCCCATATCGCTATAAGCGTCCATTTCAGAATAAATATTGGCAATTCTTAGATAGGAGTGACGTTTAATCGTAATATCATCGATATTCACCACTAGGGCTAATGCTTTGGCGACAGCCGATAAAGCTTTGTCATAGTCGCGCATCCCTATATATACCGTGGCTTGATAGCTATAAACCGATGCTAATAATTCAGAACTTGTGATTAAGGTTTCGGCCTGATGCAGATCGTCTAACGCTTTGGCATATTCACTGACAAAAATATAACTAATGGCTCTGTCAATTCTTAGTCTGCCTTTTTGTGTCGGGGTTAAACTGCTAAATGCGGTCTCATATTCGGCCAGTTTTTTCTGCGCAGCGCTAAGATCTGATTGCAGTAATACATCAAGCTCATTGAGTGCCTGATCAAAATCGAGAGAGTTAGCCATCAATGCTGTCGAACACAAAGCAAAGATGGCTAATAGGGCACAACGTAACCGTTTCAAGATAAGTTAATTATTACCATGATTCACTAATAAGAAGGCTTGATAGTCTTGGTCGCCACTTAAGGTTTTGAGCTTTTCCATATCACCAGTCATTACAGCGTTAATTTCTTCATCAGTTAATCCGTGGGCACGCATCACCGCCTCGGGATTCTGCTTATAGTCTTCCATTAACTGCGCATCTTGGCCTAGCTGGGTAAAAAAATCCGATAATGCAGACATGTTTTTTCCTTATTGTTAATAATGACTCAGTATCACACTTCAATTTAGCCCAAATCTTCGGGACCGATCCCTAACTTAGCCAAAATAGCATAGTTGTACTCTAGCTTTTTTGCTGGCGGAATTAACAACGTACTAATCGGCGTTAAGTGTGCTTGGGGTAAATTCGCTAAAGGTAAACGCTCGATACGCGGGGCTTGGATTGGCAAATTGGCCGCTTCGTAAATGACCACCTCATGGTCGAGGGGATACCATTGGTTCAACTGCTCCACGAGGATCTGCAACCTATCACTCGAGGTATGAAATTGGGTTAGGGTATGTTCGCCCGCAATCGCAATTTGCCAGAGTAATAAGTGGGTGGTGGGATCGGGCACATGGTTGAAAAACATAAACTGGCTGGCTTCAAAGCTTTGATGCCCGGAGTTGCCAGGGTCAATCCCTAAGTCGGCCCACAGGCAAGCTTCGGCCGAAATCCCCGGCTCCATCTTGGCCGAAAAACCTTCTGCCTTGGCGCAAGTTATCGCCATATGGGATACACAGGCAAACACGCCCGGATGACCATAGAGTGCACACACGGTTTTTTTACCCGCTCTCACCGCATCTAGAATGGCATTGACCATTTGTTCGTAGGTGTCTCGACGATTTTTAACTTCACCATTTTGCGCATAAAACTGCTGCAAATTGATGACATTGGAGTTGATTTTCGTCAACCAACGCTGCGAAAAACCGTCGGGTAAGAGTGAAAATACAATATCGGCATGTTCAATATAGCTGCGGCTTAATACGCTAATTTGCCCCGCGAGCTGTAACCCCGTACCCACACAAACGAGTGATCCCAATGGTCTCTCCTAATAATGCTCTGCCGCAGGCTTATTGATGAACTCAAACCGTTACCTTGATAGCAACCGCGAAACCCTATGCTACTCCCTAAAGTAGCGAAAAAATGCTAACACCATCAAAGTAAAACACTTTCACAACTTTACCCATGTTTTCACAACATTGCTACATGACTATTTCGACTTTGCTTAACTTTACGGTTTTTCAGCGCAATTTACCGTGGGGCAGCTTATTTAAGCCCAATGATCAGCATAAAAATCTTCACTCACAGCGAACTAAAACGCGCCGCTTAGGTCGAAAACTCACACAATTGCAACGATAAGCGCCGCAACGCCCAATTACCCTTGTCATAAGGGGGAGTGCTTGGGTATGATGGCCGCCAGATTTTCAGAAGTAGCGCATACAATGATCAATAAAAAGCAAAGTCTTACCCTGCTGAGTGCCATTGCGCTCTCAGTTTCGCTCAGTGCCTGTAGCGTGTTTGATTGGCTGATCTATAAGCCCGATATTCCGCAAGGCAACTACATGGAGCCGCAACAGGTTGAAAAGTTGCGTATCGACATGACCAAAGAGCAGGCCGAATACATTCTTGGTCGCCCAGTACTGCGTGACAGCTTTGCCGATGACACTTGGTATTATGTGTACCACTATAAGAGTGGCCGTGATGCGAGCATTACCCACAAAGAACTGATCCTGCACTTTACCGGTAACAAATTAAGCTTAGTGAAGGGCGACTATGAATTAAGCCCAGAGTTTAATACACCGCTTGAGCAGAGTAAGTTACCCATGGCCAACACAGCTGAGTCTGCGCCGCTCGTGCCAGCACAGCGCCCAGATGAAAAGCCATTAGTGAAAGAAAATCAAACCGAAGCGCAAGTTCAAAAACCAATCAAGTAAGCATACTGGTTTAACACTTGCCTTAAACACAAAAAGCGCCCATGGCGCTTTTTGTTTATTCGTGTTGCCGACAGATTAAGACCCCCGTCCACCGGTCACTTTGTTGGCACGACCTTCATCCTTGGCCTTATCGGCACGGCGACGGCGCACATCCTTAGGATCGGCGATCAGCGGGCGATAAATCTCCACTCGCTGCCCCGGTAAAATCACTTGGTCATGCTTAACCACATTGCTAAACACCCCAAGCTTTACCGTTTCTAAATCAATCTCAGGGAAAAAACTTACCATATTGCTCTGACGCACTATGTCAATCGCGCTCGTGCCGGGCAATACGCTAACCGAAATCACCTTTTGCTGAGTCGGCAGCGCATAAATAACATCGACGACGAACTTATCTGCTTCATTTGTCACTGTAAATTACCTTAGCACGGCTGGTAAATGCCGTCACCATAGACACCATAAGATCATTAAACACTTTACCAAAAGCCATATCGACCAATGAGCTGGAAAACTCGAAATTTAAGTCAAACTCCACCTTACAGGCATCTTCCGTCAACTCGGTAAAACGCCACTGGCCGAATAAGTGTTTAAAAGGCCCATTTTCAAGTCTTAACTCGATACTCTTTCCCGGCACCACCTGATTGCGCGTGGTAAAGGTCTTACGGATCCCCGCCTTACTCACATCGACCGAGGCCACCATGGTTTTACCATCAAACTCAAGCACTTTACCGCCAACACAACCGGGTAAAAACTCTTTGTACGACTCAACATCATTGACTAAATCATACATTTGCATCGCACTAAAACGAACTAACACACTTCGAGAAATTTGCGGCATAGGGCTTGGCACTCTCAATCTAAGTAAACACGCTGTCTCAAGCGAACTCCGCGCGCCCTAATCTCTAGGGAAGCTAACAAAATTGGTTTGGATTCTACCACGATACTTAAAAAACGCACCCCTCACATATCCCTATGATGACTAAGCAAAACCGCATAAAAAAACAGCAATAAATTGATGGGGGCTTGAAATAGCTCAAATAAACCCTTATATCCATTTCAAATTGATTCACCGTGCGTATAATGGCGCCACTATGGTAAAGAAAAACTCAAAAAAAGCCGCGCCTGCGACGATCGCACGTAATAAGCGCGCAACCTTCGAATACCGTTTCGAAGAAAAAATGGAAGCAGGCCTGTCCCTCATGGGATGGGAAGTGAAGTCTATCCGCATGGGTAAAGTGAACCTATCGGACTGCTACGTTTTCTTAAAAAATGGCGAAGCCTTTATGCACGGCTGTACCATTATTCCGCTCAATACCGCCTCCACCCATGTGGTGTGCGACCCTATACGGCTCAAAAAATTACTGTTAAGTCGTAAAGAGTTAGACAAACTAGCAGGTTTAGTGGAACGTCAAGGCTACTCGATTATCCCTATCTCCATGTACTGGCGTAAAGGGGCTTGGGTCAAAGTAGAAATCGGCCTAGGTAAAGGTAAAAAAGACCACGACAAGCGTGAAGATACCAAAGCACGCGAGTGGCAAGTTGAAAAAGCCCGCGTAATGAAAAAGGAAAAAACGCGCGGATAATGAACAAACGATTGAACTTGCAGCAAATGATACTAGGTTATCGCCACGCTACGAGTTACAATCAACTTTCTTGGGGGCGATTCTGGATTCGACAGGATTCACGAAACCCTGGGAGCATGCCGAGGGGCGGTTGGCCTCGTTAAAAGCCGCAAAGTTATAGTTGCAAACGACGATAACTACGCTCTAGCCGCTTAATGCCGCTAGCCATCTACCACACGTTTCGCACATGGGCAGTGGATTTGATGGTCATCTCACATCGTGCTAGCGAGGGAACCCTGTCCGGGGGTGAACCGCGAAACAGTACCGGACTCACCGTGTGGGATCCTGTCTTTCGGAGTTCAAACGGTTAAACAATAGAAAGACTAAGCATGTAGCGCCTTGGATGTAGGTTTTCTGGACGCGGGTTCAAGTCCCGCCGCCTCCACCAAATAAAACAAGGACTTAGCAGAAATGCTAAGTCCTTTTTCTTTTCAGTGTCCACAAAATGGCTACATCGAGATATTGCCCACTTAGCTCTTAAGATTTAATGCTCATTATTTTCTTGTACCCAAAAGATGACCTTGTGCATTTTTTAGTTTAACTAATGCACTTTCATTGTTTATTTTGTAAACAACCCCAAATGCATCAAGATGTGGCCAATATAGCTGCACATGGGACTACTCAAGAGATATATTTCGATGGGCAGGCAGTTGGGGGAATTACCGGGGCAGAAAAATTTAGCTCAAATCCAAACTGACAGCGCCCCTAAAAAATGAGCAACGGCCAGTTTAGATCTGAGCGAGTACAGATACGTTATTGGCCCACATCGACACCATTTTGATAATGGTATTCGGATGAGGCTTCGCCGTTGAAGTAGTAAACCAACTTGCCGTGTAACTGGTTATCAACATACTCTTCGCTTCGCTGCAGGCTGCCGTCTTCATTGAAGCTGTAGCTTTTCCCTTGCAAAAGGCCTTTGTTATCGTATTGCATCGTACCCAATAAGTGGCCGTTAGCAGACATGGCTCGCCACGGTCCCACTTCGTGCCCAGCTTGGTATTGGCCGTGCCATAACTTCACCTCGCTGTAGCTGCTCTCATCTTGTACTAACCATTTGCCTTCACGCTGGCCGTTAACATACTGGCCTTGGGCTTGCAGTTGTTTATCGAAGCCTCGCTGTAAAAAAGCGCCATGCAGCTTATTGTTTTGATAAAACGCTCGATACATTACCGTGCCGTCGGCGGCGATATCGCTCTGCTCGCCGTTGAGCTGTCCTTGTGAATTAAACTGTTCGATACGCGTCGAATCTGGATTTTGAGTGACCCACTTACCAACCTTTAGATCCGATTGATATTGCCCTGTGACAAAACTGCCATTTTCGGCGTTATCTTCACGAAACGCGCCGTGCATTTTGCCTTTACTGTAATTTATCCGCCTGAGAGAGCCATTCCAACCTGCGCCGACATACTCCCCTTCGTAGCTGCCTTTAACTCGCTCTTCTCGTTCAAGCAACTCGCCTGCCCTATCAAAACGCTGAAGCAGACTCCAGTCTTTTACGGTATCTCGCTGATATTGATAAGTTAACTTTCCACTCTCATCGAAGCGCTGCTCGTTGGTTATATGGCCTTTCGCGAGATATTGAGTGTCAATTTGAGAGGTCACATGGCCTGCACTCGCATAGGTTATATCCTGAATTTCACGGCCTTTTGCATCGTATTTCTGCTGCTGGGCTAACCGCCCTTGCGGATCAAAACGTTGTTGTATCCCTACCTGCTTATCATGCTGATAATGTTTAATTTCTCTAGGCACATCGGCGGCTTGGTAAACCAACACTTCACCATGTAATTTTCCTTTGATGTAAAACTCTTTAGTGAATAACCAGCCTTCTTTTGTCCAGTAAAGGCGCTCGCCTTCTCTTTTACCCGCGACCATATTCACGGTTTGCTCTGGCTGACCATTGCTATGGAAGCTTTCATATAAGCCTTCCATTCCCTTAGCGCCATAGGTTACCCGTGTTTGCAGCTGGCCATTGTCAAAATAACTTTGCGCTAATCCAGACTCCACTCCATTCGCATAATGTTGATGGTCGCGTAATTGACCATTGGTGTGGTAACGTTTTTGCTCACCGTGGAGCCTGCCATTCAGATATTGGTACTCACCTGAGCGTGTTCCATCTTCCCAGTAATACAGATGCGTTCCCTGATAACGCCCTTGTGCATCGCTACGTCCCTTGCGAGAGAGTTGACCATTGGGGTGATAAAATTCGAAATCACCGACGATAACACTCTCCGCTAAATTGGGGCCGTTGACTGTCCCCTTAAAAACGGGTTTATCCGTCTCTACATAAAAAAGCGTTACTGGCCACACGCCCTCTTGCTCAGTCGCTTGCTGTTTCTGGTAGTAAATAGCCTCACTAGGCACCGCGCTAGGCTGCCATTGTTCGTCGAGTAAGATGCGTTCAGCCAGCACATTAAACGATAGAAATAGTGTAGATAATAGTAATAAGGCTCTCATATCAGCTCCTTAAGGTAAGGCTGGTAATGTAGTAACCCACTGTTTATTAACGGGCTCGCCGCTAACTTTCAGGTATTCAATCGCCTGCACTCGCCCTTGCAGCTCAAACCAACGGTCTTGATGAAGCACTTGCTGTAACGGCCGTTGATAAAAATCGTCGCGCTCCCCAGGCATAAAAGGCGCGAGAGGAATGTTCTGCGCATTTAAAAAACGATAATGGCGCATCACCTCACCCACGGTTTGCGTGGTATCGAGTTCTGGCAATTGAGTGGTATCAATCAGCCAACCTTGCTTAGGTTGATACGCAAGCGCATGCCATTCGGGCGTCCCCGTACAGCTCAAGGCACTGCTGACTTTAATATCGTAAAAATTACGACGGATCCCATCGGCACTGGTGAGTTGATATAGAACCGTCTTATCAAGATGTTCCGCCATACTGTTTTCGGATTTAATCTGCGTCCATTGCAAGCTGTGGCCGTCAACTTGGGGGGCGTCCAGCACAGTTAGCGAGCACACGGCGGCTTGCTCGGCGCTTAACTGTAGGCTCAAGCCATACTTAGCCACCATTTGGGGTTCGAGTAAGGCGGGATCGGCGACTAATGCCTCTTGCGGCTTATCGTAGCGCGCATACATATCATCACGGTAAAGCGTGCGCTGATCCACAGGGGGATAAGCGACGTTATTCATGTAATCCCCCATTGGAATAAAACGAACATCTTGAGTCAGTTCGCTACTCTCATCCGGTGTATTCACATAGATGGTTAGCGCCTGTGGCTCGGCCGGAAAACTAAACAAGGTGGTGGGTTCAAATTGCATCGATGCAGCTAACCCCAACATATTGCGTTCGGCTGAGGTTAACCAAGCAGGTCCCTCTACCGACGGCGATTGGTACTTCATCATGGCGCCTTCGGCACCGTCAAATCGCCCCGCTAACCAAGATTTATGGGTTGGGTCGCGGGATGTCAGCACATAAGAGAAGGGCTTATCGGGAATGGGAGCAAATTCCAGCTGTAAATCTTTATACTGCAAGGACACCGTTTTGTTTGGATCGGGTGTTAATGCCAGTTTAACCAGCTTAGCGCCCTGATAGTGGGCCTTAGCACGAAACTCAGTCACTTGGGAAAACAGCTCGGAGGGTTCATTCCAACCGACGAGTAAATGTTGCTCTACGGATTTATAAAAACCATCCTTTTCAGCGAAATTAAAGCGATAAATCTTACTGAGTTGTATCGGTAAAACACTGCCATCGGCACTGTGCGCGGTAATATCGGTTAGATGAAACTCTCCCGATGCTTTTAAACCTGAGAAATCATGTTGATAGGTAAGGCTGAGTTGGTCATCATAAAGGTCAAAGTAACCCGCATCGTAGGCAAATACCGCCTCTTGGGTTAAAGATTTATTGGCCTCTTCAAGTGATAATTCGGGCTGTTTTTCATACTCACCCGGTGGGAAATCGTAATCAAAAGCCACTCGCTGCGACAGGTCGCCCAGCTCACGCTCCTTAGGCACCATAATCACATTGCTGCGCATCGTCCCCTTAAAACCGTAACGCTCAAAGGGCACCTCAGCCACTAGCCCCATCTGCACCAGCCATCCTCGGTCGCGCTCGAGCATCAGTTGGCCGTATATTTTGGCTTGCTCACCTTCGCTTTCCACCTGAGCCAGAACATGCTTGTCTGTGACCTTTAACACGGTAAGCTTTGAATTAGCATGGCCTTGATAGGCCGGAAGCATCACCACAGCCCCCACTTCAGCGGGTATCGAATTAATAAAAACCGATGAGCTAAAGAGCTTTTTAAGTTCCTGCTCAAGCTCAAGGCCACGCTCTGCCAGCATGGCTTGCCAGGCTGGTTTATTTAACGCGCTAAATTCTTTAACGCTGCCATCGTGTAAATCTAATGAAAATTCAAAGCCCTGAGAGAAAATGGCATGCATTTCGGGATTTCGCTCAGCCCGTTCGCCGCTGCTCACGCCACTCCCTTGGCCATCTTGCATTTTCATATAATCGACATGCACTTCGAAGCGGCTATTTTTACCTGCCTCGAGCACCTTATAACGCAGTAATTGATGGGATGTGGTGTCCACCGTTTCATTACGGCCACCTGCCTCGACCGAGATGCGGGCAGTGCTATAGACTTGATACGCGCGCTCATCGCCTTTTTGTGGCTTAAACTCCACATCGGCATCGCCAAATGAGCAGGCTGATAAGAGAAAACATGTAACTACGCTAACCAAATACTTCATGGTTATTCCCTGTACTGAATATTAAAACGCCGCATTATGCCTGTTAATCGAACATAAATACATTTTTGAGGCGATTTTTATCGGGTTCTCTATTTGAGCGAAGCATATTATTGATGGAAAGTGAGCGCGATTTCGAATTCAATTTGCTCTGTGCTGAAGTAGAAATTCAACGGTAAAAAGAACCATATCAAGCATCCCCAAATAGGATTGCAGCAACTTACGGATAATATTCGATGACGACGCAAACGACTAAAACGATTGAACAAGGTAATATAAAGGTTGCAAAAAAGAGAATGACATATATTTTTTGAAATTATTTAATAATATCCATCACAAGCTCAATATGCAGTCGGATGTGACAAAAATACTATAAAATCAAAACCATGCCCATCAATCGCAAATATTCATCTTGTAAGCATGCTATTAGATTCTTTCCTCATCCAAGTATATTTACTAAGCAGCATCGATAAGCCTCTAGCTCAACATAATGCAATGCTGTTTATTGGTGCCAATAACAGGCCATGGGCGATATCGCATATGATTGCTGGCAGTAAAATAGCCACATTAATAACCAGAAATTTTATTCAGTCAAAAGTATTAACTTAATTAATATTAACCATGACTGTGTGAATGAACGAAATAGCTCAATATTAATATTATTCCGCTTGATAGAACCCAGCCCTGATAGCCGCTAATAAAAAAGCACAACCCAATTAAGTTGTGCCTTTTAGATTAAATACTGAAGCGATATTGAGCCAATATCAGCTCTGCTTTTCGACCTTATTAATGCTGCCTTTGTAGCCTGTGGCATCGACGGCGGTAATCAACCTATCGAGGTTAAAATCATCGGCGACTGTGACCACAGCCTGCTCGGTTTTCAGGTTCGCCTTGGCTTTGAGCACCCCATCGGTTTTGCGCAGCGCCTGATTAACGACGGTAACGCACAGTGGGCAGGTCATGCCTTTAACATCGAGTGTCACCTGCACGTTTTCCGCCCAAGTGAATGGCGTAAACCCCAACGATGTGATGAGCACAAGTCGTGCAATACGTGATAGTGGCTTCATTCGAACACCTCAAGTAGCCAAGGTAAAACAAAGGGATACAGTTGGAACGCCAGCACAATAGGCACAGTCAGCCAATAGGCTAATAGCATTTGTCCTCGGCTAAATGTACCGGTACAGAGCGGCTTTTTCGCAAAGTACAAGCGCCAAAAACCCAGCAAGATCAACCCTGTTGATAGGAGCAACATGGGCACTTGTAACCAAGCTAAGCTCGATAACCCCGACAGCCCCGCCGCAGACACGCCAAACACTAAATAGATTAAGGGCGCAATGCAGCAAAGGCTAGAGGCAACCGCCGCAACAACTGCGGCGGCCATGGTGGCAAGCAGCGGTTTAGCGCTGCTCGCTTGACTTGTAGTCATAGGCGAAGACTTTTGGCTCATAGTAATTAACAGGATCGCCGTCCACTTCGGCATAGGGATAACCAAAATTGTTCAGTGGAGTCTGCTCCGCCACGGGGAATAAGTCAAAGTCACGGCCGTAGTTAAAGCCAACCCAATTCATTTCCCAGTTACCAAACAGGTAATCATTCACCGCTTGTACCGCAGGATCGCTATGCTCCTTCTTCTCAGTGAGGCGCATTTTAGTCACATCCGCAGGGTCGGCGGGTAACCAACCATAACCCGCTAAGTAGAACATGGCACGGCAATGTTGACCACCCGTCACATCGGCAAAGCCCTTATCATCGGCACTACCAAAGGCTTTTTTGGAATAATGGCCCATTTTGATGGCTTGGCCTAAACGAATACCAAACATTTCACGGGCAGGCACACCGACAGCGCGCATCAGCGCCACAAATACTGAGTTGATATCGGTACACTTACCGCCGAGTTTGCCACTTTCAAGAATGGCGGCCACATCGCCACTGCCACAACCTATGACATCGTTATCACGATACATGTTGGCGCTCACCCAGTTGTAAATTAACTGTGCTTGCTTGAGCGGCTCGGTTTCTTTGCCCACAATCTTATCCGCCGTTTGCTTCACAATACCGTCTACAGGCATATGCTTGGTTGGCTTAAGATAAATGGCGACGTCGGCAGGATACTCAGGCTTAGCTGGCGCACGGTAATGGGCTAACTCGCCACTTTTAACGGGTTCCCAATCTTGGGTTTCTATCACTAATTCTAGCGTTAGGGTCATCTTGCCCTTGGCATCGGGCCAAGTGGCAAACAGGGTTTTAGCGCCATAATGGTTATTGGCACTGATGTAGGCATCTTGATAAGTCCCACTAAAGTTAAGTTTTTCAACCTGCTGGAAAGCCGTGTTTTCGGGGAGTGGCACCCATAACTTCACCACGCCCGCAGAACCTTCTGGCGCGACGAGCTGATAGGTATTGGTTAAGGTAAAACAGCGGCGACCACAGGTTTTATCGGCCACCGCATGGGCTTGCGTCGACGCCGCCAACACTGGCATCACGGTTCCTGCCGCCGACAGAATGGCTGCACCCTTTAAAAAATCACGTCTTTGCATTAGGCATTCCTTAGTTTGATAAGCATTAGAAAAAAAGATACCACTAAAGTAGTTGCCAAGGATTATAGAAAGTTATCGATCGGGCACAATCACCAAATTTCATCCAGCGCGAACAGCATGACAAAAACCACTACCAGCGCACAGAGTCACCCATTGCCAAGGGGACGACTAAGACAATTTGTCCCAATCACAGACAAAAAAACAGGCACAGCACAACTGCCATACCTGTTTGTAAAGGAGGTAAATCATTAACTAAAGGCAAGCAGAGGAGAGACGCATAACAGTAAGCCGGTGACGATAATGATATACAGCGACACCCCTTTATATTTATGCAGCGCAGGCACTTGATAGACCAAATAGGCCGGGATCAAACATCCCACTAAACCGAAGATTGGACTACAGATAGAGGTAAAACTCAGCACAGGGGCATTTAATACAATCGCCCCCCACGACAGTAAAATAGTAAAGATCATGATGCCGTAACCCACTAACGACTTATTGATCCGCTCCTCGGGCATCACTCGGCGCAGCATATTCATGGTCAATCCCTGACACGCCTCTCTAAACCCTAAATACACACCAAAATATGCCGTCATTACCGCAAAGATATTTAAGGTCAGGCTAAGCAGTTTTAAGGTTTGTCCTGGCATGCCTTGAGCCACCATGGCTAAAGCGGAGATATTTTCATGGGAAGCGCGCACCGCCTGCTCATGTCCCATGGCTAAGGTAAAAGACACAGCGTAGAAAAACACCACCACAAACAACACCCCAAAGGCAATGTTCATCGCACGCATCGCCTTAAAGCGGGCAACGGCAAGGGATTTTTCCCGCGAGCGGTAAGAGATCACCATAGGGCTTAAACTTTGGATAAATAGAATCGATGTCAGCGTAAAGGGCAACATCACAATTGCATCCTTTAGCCAATCGTCGGCGCTGGGTACGCTACCGATATTATTGATATCCCACTTATCGACCATCATCAGCCCGAGTACCGCCACCACACCAAGCTTGGTCAGCACCATAAAGGTGGAGATCTTAAATAACAGGTTTTCACCACGGGAGGCCAATGCGACTAAACCGCAGATCAGCGCTAGGCCATAGAAGGGATTTTCAGATAACAATGACGTAGTCGCGCCAAAGCTTTGTAAAAAGGAGGCGCTATCATTGGTGATGGCCGTGGAATACACAAATACCCAAATCACCAACATAATGAAGTACAAGCCGCCGAGTAAGATGCCCCAGTTTTTGCCCAGATACCCCGAAATCACACTCGGATAATCCTTACATTCAGGCGACTCGGCCAAGGTATTGATAAATAATCGCTGAAACAAATACATGGCAGGATAACCAATCACGCTGGAGAGCAAAAATACCCACAAGCCCATCAACCCCACCTGCACTGGCAAAAATACGATCCCGGCGCCAATCGCCATGCCAATACTCATAATGATCCAGCCCCAATCCGTACTGTCGAAGCGAGTATCCTCTTTCCATTGTGCCGCCGTTAGCCTTGCATCCATATCTCATCCTAACCGAGTTGATGTTAATTTTTGCAAATATATTTGAACAAAACAAACTCAGCAAACAAAATACTCAACTTTTGTTGAACAAAGTGCCATCGCTCACAATTCAGCCCAAAACCCGCCGAAAGACGCATAAACTCGTCTTTACGGCATGAAACATTAAAAAATAATTGCAACCAAACCAAAATATGCAAATAATATTGCACATAGAATTTCGATAGCATTCAATTTTATTTGCAGATTGGAGAGATAATGAAAAGCATCATTCATGCAGAACGTGCCCCAGCCGCGATTGGCCCTTATTCCCACGGCACCAGTTATGGCAACCTGATTTTTACCTCTGGGCAACTACCTGTATGTAAAGAGAAAGGCGGCGTTGTCGATGGCGGGATCAGCGAACAATCTGTGCAATGCCTTGAGAATCTGAAATACGTGATTGAAGCCGGTGGTGGCAGCCTAGAAACCGTGCTTAAAACCACCTGTTACTTGAGTGAGATCAGTGACTTTGCCGCCTTTAATGAAGTCTATAAAACCTATTTCAAAACCGACTGCCCTGCCCGCAGCTGTTTTGCGGTAAAAGATCTTCCACTGGGTGTCAAAGTGGAAGTAGAAGCCATCGCCCACGTTCACGCATAAATTGGTAAGGTTGTAGCCCGATGAAACCTCTATGGCAGCAATACATTCAGATCATTAACCAAGTGGTTAAACCCGCCTTAGGCTGTACCGAGCCGATTGCCGCGGCCTATGCGGCGGCCGTAGCACGCACCTTATTACCGGTAGAACCCGAGTCAATTGCGGTGCAAGTTTCTGATAACTTATATAAAAACTCGATGGGCGTTTATGTCCCAGGCACAGGTAAAATCGGTCTTGCTATCGCCGCAGCCGCAGGCGCGCTTGCAGGCAATGCCGATGCGGGATTAGAAGTCTTGGCCAACGTGACACCTGAACAAGTGGCACAGGCGCAAACCCTTATCGATGCGGGTAAAGTGAAGGTTGAGCGTACCGAGACCGACGAATTTATCTATTGCTGCGTGAGCTTAACCGCTGGCGAACAAGAAGCCATGGTAAAAATCTGCGGCGGCCATACCTTAATTGCCGAGAAGCGCTTAAATGGTGAGTTAGTCTTTACCGCCGATAGCGCCCAAGCCAAGGCCACAGGCTCAATTTGCGACGGCGTCGATATCAATATTGAATCGATTTACCGCTTCGCCCAAGAAGTGCCCTTCGAAGAAATCCAATTTATTCTTAAAGCCTCGGAATTAAATAGTAAATTATCCGATGAAGGCATGTCCAAACCCTATGGCTTGGAAGTCGGCCGTACCATGAAAAACGGCATTGCCGCTGGGATCATTGGTGAGGACTTACTCAATAAGATTGTGATGCTCACCGCGGCAGCTTCGGATGCGCGTATGGGCGGTGCCAATCTGCCTGCCATGAGCAATTTAGGCAGTGGTAACCAAGGGATTGCCGCGACGATCCCTGTGGTGATCACCGCCCAGTGTTATAAAGTCAGCGAAGAGAAACTGGCTCGCGCGCTGATCATGAGCCACCTCGGGGCGATTTATATCAAGTCCCACTATCCACCGTTATCGGCATTCTGTGGCAATACGGTCACCAGCGCCGCCGCCTCAATGGCCATGGTGTATTTAGCGGGCGGCAGTTTCGAGCAATCCTGCTTTGCGATTCAAAACGTCATCAGCGACAGCTCGGGCATGGTCTGTGATGGAGCCAAAGCCTCCTGCGCCATGAAGGTCAGTACCTCATCGAGTGCGGCGGTGCGCTCCTTCTTAATGGCGCTCAACAGCCAAAACGTTTCGGGCCAAGGTATCATCGCCAAAGATGTTGAGAAAACCATTAAGAACATAGGCAAGATGGTACTCAATGGCATGTCATCTACGGATGTCACAATCATTAACATCATGTCTGAATAAGACGGTTATTCCTGATAAGCTGCTGAAAAAGGCCGAATATTGTGAAATTGCAAGACTTAACCCAAAGCGATCTGGATATACTCAAGTCCATCGAAAATATCGTCGATGGGATTGCCGCCATGTATGGCCAACATACAGAGGTCGTGCTGCACAGCTTAGATGCTAAGCACCCTTCTGTGATCAAAATTGCCAATGGTCATGTCACTGGCCGTGAGGTCGGTGCGCCCATCACGAACCTGGCCTTGCTTAAGCTCAAAACGGGTCAGGATATTTCCAACTCTTACCTTACCAAGTGTGCCAACGGTAAGACATTACGTTCGATAACCACAGTGATCCGTAATCCTAAAAACCTGCCGATTGGGTTGCTGTGCATCAATACCGATATGGATGCGCCGCTGCAATCTGTGCTGCGCACTATGATGCCAGAGCAGCTCCTCGGCAGCGAATTGACCAGTTCGCCCGAGGTGTTTGCGCGAAATATTGATGAGGCGCTGCACAGCACTATCGATAGTGTTAACCACGAGGTGCGTGCGAATCTTGCGATTTCCCCTTCACAAAAGAGTCGTGAAATTGTCAATCAACTCCATGAGTTAGGGATTTTCGAACTCAAGGATAGCGCCCAAGTGGCCGCCACGCGATTAGGGATTTCTGTGCATTCCATTTACCGCTATTTGCGTGAAATTAAAGCCAATCAGGCAGAAAGCGAGAAAAGCCTCGCTTAAAAACAAAAGGGCTAAGATGTTCATCTTAGCCCTTTGTTTTTATCCGCTTGCTAGCTTTAAATGGGATTGCTCATTAGCTTAGAGCACATTGCTCGTTCTACCTGTTACATCCCAAGCCTGTACCGTGCCATCGTCCATAAGGGCAATCACATCCAGTAAATTACTGCGAATATCGCGCATATGACTCAAATCAACGGCTTGCTTATCTAGCGTCACCGCGGGATCTTCCCGCATCCATACTGCAATCGAGCCATCTTGGCGTTTAACCGTAAAGCCTAACCCCGTAGGGAAAATATCCGTTGCTTGAGTAATGTCAGTTTTGGGGCCAGAGTGGCCATCAACCACAGTGCCATCCTGCTTTAAAAAGGCAAACTCACGTTCATAAGTCACCACTTTGCTTACCTGAGTGACCTCTTGATAACGCGGCTGGTTTTCTGCCAATTCCCATCCTTCCCAAGCGATAGCCGTATTATCCCTACGTAGCGCGACAAATCCTTCATCAATGGGATAAACCTTATGCACGCTTTGTAACTTATCCTTAAGGACTGTCGTATCAGCACCATGGTATTTACTGCCCCAAACGATAAGTTGACGACCTATGGTTAAGGCGGCAAACGCGTCATTATTGGCAAAAATATCAATCACTTTATTGGCGCGACTTGGACGAGATAAGCGAGCAGGAAATGGCACATCATACTCAGTTAACTCCCCTTCCCCCCACGCATAAATGCTGCCATCAGCCAGTAACGCCGCAAAGCCATTTTTAGAAGGAACAACTTTCACGGCAGGCGCAAGCTGGCTAAGCTTTGCCACTTGCTCACGGCCTTTTTGCTCCTCTCTTACCTTACCCCATGACACCAATCTGCCCGTCGCTGTCATCGCGGTAAAAGCATCATCATTAGCATAGAGTAGTTTCACATTGTTAAGCGCTGAGGCGACTTCGCGACTATCGCCACCATAATTAGCCTGCCCCCATGTCACTACTGTTCCATCCCGTTTTAAGGCGGCAAAAGCCCGATAGTTAACAGATACAGACACGACGTTAGTCATCGCAGGCGCGGCGTGCTTACCAGAGCCTAGCTCGGCAGTTGATGCATCTTCAAAAGACCAACTGACGACACTTCCATCTTGCTTAATGGCGGCATAGAGCCCCTTAGCCGCAACAAAATCGCGCACATCATGCAGTACAGGTCTCACCCCTCGAGTCCAAGGCATAGTTTCATCGCCCATTCCCCAAGGGATCAGTTTGTGGTCATGGGTTAACGCGGCAAAGCCGCAGGTATCCTCTGCCGCATACAGCTGTTTTACATTAAGTAGAGGCTCGGCGGCGTTATTGCTATCGCCACCACACTCGCCATCACCCCATGTGACTACAGTACCGTCTCGTTTGAGCGCCGCAAATGCATTGAGATTGCTGTAGATTTGACTCACATCGGCTAATTCTGCAGGCATAGGGATTTTGGACGAAGTCTCAGCAATCTCAGGGGTGTTTGGCTCATCAATCAAGACATTATTCGCGAAAGCGGGTGTTCTGTGAGCCTGAATAGTGTCAGAAATTTGCAGCTTTAACTCTGGGGATATTTCAGAATCTTGCTTATCTATGATTAAGTTAACCACATGACCTAAGGCAAAAATGGCTAGCGCCACGCCAACCCAGGGGACCTGTTTTTTTTCCACAACTATATCCTTATCGTAACTGCAAACTCTCACTGAGTTTAAACGGATGCACAACATCGACTGCTTGCACTCTGAGGCGCGATTGTAACTTAACGGACCAGCAAAATAACATTGCCCAAAAGTCGAGTACATTCCATCGGCCTTAAAACATAAAAGCAGCGAATATCGCTGCTTTTATTTATATCATCCACAGGATTGGCTTAATCCCGTTTGCCGACCTTCTCTAAACCCCAAACTAAGGCGATGGCCGCCAACATACACACAACAGCTAACATCAGCTGTGAAGGTTGGCCCGTCACTTGTTCAAAATTCAGCGGCGAAATATTTTGCTCCAATAACGGCACTTGTTCACCGTGGGAGTTAGTACGCCAGGTTAAGGTTTGTTTCCAAGGCCAAATTTTACCTAAGGTGCCGAGCATCAAGCCCGTGAGAAACACTACGGTCGCATCATGGTATTTACGCAGCAAGGCCGAAAGTAAATGGCTAAAGCTTAAAATTCCCAGCAAAGCGCCAACGGCAAAACAGGCCAAGATATCGATTTGGATATTTTTTGCCGCCGCGAGTACCACTGGATATAAGCCGAGCAGCAATAAGATAAAACTGCCCGAAATCCCCGGTAATACCATGGCACAAATGGCAATCGCACCGCCGAAGAAAATATTTAAATAGCTGGCCTCGACCGATACAGGGTTCAGTACAGTGATCACCCAAGCAGCCAGAACCCCTAAGGCAAATAATCCCAAACGCGCCAGCGTAAAACCACTCACCTGTTTAAGCATGTGCACCACAGAGATGATGATGAGGCCAAAGAAGAATGACCAAATCGGAATGGGATGTGCCACCAGCAACCAAGAAATCAGTTTAGCGAAGGTAAAAATACTGGTCAGGATGCCCGCTAATAGGCTCAGTAAAAATCCACCATTAATATGTTCAAACGCGCCTTTAATCCCCTGCGACTTAATCACGCCCCAAAGGGAAGGATTAATACGTTTAACGCTTTCGAGCAAGGTATCGAGAATACCGGTGATAAAGGCGATAGTGCCACCCGAAACCCCAGGCACCACATCGGCGGCCCCCATGGCCATTCCCTTAAAATAGGTCAGCAAATATTTCACTGTGAGTCCTTGTAGTTAAATCATTATGACGTGTCATTGATGACAAATTTGTCGTGATTATACGGTGTTAGCGTAAAAACCGCGAAATGAAGTTTACTTAATTCGGCCGACTGGCATTTAATGTTATCCCAATGTTACACTCATCCGACCAGAAAGAAACAGGCACGCCGCTAAGCATTAAAAAATATCAGCGGCCCAAGACTAACACCTTAAGTTTGCACTCCGATGAAGGATAACCATGAGCCCTAACGCACAAACCCCAAACGCTAAGCCCAATAAGGTTCTCGCGCTCTACCATAAAACCCAAGGCTTACCCTTTGGCCAAAAAATCTTCTCCATCATGGTATCACGCATGGCGCCTTATTTTGGCACCATCAAACCACTGATCACTGAATTACGCCTTAACCGCTGCGCTTGTCTGATTAAAAAACGTCATGCCGTTCATAACCATATAAAAACCGTGCATGTTATCGCCATCTGTAACGGCTTAGAAATGGCGATGGGCGTGATGGCCGAAGCATCGATTCCGGCTCACCTGCGTTGGATCCCTAAGGGCATGAGCCTAGATTACACCGCCAAGGCGGGCAGTGATATTTTATGTGTTGCTGAAGTCACGCCAGAGCAGTGGACGCCCGGCGATATGTTGGTGCCCGTTACCGCCTACGACACCCAAGGTGTTGTGGTCGTGAAGGGGCATATCAAGTTATGGATTTCAGAAAAGCCGCAGAAGTAAGCCAAGCTTAATCATCAATCGAAATCACCACTTAGGTTGTCTTGCTCAACGCTTGCAGGCTGCTATGCTAAGCCAAACAACCTAAGACAGGGGATCGAAATGGATGAATTTTTACAGGCCGCCATTGATGAGGCCAAACAAGGATTAGCCGAAGGCGGGATCCCCATTGGCTCAGTATTAGTGATCGACGGGAAAATTGTCGCCCGCGGCCATAACAAACGCGTGCAGCAAGGTAGCGCCGTGCTGCATGCCGAAATGGATTGCCTCGAAAATGCTGGCAGACTAACCGCCGCCGATTATCAAAAGGCCACACTCTATTCGACTCTCTCCCCCTGCGATATGTGCAGCGGCGCGATACTACTCTACGGCATCCCTAAAGTGGTGGTCGGTGAAAATATCACCTTTCAAGGGCCAGAAGCCTATGTGCAGTCCCGCGGTGTAGAAGTGACTGTGGTAGACAATCACGAGTGCAAACAGTTAATGCGCGATTTTATCGCCGCCAAGCCACAGCTATGGAACGAAGATATTGGCGAATAGCCAATATCTTCCGAAGCGGTTCACGCGCCTAACGCTTTATGTCGTTGAGTGTTCTTTGGTTTGAGCGCCTGTTAAGCTAGCGCCTTGTATTATCAACTCAATCTCGCCGAGCTGACTCGGTTAATTTTTTCCAATAGCAAAAGGATGCCTGCTATCAAACCTATCACTCAAGCTGCCCAGGATCCTTGGGGAAATCCCGTCGATGCGACTCACACGCCCCATCAGCCTATCCCAACTGAACGTAATGCCAACCTCGATGCCATACGTGGGCTAGCGGTATTGGGAATATTTTTTATGAATATCTATTTTATGGGGATAAGCTTTTATGGCTATGCGCCCCATCAAATCCCATTACTCTCAGATCAAGTGCAAGAAGCCTTTAGCAATTTCTTTATTGAAGGGCGCTTTATCAGCTTGTTTTCCATCTTATTTGGCGTTGGGCTTTATATTCAGTACCAACGATTTAGCGATAAAGGCTTAGCGGCCTATTCGCTGCTGCGCTCACGCTTGAAATGGTTGATTGTCTTTGGCCTGATCCACGGCATCATTATCTGGCCCGGTGATATTTTACTGACCTATGGGATCAGCGGTTTTTTAGCACTCTGCTACCGAGATGCCAGCATCGCCGAGTTAAAACGTAAGGCCAATATTTTTATTTTCAGTTCGTTAGTGGTTATCTGCTTAATCAGCATCATGGGCAGTGACGAACTCTTTACCCGCGAATCGCCCTTATTCGCCGAGCAATACAGCGCTTGGACAGCGAGTTACCCTAATCAACTGCTGCTGCATGTCATGCAGGTCGGCTACATGGCGCTGGTCATTCCCTTCACGCTAATGTGGTTCACGGGTGGGTTGATGCTGCTCGGTATGGCGCTCTATCGCCAGGGTAGCTTCAAGCAGGGATTTGAGCGAAACACCTTAATCAAGCTGGTTTTAGCCAGCTTAGTACTCTCAGCGCTAGATACCCTGCTGGGATTAACTCAAAACCCAATACTGGTGATGTTTTCGGACATCATAGTCATGCTAAGCGCTATCCCTACCGCACTGATTTACATCCATATACTGGTTAAAATCTGCCAAAATCGCTCGGCGGTGCTAAAGCCTTTGCAAAATGTCGGCAAACTCGCCTTTAGCCTGTATATATTGCAATCCATTGTCGGTGTGTTTATCTTTCGACACTTTGCCCCCGAGTTACTATTAACCCTCGATAGGGGTGGTTATATGGCGATAGCGCTGGGTTACTCGCTGCTACAATTGCTACTGGCAAGCTTGTATTTACGCTACTTTCACCAAGGGCCACTCGAAAAACTCTGGCGCCAGCTCGCCTTTAAGTCCATCAACGCTAGTAGCCATTTGAACTCGAACAATGAACAACAAAAGAGCCAATAAAACGCCGTCCGCTCCAGTACATGAACGAAGAGCGACTCAAAGAAGAGTGACTCAATCTAGAGCCACTGAATCAAGAGCGGCTAAGACTAGAGCCACGCGCTCGCGTCAGAGTTCGATGCCTTTGTTATTAGCGCTCGTTTTTCTGGCGATGCTAATCGGCGCAGCTTGGTGGCACATGCTGCCCCTCGCGATTGTGGGTTTATATCTGCTGCTGAGTTTATCCACCTTTATCGCCTACGCCTTCGACAAATCGGCGGCGCGTAAAGGCCGCTGGCGCACCAAGGAAAGCACCCTGCATTTAATGTCTCTCCTCGGTGGGTGGCCCGGCGCACTGTTTGCCCAGCAGCTACTACGGCATAAATCGGTCAAAGCCGCCTTTCGCCAACTGTTTTGGCTCACGGTCGTGACCAACTTAGCCCTGCTGGGTTATGGGATCCAAACGGGTTTCATGGACAGATTGATTTAACCGTCACCCTAATTCGTTTCTATTTCAATCAATTGCTCGACAACTTTTAATGCCTGCATGGCGGCACCTGTGTCGCCGCGCAGCTGCGCCGACACTATGGCGCCTTCCTTCAATAGGCATAGGGTATCGACAAGATAAGCCGCTTTTGCCTCGGACAAGCCCAAGGCCGCCACTTGCTGACCCATTAAATCTGCCACCCGCTGTTTATGCTCGGCGCACAAACGATGCACGGGATGGCTGGCATCGGTAAATTCGGCACTCACATTGATAAAAAAACAGCCCCGAAACTCACACAGCTGCGGCACTCTTTGATTAAACCAGTCATCGAGCGCCATAAATAACGCGCGGATCCCCGCCTTGCCCACCTCGGCCATCTGCACTCGCTCGCTTAACCATTGATAAAACACTTGATCGCGGTACTGCACCACAGCTTCGACCAACTCATCCTTACTGGCAAAATGATGGTACAAGGTTTTTTTGGCAATCGCCGACTCCTGCAAAATTTGGTTAATACCTACCCCATGTACGCTCTGAAAATAAAACAGTTTAAATGCAGTGCTGATGAGCTGTTGACGTTTATCTAAGGGCATATCTGACAACACTTCGGGTTGCGGCATATCGCCTTCCTCTGCAATTAGGATTTAAACGTATCATCTCACAGGTAGACAACTCAGTCTACTCATGCAATGATATCAAGTAGACAGATTGGTCTACCCATTAAAGATTCAACACAATTAAGTGCATCGCGGCCACTGGGATCGAGTCAACGGACAACCCAACACTGCCCCCCAAGCCGCAGCCATTGATATTCACCACATAAACCACAGCCCTTGCGCGATAGCCAAGTTGGGCTCAAAGGACACACAATGAAAGTGATAAGCCAACAGCAATTAAAACCGGCACTGCTCGCAGGCATAGGAGCCATGTTATGTATCAGTGCCTTAGCAAGCTTGGAGCAAATGAGTTCGCACCTGTTGTGGCTGATGGCCCCCTTTGGCGCCACTATGGTGATTTTATTTGCCCTTCCCGATAGCCCATTGGCGCAGCCAAGAAACATTGTCTGCGGCCACCTACTGACCAGTCTGATGGGACTTATCATCCTCCACAGTGTGGGCGTCTCGCCGCTGAGTTTAGGGTTGGCCGTAGGAGCGGGAATCGCATTGATGATGCTGACCCACACAGTGCATCCTCCCGCTGGAGCAAACCCGCTAGTTATTATGCTGACCGCGCAAGGGTGGGACTTTTTATATTCGCCGGTCGCCAGTGGTCTAGTGCTGATCCTATCCTTTGGCTGGCTGTATCATAATCTGCTGTGTCGACGCCCCTATCCGCAGAAATGGTTTTAAGCTGCGTCAACACACTAAAACCTTAACTTGATAACGCATTTAGGCGTGAAGTGGCTAAAAAAGAGAAAAAGAAGAAGATAAAAATAAAGGGCAAGTTGATTGCCCTTTATCAAAACTGCTCACTTTGATCTTAAAACCAGCTGAGGGCGATACTGATAATCACCCCGGTTATCAGCAACTGCATTAAACAGAACCCCATGATATCCCTCGCCTTTAATCCGGCGATCGCTAGCACTGGCAGCGCCCAGAAAGGCTGAATAAGATTGGTCCACGCATCACCCCAAGCCACTGCCATAGCGACCCGTGCTACATCGGCGCCCAAGGCTTCGGCCGCAGGCAACATAATCGGCGCCTGCACCGCCCATTGTCCGCCCCCCGAAGGCACGAAAATATTCACAATCCCTGCACTGATAAAGCTCCAAAATGGCAGACTTTCGGCGCTGGCGATGGCCACAAAACCTTCGGAAATACTCTGGGCTAACCCCGATTGCACCATCACCGCCATAATGCCGGCGTAAAAAGGAAACTGGATGACGATACCCGCGCCGCCTTTAATGGCCTCGTTGAGACTCAGTAATAAACTGCGTGGCGTTTGATGTAGCACTATGGCGAGGAATAAAAATAAGAAATTGACTAGGTTAAGGTTTAAGCTGCCGCCCTGCACCGCAAAGTAATAGCCTAAGTAAACGAGTCCCGCGCCGCCGACACTCCAACCAAGCAAGCGACTGTTTTCTAATTTATCCGCAGGACGAGTCGTATTGGCCGTTAACTGTACCGCTTTATCGTCTGCGCCTCCATCCTCAAGCGCCTTAGGGTCGACATAAATGCTGTCTTTGTCTTCGGGCAACATAAAGCGGTTCACCAATGGCATAACCACAAATAAAATCAGCACTAACAGCAGGTTAAAGCTAGCGAAGATGGTCTCGCTGGTGGGGATAATACCGATTTGTGATTCAGAGAAATGCCCCGCAGTGGCAATAGTTAACGGAATAGAGCCCGCTAGGCCGCCGTGCCAAACCACAAATCCCGAGTAAGCACTGGCGACCAATAAACGGTAATCCACACGTACTTTACGCGCTAAGGCCTTAGCGAATAAGGCGCCGACCACTAAACCAAATCCCCAGTTAATCCAACTGGCGGCGAGGGAAACCAAGGTCACTAAGATAATGGCCTGAGGCGCCGACTTGGCAAATCCTGCGATGCCATCGAGTAATTTCTTAATCGGTGGCGAGCTGGCGAGCATAAATCCCGCCACCAGCACTAATAGCATCTGCATCGAAAAACTCAGCAGCGCCCAAAAGCCATCGCCCCAGTAATTGATGACTTCGAGTGGGGTTTTCTGCTCGGCTACCACGGCCGAAATCAGCACCACTAAGGTTAAGAGCAAGACAAAGATATAAGGATCGGGTAAATATCGGTCGACGAGCTTGACCAGAGGTTTTGCCGCTTTGGTTAACATAAGACTGTCCTTGTTTATTCTTCTTATCTGTTTTTATTGAGTTTTTGTAGAGTCTAATGTCACAGGTTAAGCGATCTCTAAAACGGGATAAAGCCTTTAACCATTTTAAAAAAGTGAGAAAATGTAACGCGAATCATCCAACACCGCGCCAAATCGAGGCGCTAGCCACTTCGGCTAAAAAACTGATAACATGACCAAAATTGACTGAGGTGCTCCTTAAAATGAAAATGTTACTTGCCGTTGTTGTGATTGCTGGGGTGATTTTTTACTTCTTTACCTCGATGAATAACCAAAAAGCGGCCCAAGAAAATATCCGTTTAGGTAATGAGTTTTTAGCGCAAAACAAAACCCAAGAAGGGGTGAAAACCACCGTCTCTGGGTTGCAATATCAAGTGTTACAGCAAGGCACTGGCACAGTTCATCCTAAGGCGAGTGATACAGTGACAGTGCATTACCACGGCACCTTAATTGATGGCACAGTGTTCGATAGCTCGGTCGAGCGCGGCGAACCCATAGCCTTCCCACTCAATCGTGTGATTAAAGGTTGGACTGAAGGCGTGCAACTGATGGTCGAGGGCGACAAGTATCGCTTCTTTATTCCTAGCGAACTGGCCTATGGCAACCGCAGCACAGGCAAAATTGGCGGCGGTTCGGTACTGATTTTTGATGTTGAGCTGCTGAAGATAAATTAATCTTACGCTGTATTCCTTAATAAAAAGCCCTGCATTGCAGGGCTTTTTTGTCTTTAATCCCTATCGACTAAGGGCAAGACGCCGCGCCAATATCCGTCCATACTGCTGCGACACCGGGGACATCACCCTTAGTCCAGTATTTGGCTTGCCACTGACGACCGTTATAGCTAGTCGTTGCTCCGCCGTTGTAGGCAACGCCCGCATCCCAGCCTAACTCAACCTGACTCAACAATTGCCATTGGTCGGCGGTTCTTGAAGGTGTGTTACCTTGAGTCCAGTATTTCGCCTTCCAAACCAGTTGGTTATAACTCACTGTATCACCTGTGTTGTAAATGCTTGTCGCATTCCAAGCGGGATAGTTGGCCGCATTGGGGTCAGTTGCGTCACATTGACCGCCCGTCGCCTTAGGCGTCACGGTTAAGGTCAAGGCAGCACTGGCATCTAAGGCGCCATCGGAGACTAATACACTCAAACTGTATTGGGTCGACTGAGTAACAGCTGGCGCCGTCACCACCAATGTGGCAGTGTTTTGTCCACTCGCCGCTACGCCGCTTGGCACTGTCCATGCGTAGGTGAGGCTGTCGCCATCGGCATCGGTCGCCGTCGCATTGATGCTCACCGATTGCCCCGCTTCAAGCGTTACAGTCGCAGGCACAGTCACCACTGGCGCTTGGTTTGCCGTCTCGGCCTTATGGGTGAGAGTCACAGTGTCGGTTGAAGATAATCCCTCAGGATCTGTGACTCGCAGGCTAAACACATACACCACATCCGACGCCGTCGCGCTCAGTTGCACCATAGCATTGGCCATATCCGCATTACTGATACTTAAGCTTGGGCCAGAGACTTGGCTCCATTGATAACTCAAGGCGCCGTTTTCAGGATCCCGCGACGCGCTGCCGTTTAGCGTGACATCCGCTGTACCGGTTACCGTGATATCCGCTCCCGCGTTGGCAATCGGCGCTTTATTCGCTGGTGGCGTTGTGCCCTCGCCATGACCTAGACCTTCGTGCATGGCATTGAGAATGTCGCCATTATCGGCATCAATTTCCCAGGCGAACAGACCACCGAGCTGATTGGCCAGCACGTATTGACCCTTGGCTTTAACAGAACGAGCATCGTCGAAGGTAATTAAATCACCCGTAGATGCATTAAAGACAGATGGTGCTTCAGCGGTTTCATCATAGGCATAGCTCCAACCTGCGCCCATATAATCCTTGGCGATCTGGCGATAATCCACTACGCCCGCTTCCCAAGTGCCCTTCACTTTGCCCGTTGCAGTGCCCGTGAAAGGATTGTTACCGCTATAGCCATTGACCCCAGTCCAGCCGCGGCCGTACATAGCAGCGCCGACCACAATCTTACCCGGGGTCACCCCTTGAGAGAGCAGGGCTTTTACGCCTTTGTCCGTGGTGTATCGGGTATTAGGATCCCAGCTAGCCTCATAGAGATTGGTTTGATGCCCCAGCTCAGTGTTGGTCCAGCCGCCGTTAAAGTCGTAACTCATCAGGAAGATGTAATCCATATATTGCTGCGCCGCCTGATAATCGACCTTAGCAATCTTATCGCCGCCCGCACTGATGGCCGACGTCAGCTCATAGGTGCGTCCGGTTTCGGCGCTGAGCTCATCGAGCATCGCCCGCAATTCACGCATCAGGGTGACATAGGTTTGTCCGTCATTGGCATTACCTAAGCTTGGGTTAGCACCACTGCCGCCGGGGAATTCCCAGTCGATATCGACACCATCGAAGAACTTCCAAGTTTGTAAAAACTCCTTCACTGAGGCGACAAAGGTGTCGCGCTTGGTTTTATCCCCTAAAAAGTAGAAGGGATCTGAGAGCGTCCAGCCACCAACGGAGGGGAGGATCTTCAGATCGGGATAGGCTTGTTTTAACGCCATCAATTGGCCGAAGTTGCCTTTGTAGGGATCGGAATACTCACTCACACCCGCCTGCGGCATTTGCACCGCTGCCCAAGGGTCGTGGATCGCCACTTTAAAATCGGCACGGCCAGCACAGGCGCGCTGCAACGCCTCAAAGCTGCCTTCGATTTCCTTTAAGCTGTCGTTGATGCCATTGCCGCCACAAATCGGGGTAAAGCCATATAAAATATGGGTTAAGTTTTGTGCAGGGATCTTATCAACGGGGAACTTACGCCCATAAACACCCCACTCCACAAAGTAACTTCCCACCACTTTGCCGGATTTATTCGCATAGGGACGATTGTTTTCCTTCAAAGACGCATTGAGTGGCAGTAAATGACTGCCATCAGTATCGGCGACTAAGATTTCCCTCGCATCACTGGCACTGCAACCTTCGTTATTACAAAGCTGCACGCGCATTTGATAGCGCCCGCCCTTATTGACCTTGAAATTGGCCGTACCCGCCGCACTCGATGGACCTTCCCATGCCACATTTCCGTTGAGTAACACCTGCGCCTTATTGCCGATATCGCCGTTATACAAGTTCCACGTCACCGACACATCGGCGGCATCTTTAACCGTCACTAATTGGTTATAGGCTGAGGCAGCTTGATTCACCTCGATAATGGCAAACTTGGTTTCCCCCCAACCTAAAGTCGGTTTACCGGGGAGCGCAGCAAAGGCTTGAAAACTGGCAACGGATGCCAGCACCGAGGCCACCAACATCGCCGAGGTGGAGATTTGAGTCTTAAACATGAGATTTCCCTATTGAGTAAGTTATGCATCAATAAGGCAAACAAAGCGTAGACAGGAAACAACACTCTTAAAACCATGTGCGTACAACGGCAGCATGAAGAAACAACCTGTGGTATCCCCGCTATCATAGGTACAAACGAACCCTTAGACCGGAGGCTTTGCGTCCCAATCTTTCGATTGGTTTGCCTTTATCACTAATGACAACGCTGTCATTACGTTAATTAGCATATGCCGCTATAGCGTTAAATTGCAACTAAATATTAATAAACGGGCCGTTGCACCGATTACCAACACAGGATTCGCTTAAAGGAAAAGTAAAACCATTGAGTGCAAAAAATGAGCAATGAATTGTATTTAAAAGGATTGCTTAAGCTATGGCTCCTATCATCGACTCGTATCGCCAATAGGGAAGACAATAAAAATAAATCGAAAGTCTTAAGAAAGCGGTTTGCAAGACGCAACTTGATAACTCGTGCAAACAAAAATGCGGTCATCGAACCAGGTGATATGCAGAGTGCACTGCAAACACACAAATCCGATGGCCGCATGCTGTTGTTCTCGACCTAATCTGAACCAATATCTGAATCAATATCAGCGTCAGTAAGCCAAGATTGATAGCCTGAACGAACTTATCACGCCTCAATCTTGACCAATTCGCACCTCAATCGAAAGCCGTTAGGCGGCGTCCTTCGAGTAATCCCTAGCCAAGATCACCGATAAGCCACGACAGACTAAGGTCTCCATATCATCGACACGATTAATCTTCATTTCGGCTAACGGTGCACTGAGAGCCATGCGTCTTAAACTATCCAGACAACCCTTGTAGTACGGCGCGCTGTTCATCATGCCGCCCGCTAACCAAATCCGATTAGGATTAAACAGATTGACCGCCCACGCTAACCCCATCCCCAGATAAGTTCCGGCGAGATATAAATCATCGGCGGTGGAAATCTTACGGCTGCGGATAGAATCGCCGCTGGCGAGCTGTTCGAGACTAAACTCCCCCGCCTCCGTCATCACTCGGCAATGCCCAAGCTCCCCCGCCACTCCCGTAGCCCCCGTAAAAGCCTTGCCGCTCAACGCGATCGACATGCCAATCCCAGTGCCACACATGACTAACAACTCACAGGCATATTTTTCATCACAGGTTGCCTGCATACCGGCGTCGATATCATTGCAGATAAACTTAAGTTCACCTTGGGTTTTCAAGGTTTCAAAGCTTAGCCCATTGAGACCAGGTAGAGATTTACAGGACACCAAACGATTCTGTTGTACGAGTCCAGGTACAGCGATCGCTAACTGGTAATGCTGTAAATCATAATCCCGTTCCAGCGCCGCGATTTGATCATTTAAATCTTCAATTTTAAAGCCTTCACCCGTGGGGATTTTATATTGTTCTGTATGCCCCTTGAGTTGAAGTTCGAACAGGGCTTTGCTACCGCCCACGTCTATTGTTAATGTTTGCATCGCCAACTCCACTGATACATGTGCTCCCCTCTGACCCCGAGCGGAGATGGCGAATGTTAGCATAATGGGTAAATATTAGCGATTGAATAAAACTTAAGTAGCTAATTTGTAAGAATTAGTCGGAAGAACTGAGTGATAAAGATAACATTTCAATTTGGAAATTAGTTTAAGATCACAACCCTTGTTACCGCAAAGTGATGCCGAAAAAACAAAATTGTATACAAAATCCTTTATTCCATCCCCTTGCATCTTAAGCGTAGAGCTTGCGATAATCGCCGCCAATTCGCATCCTTTTCGCCAGCATTACGCATTATAATTTTGGCCGCCTACGTCAGCCGCCAATGCCAATATTTGGAGCCCCTATGTCGTTACCATCGTCATCACAATCCCTACAACCGAATAAGATTGCTAACCGTCTTGCCGCCATTCGTAGTGAACTCACCAGTGCCAATTTAGATGCCTTTATCATCCCGCGCGCGGACGAGTACTTAGGCGAATATGTGCCTGAGCATAACGAGCGTCTGTACTGGGCAACGGATTTTACTGGCTCAGCGGGCATGGCCATTGTCTTAAAAGACAAAGCCGCCATCTTTACCGATGGTCGTTATACGGTGCAAGTGCGTCTGCAAGTGGATGCAAATCTCTTTAGTTATGAAAGCCTGACTGACACACCACAAATCGAATGGCTATGCGATACGCTTGCAGCTGGTTCACGTGTGGGCTTCGATGCCCGTTTACACACCTTAGCTTGGTTTGAAAACGCCAAAGCCACGTTAGCAAAAGCCCAAATTGAACTGGTTGCCGTCGAACAGAATCCGATTGATAAGCACTGGCAAAATCGACCTGCACCGTCGAGCGCAGCTATCACGTTATTTAGTAATGAGAGCGCGGGTAAAACCAGCCTGCAAAAACGCACCGAGATTGGCGCACTAGTCAAAAAAGCCGGCGCCGATGTCGCGCTGATCGCCGCTTTAGACTCCTTCTGCTGGCTGCTCAATATCCGAGGTAATGACGTACCGCGTCTGCCTGTCGTGCTCGGCTGCGCGCTACTTCACGCCAATGGCGATATGCAACTGTTTACCGATTTAAGCAAACTCCCTGAAGGCATTGAGGAACACGTTGGAGCGGGTGTGAGCTTTAAGAGCGAAGCTTCGCTTGCCGATACCTTGGCAAGCTTACAGGGCGTGAAACTGCTCGCCGATCCAAATTCTGCCAACGCTTGGGCACAAAATATCGCCCGCGATGCAGGCGCCAAGTTAATTGCCGGAATTGACCCGGTCTCCCTGCCTAAAGCACAGAAAAATGCCGCCGAATTAGCGGGCATGCGCGCCAGCCATATCCGTGATGGTGTGGCCGTGAGTCGTTTCCTTGCTTGGCTCGATGCCGAGGTCGCGGCCAATCGTCTGCACGATGAAGCAACCCTCGCCGACAAATTAGAAAGCTTCCGCCTCGAAGTTCCACAGTATCGCGAACCCAGTTTCGATACCATTTCCGCCGCTGGCGCTAATGCGGCCATGTGCCACTACAACCATAACAATGGCACGCCTGCCATGATGACGATGAACAGCATTTACCTTGTGGATTCTGGCGCTCAGTATCTGGACGGCACCACGGATGTCACCCGTACCATAGCCATTGGTAACGTGACCGATGAACAGAAGAAAATGGTCACCTTGGTATTAAAAGGCCATATCGCCTTAGATCAGGCCCGCTATCCGAAAGGCACCACAGGGCAACAACTCGATGCCTTCGCCCGTCAATATCTGTGGCAACATGGATTTGATTACGACCACGGCACAGGCCACGGTGTTGGCCATTTCCTCAGCGTGCACGAAGGTCCGCAGCGCATCGGTAAAAACCTCAATGCCATCGCCTTAATGCCTGGCATGGTGTTATCCAACGAGCCAGGTTATTACCGCGCCGACAGTTTTGGGATCCGTTTAGAAAACCTAGTGGTAGTGCAACACTGCGAAGCCTTAAAGGGCGCAGAGCGTGAAATGTATGAATTCGATGCCTTAACGCTGATCCCAATGGATGCTCGCCTTATTGATAAGAGCCTGTTAACCCAAGGCGAAATCGACTGGTTTAATGCTTACCATCAGAAAGTGTTTAACACCTTATCGCCATTAATGTCGGGTAGTGAGCTTGAGTGGCTGACAAAGGCAACAAAAGCCATTTAATCAAAGCCCTAAAATAAAGGCGTGCATTCAAATGCACGCCTTATCCCTCGCCTTTACAGTCCATCTTTAGATATATGCCGTTTTCCCAAAGCGCTAACGACACTTTGCTTAATGATTGCTTAGTGATTTTGAATAAACCACTAACCATCAAATCTTCCAATTCAAATCAAAGTCATAGCGAACACCCAAGGCAAAAATGGTGTCATCTTCACGTTCATCGTTGTTTTGTTGCAGGCATTCTAGATGCAAGCGCACATTGCTCGCCGCTTGCCATTCTAAGGTGAGGTTATAGCCGTCATAATCCAGACTCGTACTATCCTCTATCCCATCTTTAAACCAAAAGTAGCCTAGCTTCAGCTTATAGGCATTACCAAATGGGATAGCTAACGCACTATCAAAGGTGCTGCCAGTGCGGTTATCACCCATATCGAACTTGTATTCCTTATTTTGATAACCCACAGCGGCATAAATACCATTATTAAACTCGTAGGAGATAACCCCGCCTGTGAGCTGCTCCTCCCCCGTTTTCACCTCACCGGTATAAGTATCCTGCTGCAAATATGCGATACCAAAATGAACGCCATACTTATCAAAGCCTGCACCGACATTCACCGCATCTGCACCGCTGCCACCCGCATTACCATCAAAAATACCAGATGCCATGATAGTGACAGGTTGGAATTTCACTTCGTATATCAGTGCATTATTAACAAAGAAAGGACTTTCTTGATTGTAACCAAATGGACTATTAGCGTTATTAAACACATCAATATATTCAGCCACTAACGTATATTGTACTGGGCGTTGACGGCCAAAAGTTAACTGACCATAGGGAGAGGCTATCCCCGCAAAGGCGAGGCGGGCCTCACCAAATCGCCCATTATCGTCGAGACGAATTTTCCATTCGCCGCGGGCAATGGCACGCCAATTAGGCGCAAATTCGGTTTCTGCTTTTACGCCCAAACGCGAAAGCGCATCACCGATGTCCCATTGGTCGTCCGACTTGTCTTGGTATTCTAAGGTGGGGCGAAGGGAACCATAGAGGGAAAACTGGCTATTACTCAAGGAGGACTGCATTGCCTGGCTAGATTGCTGGGTCGATTTTGCCTGTTGCTCCAATTCCTTAACCCTTTGCTCAAGCTGTTGCAATCGTTCAGCTTCTTCCGTGGTTTGAGCATAAACCTGCATAGTGACTGGAAGCAGACTAACTAATAGTAACTGTACGATTCTACTCATGATGAGTGCCTTCCTATATTCATATTTTCCGTCCCGAAGACGGGATAAAATCATGATTGATAGACTCAAGCGACCCGAAGTTGCGAACCTCTGGGGTTCATGAATGCTTCACTTCAAGGAACATCAATGACCAACTCAATTTAGGCAAAACACCAAGTCCAACACTCAGGTGCAGCCCATCATGCCAAAGCATTCAATGGCACCGTATAGAACGTCCTTATGTGAAATGATTCCATGTAAAACGGCCATATGTAGAACGGCACTATTAAAAAACATCGCTCACCAACAGACCACAGCGAGTCGCAGCCGCTCTTAGTTGCAAGCTAAAAGATTGGCAATCACGCTACACAATGAATTTGTTCAGAATCGTATCTTGCTCTTTGATGTACTTAGTTTGCGTATGCATCGCTGTGTTAGCATTGACCGCGACATTCGACACCTGCACAGATAAATCTTTAATTCTAATGGTGTTGTTATTAATTTCCTCGGCAACCAAGCTTTGTTCTTCGGCTGCGGAGGCAATCTGCAAATTCATATCGCTGATCTGCATGATGGCTTCACGAATTTTATCCAACGCCGTATTGGCGTCCTGTGCACGAATTACGGCATCTTTGGCATTATCTTTACTTTGACTCATCACATCGGTCACCGCACGGGCGCCTGCCTGAAGCTGCTCTATCATAGAGCGAATTTGCGTTGTCGATTGCTGAGTCCTTTGAGCGAGTGTTCGCACTTCGTCGGCGACCACCGCAAAACCACGGCCAGAATCCCCCGCCCTTGCCGCTTCAATCGCCGCGTTTAAGGCCAATAAGTTCGTTTGGTCAGCAATGTCATTAATCACTTTCAAAATAGTGGCAATGTTATCCGTTGCAGCGCCCAATGCGTTGACTTCAGACACCGCCATGTCGATTCTCGATGATAGGGCATTAATCGCATCGGTGGTTTCACTGACCACTTTTGATCCCACACCCGTTGCCTCATCCGCCTCTTTAGCCGCAGAAGAAGCACCTTGAGCATTACGGGCAACATCGGATGAAGTCGTTGCCATTTCGTGCATTGCGGTTGCAAGCTGTTCGAGTTCATGTAGTTGTGAGTTCATCGCATCCGTAGATTGCTGTAACTCTAATGAGGTTATTTCGGAGCTTTTATGGATTTCTTGTCCAATGGACTTAGATTCAATAATTAATTGCTGCAAATTATTCGTAAAGGTATTAAACCCAATCGCCAAAGATGAAAACTCTGCATCGGTTTTGGTATTTAAGCGTTTAGTTAAATCACCTTCACCCGAAGCAACATCTTGAATGGCATTATTTAATGTCTGTAATGGCCGCATTAAACTCGTTATTAAAAACAGCAATACTGTGATACTGATAATTAAGGCGACCACAGAATAAAAAATTGAACTATTACGTAAGTTCGTCACCGCAGCATAGGCAATAGCCTCATCTAAGATAACACCGACATACCAATCTTCCCCTGATACTCGAGAGAATCCAAGGGTATAGTTTTTACCATCGAGAGTGACTTTTTGTGGACGCTCCATCACCTTGATATTGGGCAAAAAATCACTCATTGGTAAACCATTTCGTTTTGCATCGGGATGCGCGATAGTGGTTCCATCGCCAGAAATAATAAATACATAGCCCGCATTAAATAGCTCAACTTCATTCACAAGCTTTGCTAAACCAGCAAGGCTAACATCATAAAAAATAGCGCCAATAAACGCGCCCTTATCCTTGACCGGGGTAGCGATGGAGACAAGTATCTCCCCTGATGCAGAATCGGCATAAGGCGCTGTAATAATCAACTTGTCAGATTGTTTTGCGTCCGTATACCAAGGGCGAACTCTAGGGTTCCAACCAGCTCCGGGGTCCCAAGTCGGGTCATTATTAATATTGCTACCGTCTTTTTCGTAACCAAAGCCGACAAGTAAAAAGGTGTTTTTAACAACAGGAAGGTTAATGACCGACGATATGTGTTCAGGCTCGAGGTCTTGCTCGATTAAACTCGTGGTATAGGCGGCAATTTTTTTACGGGCTTCAATTTCAGAGGACACAGTATTACGAACGCCGTCAACAATTTCGGTGACGCTCGTTTCAAGCTGCGACTTCATTTCTTTTTGAATGGTAAAATATTGGGTTGTCGTTAATAAAGCGACCGTCAATAACAATAGCACTGAGGATGCTGCAACAATCTTATGACTGAACTTCATTTTATTTCCTATTGAATACTTAACCCATTTCAACCGAATAACATTTAATCGCCAAAATAAAACTCAAGACGAATAAATACAACCAAATTAATTTGGTGAATATACTATCGTTTAAATAGAATTAAATTATGTATAATTTGGCTCATTATTTGAGTTCATTCTTATTCTCAAAAGCCTATTAAATTTATTTAATAGGTATAGTCATCATTTCGTATGAAAGCCAGTTTCGGCCTGTTTTTTTAGCGAACATATTAGCCCTTAAACTCAGAGGTGAATCGTTAGCAAGAGGGCTGCTCTGTCACCATTCAATGATTATTTTCGGCTCAATATATCGGCCCTAGTTCTGGCTCACCTTTTTCGTGCAATTCAAAGAAACTAAGCGTATGAATTTTTTGGGCTTAAGTTCGTTCTTATGTGAACGACCATTTGCTAGGTAAGTCGAAGGCATATGGATTGGCCATGTCGAGCATCGAGTTCACAATTGCACTTAGTTATGTAGCATCCGTTTTCACCCCTTGTGCTGCTTCCACAAGATAAGAGATTGAAGTGATGACGGCCAATCTTTAGGTAACAGGTCAAGTTTTAAGGTAATCACACAAGTATCGATAGCGGATAAAACACAAAATCAACCATTAAACAGGATAAAAAATCGTTTTCTTTAAGATAAAAACACTAATGTTTGCAAAACCTTATAAAAGCAATAAAACATTACTTTTGTTGCGGGTAAAGCGAAAAACCGCTCTCCAATAACCACACAAAAATGATACCATTATCACATAATAAGCCGACTCCAATGAGAGCTGGCACCCGTTTTACCAGTTACATTTACCCCAAAGTCGTATCGGCCCTGAATGGACACACTAAATGAGCCAGAGTAACCCTAGCCGCAGTAAAACCAGTCAACTCCACAGTAACGCACAAGAAGTCCGCCTCACACCACATGACGAATTGATTTCCACAACGGATACCCGTGGGATCATTACCTATGTTAATCAACGTTTTGCAGAAGTATCAGGTTATAGTGTCGAAGAATTAATTGGCTATCCCCACAACAAAGTGCGTCACCCAGATATGCCTAGTGACGCCTTTAAAGAGATGTGGGAAAAGCTGAAATCCGGCCAATCCTGGCGAGGCATAGTCAAAAATCGCTGTAAAAATGGTGATTATTATTGGGTCGATGCCTTTGTTTCTCCCCTGTTTGAGAATGGGACTATCATAGGTTATCAGTCGGTGCGTATTCAGCCGCAGGCGGCCTATGTCAGTAAAGCCACGGAGATCTACCGCAGGCTAATACAAAATAAACCCATCCCTAAACCACTCAGCTTAATGCAAAAACGTTTTGTCTCCGCAGTCGTCGCTACCACAGGTTTACTGATTGCAGGTTACTTTTGGGGTTGGGGCGTGATTTTCGCAGGGGCGGTTTTGATGAGCCTCAATCTGGCCATTTTCTACGACGAGGCCTTTCGCATTCCAGCCAAATTGATTGAAATGCAGGAGAAATATGACTCTATCAGCCGCTATATCTACTCGGGCGCAGATACCTCATCGATTCTCGATTTCCAATTGATCCTATTGCAAGCCAAGATGAACGGCGTACTTGGACGCACTCAAGATCAGGCTCATCAGTTGCACGCCATTGCCGATCAGCTGGTGGTGACCACTGAGCAAACCTATGTCAGTTTAGATCAAGAGAAAAACCAGCTTGAGCAACTCGCCAGTGCAATGGAAGAAATGAGCTCGACCATTGCCGAAGTCGCGCAAAATACTCAGCTGACCTCGACCAGTATCAACACCGCCTATGATCTCTGTCTCAAAAGCAGCGCCAATATGAAGGCCAACACCCAAAAAGTTGAGCAATTAGCCAAATCCGTCGCCGATGCGGCCAATAATGCCCATCAACTCAATCAAGAAGCCGAGCGGGTTGCCAGTGCCATGGGTGAGATTGACTCGATTGCCGAGCAAACTAACCTGCTCGCCCTCAATGCGGCCATAGAAGCCGCTAGAGCGGGTGAACAAGGGCGCGGCTTTGCGGTGGTAGCTGATGAAGTACGCGCGCTTTCGAGCCGTACCCAGTTATCAACTAACAGTATTTCCCAGAGCGTCGACAAAATGTTCAGCATGCTAAATGCTTGGGCGAAGGAGATGGAGCAAAGTCGTCAACATGCCGAGTTGTGTGCTAACGATATTCAAACTTCCGCCGAGAACGTCAACACCATTTACCAAGAGGTAAGTGAGATCCACACCTTCGCCCAGCAAAACGCGGTGGCCGCCGATCAGCAGCGCCAAGTGGTGCATGAAATCACTAACAACATTCACTCCATCACCCAAACCAGTAGCGAAAACCTCGCCGCCACCCATCAAATTGGTGATGCCGCCAATCACCTCAAACAAAACGCCGAAAAGGCGCTCGGTCTACGCCGCGCCTTTGGTTAATATGCCTATCGCACCATTGTCGATACAGACAATGGTGCGAGACGCTCTCCTCAGCCTTTCCAACGCCTTTATCCATATCAAAACCTACTAACACTGCCCCATAAAAGCCCAAAAGGTTAAAAAGTACAGGTTTTAACCGAAAATTTTGCTATACTCCGCGCCCGCCATTTTTATGCTCACCGTGCAGTAAAATACTGGATGGGGAAATGCGTAACCAAGCGCATGATGGTTTGACTCAGGTGTTAAAGTGATTGCATTCGAGTCAAGGCGTTTGAGTGATTGAATAAGTGAACAACAGGAATCCAAAATGAGATTTGAATCTTTTAGTTTTTGCCCCGAGATTTTACGCGCTATCTCAGATTGCGGTTATCAAAAAATGACACCTATTCAGCAGCAAGCGATCCCCGCCATCCGCCGCGGGCAAGATGTGCTCGCCAGCGCGCAAACGGGCACAGGTAAAACGGCGGCATTCGCATTACCTATACTGCAAAAGATGGTAGAAAATCCCAGCGAGACTTTAAAATCGAACGCACGGGTATTAATCTTAACGCCGACTCGCGAGCTCGCAGCTCAAGTCGCCGACAATGTTGAAGCCTACAGCAAGTATTTAAATTTCAGCGTGTTAACCATTTACGGCGGTGTAAAGGTTGAGACTCAGGCGCAAAAACTTAAACGCGGTGCCGATATTATTGTCGCGACACCAGGGCGTTTGCTCGAGCACCTTACCGCCTGTAATTTAAGCCTCTCTAGCATCGACTTTTTAGTGCTCGATGAAGCCGACCGTATGTTAGACATGGGCTTTAATGCGGATATTCAAAAAATCCTCCAAGCGGTGAATAAGAAGCGTCAAAACCTATTGTTCTCGGCCACCTTCTCGAGTGCGGTGAAAAAACTGGCCAACGACATGATGGTCAAGCCTCAAGTCATCAGCGCCGACAAGCAAAACACCACCGCAGATACCGTGAGCCAAGTGGTGTATCCGGTTGAGCAGCGCCGTAAGCGTGAACTCTTATCCGAACTAATTGGCAAGAAGAACTGGCAACAAGTGTTGGTCTTTACCGCGACGCGCGATGCGGCCGACACCTTAGTGAAAGAATTGAATTTAGACGGCATTCCCTCTGAAGTCGTCCATGGTGAAAAGGCGCAAGGTAGCCGTCGCCGCGCATTGCGTGAGTTTATGTCGGGTAAGGTACGCGTCTTAGTCGCGACCGAAGTCGCCGCCCGTGGCTTAGACATTCCAAGCCTTGAGTATGTGGTCAACTTCGACTTACCCTTCCTCGCCGAAGACTATGTGCACCGTATTGGCCGTACCGGCCGCGCGGGTAAATCTGGGGTTGCAATTTCATTTGTGAGCCGTGAAGAAGAGCGCACCTTAGCGGATATTGAAAAGCTTATCGGCCAAAAAATTCGTCGTATTACCGTTCCTGGATACGAAGTTGGTAGCCGCGACTTGCTGTTAAAGCAGCTACAAACCCGCCGCAGTTTTGCCAAGAAACAACAGCGACTCGACAACGTCAGCGAGCAGATCATTGCCGAAAAAAGCATGCAGGGCCGCCGCGTAAAAATGAAAGTTGGCCAAGCCCCAAGCAAGGCAAAAAAGCTGAAATAAACAACTGACATAGGCAACTAAACCTCACCAAGGTGTCTAGTCATAAAAAACAAAAAAGCGTCCCAAAGGACGCTTTTTTATTGAGCCAATAATGGGCTTAAAATTACTTAACAACTTGAATTTTAGGGAACGGATATTTCCCCTCTTGGATGTCTTTATTCGGGCCGTACATCCGCATAATGATGTAAGCGTCCTTCTCCGGGATAGGCAACCAATTACTGTTACTCTCATCCCCCTTAGCACTCAGTTCAATGGTATACATACCATTGGCATCGGGTTTAAGGTTGCGATCACCACGGCTATGACGATTAATTGCGTTGTGTGCCATCAAGCGGTTATCTGAACCATAAACCGTAAATGACCAGAATTGACTCACCTCTGGTGCTTTAAAATGCATCACGTATTTTTTGCCATTTGAACCATTGAGAGATTTACCGTCATCGCCCTTTTCCTCCTTCAGATAAACGGACTCATCGGGTGGCAATCCCCACTGACCAAGATAAGTGCCTTCGGCGAAAAGGTCACGAGCACCATCACTCAACTGCTCACGAGTACCTAATAACTTACCCGCATTGGTCATTTTAGGCGCTAAATCAATAATGTGTTTCATACCTAACTTTTCGCCGACCTTAGCGGCAGCAATTTGGGCGGCCGTGAAGTCTTCCTTACAAGGGGCCAGACCAATATCCTTAAACTGGGCCAACCATTGCTTATCTGCAGTCCCCATATCACCATCGCAGAGCATATAATTGACCCTTTGCAACCAATTAGTCTTCTCTGGATCGAGGTAGGTACGCACCTTAGGTTTAGGACCTGCCACACCAAGATAGGCAGACAAAGTACGGATATTCCAATCATCCATATAATTTAACGCGATTTTCTCATCCTCTTTGCCAACGGCCATAATACGCCCCATCAGCTTGATCAGATTCGAATCCACATAAATCACTTCGTCTACACTCGCGGGGACATCCCCCTTCCATGAGCGGGCTGCAAACATAAAGCGCCCACCTTCATTCCCCCTCAGACGAGAACCAATCATAGAGGTTGTGTAATGGCCCATATCCATCGTATGGAGGATCCAATAGCGTCCTTTATCCATATCGGGCACGCTTACGATCACAGGTTCGGTCGCCACATCCAACCATCCCATTAAGTGCAGGGTATCGTTGTTAATTGTGGGATGCGCGGTGTAAGTATCATCGGCAATATGGCGAATATTTTGGAAACGATTTAGCGGAGTATCGGTTTTAACTGCTGTTTCGTAGAAAAACTTATAGGCTTCATCTATGGAATAACCATAAATAAATGCATCCTGTGCATTTTTATCCGAAATAGATTGTGCAAAAACAACTTGGCTCGTCATGATTGCGGCGAGGGATAACAGTACTTTTTTCATCAACAACTCCTTGTATAGATTGAAAATAGCCAAAAACCCAAACTCATCGTTCAACATCAATAGTGCAGTGCTCTACCGATAAAGATGCCAACAAATATGAGCACATAGGACTCGTGATTCATCCTAAAGCCATTTATGCTCGACCACAAGATTGAATAAGTTGCTCAATTGACAACTCAACTCCAACCGAGTGCTTAACACCCAACATGGCTCAGGCTCTAGGATATAAACAGGCCAAATAACTGTTTAAGCCTGTGCTCATCAATAGGGTTCTCGCCGCGCCAGCTCGCAAGCGGTAAGATGATGTCAGAGCGAATACTGCCCGGATATTTGATATTGCAGATCGCTTCAAATGGCGTAAATGCTTCATAAAGCGGCGCAACATAGGGATTTGGCATAATGCCAAGCTCAGCTAACACCATCAGTTGGCCACGGAAACTGTACTGATTAAATTGAGGAATAATCTTGGCTTTCTTCACCCTTTGCTCGAGTTTTCCGGGTGTTTCATCCAAAGGAGCCTGACGGATAGCCTCAATTAACGCACTGAAGATGGCCACATCCTCGGCACTGGGTTTACAAGGCGATAGCGTACAAAATTCTTGTAATTCTATGAGGTTGTGCGCCCAGCGCTCGTTCCACACACTGCCAGCGTAACAGGAAAAGATTTTTTGCCCTTGCTCAATCCAGTTAACGCGCTTGATGGAACACACGGGACAAATGTCACTATCGGTTGCCATCGAATGTTCTGGTAGCGCCTTCGCAAACAGATAGCTGAGTATTGGCTGACGACCGCGCGGGAAACTTGAAAAACCACATAAATAGGCCGCCAGTACATTTTCGAGGGAAAGATTCGGCTGCTTTAGTATCGCTTTATAGCCGAGCACCACATCATCATGGCTCAGGTTAACTCGGTCGTTGACCGGATAGCCACTCTGTTCAATCAATGCGATTTCAGCATCAGATAGGCCTTGATAGGAGTAGATACAAGTTCCCGTATCGACATCAAACACATCGCCATTATCGATTCTTTGTTGGTAACCATGCTCGTCTTTGCGGTACGACTTTTTAACATAGACTTTCTTTAATGCGTTAAATAATCCCTTATCCATTTACGGCTTTCCTATTGAAAAAATTACCAAATATTACTTCTGCCTTTCAAGGCTGTGGCAATATTACCACTTTCGCGTTCGGCGCCCCACCTTAGTTCACTTGATTAGCGGACTCGATTAGCTCACTCAATTAGCCCACATTATCGGCTCACACCATTGACTCATATGAGACTAAAACGAGCTTTTGGGTGATTGAGCAACATTGCTTTAAAAAACCACGAAATCTGGATACACACTGCAATAAATTGCAACATTCGCCGTTCTTATAACTGTCAACCCCATTCACGGACCAACAAGCGTACAAACCAGAGCCAATCGCTTGAATTGATAGAATAACCCATAACACAGAGAGATTACTTATGCCGTCCCTACTACAGCGCTTTTTACTGACCACCAGCCTACTGCTTGGCAGTTTTACCACGTTAGCTCAACCTATCGCTAAGGATGAATATTCGGTTAGCCCACTGCTCAATGGCGAGCAAATTCCCGCAATCACCTTACAAGATATGAATGGCCAAGGCGTTGACTTAGCAAAATTAACCGCACAAAAACCAACCATTTTCTTCTTTTACCGTGGCGGCTGGTGCCCCTTTTGCAACAACCAAATGGGGCAACTAAAAGCCATTGAACCTAAACTTATCGACATGGGCTTTCAGCTGGTGGGGATTTCCCCTGATACGCCCGCACAGTTAAAGGCATCGGCCGCTAAAAACGAGCTCAAATATCAACTACTTTCCGATGAAAAAATGCAGGCATCGCAAGCCTTTGGTCTTGCCTTTTACACCAGCAAACAAGTCACTGATACTTACCTGAGTCGCTTAAAACTGGATAACCCACTGTGGACAACGCCCGAAGGCGACAAACGCTTAGTTCTGCCTGTTCCGGCAATTTATATCGCTGACACTCAAGGATTAATCCATTTCCAATATGTGAATCCCAACTATAAGGTGAGACCCGCACCTAAGTTGATTCTGACCGCCGCCAGCCTCGTCGGAGCACCAGAATAATCCATCCCCCGTCCAAACAGCCGCTAAGAATCGTTATCGATTTAGCGGCTGCTTTGCTAAACTAGCTTGGCCGCAATCGATACTACACGTTCCATTAGATCAATCCTTTAGCCCGCGGCGGAGCCACAATGAATTCTCAAACCTATAACCAAGCCGTACTCGAACTCGCCCGCGCGGGTCTTGCCGATTTAACCGCCTCAGCCCAAGCTAAAAAAGCCCAACGCACACCTGCGCAGGAGAGTCATTTTCTGTGTAACTGGATGGTTGAGGCGCTCAAAGAAAAGCGTTTCTCGAAACTGGTGGCCGACGATCTCACGGCATGGATCCGTATGGCGCGCAGCCAAGGTGCTGGCGCCGAACTTAAGCGGTTATTGGAAAGAATTGTTCATCAATATCAGAGTGTTGAAAACTCTCACGTGGAGTTAGGTACCGCATTAAACGCTATGATTGCCGAGTTAACACAGCTCGAATGGCTAGTGTTTACTGACACCGAGATTAACACCAAACTCAAGCTGGACGCCGATGGCCAATCAAGCTTAGTAATTGATGTAAAAGAGTTTACTCAACACATCCAAGATAATCAGCTCATCAAGCCGATCAACTTGTATGTTCGCGCCGATGAGCAGCTGTTGACTCAAATCGCCCTCTCCCATGGTTTGCTGATAAGCCAAGGCAATAAAAAGACCAGCCTGATTAAGCACCATAAAACCTATCAAATTTACCCGCAAAATCAGCTGCCGGCCTTGTGCCAACTCTTGGCTTAAGCCTAAAAAGCTGCTTGAATAGGGAAACTGCGCTACGGATAACAAATTTTTCACAATGGCTAGGTAAGATGTAGCGCAGTCACCACGAAGCTCGTTCAACCAAGGAGTGAAGGACAAGATGGGTAAAGGAAGTATTCTCTATCGTTGGCGAGCGCACGCCGTGTTATTACTTCTATTATTTACTCCCCCCTCCTTTGCCCAATTACTCAAGTACAACATCACCGGGTCCTATTCTTGGTATCCCTATTTTATTGCTAACCAGCCCGAAGCCCCTGGCATGGTGTCTGAGTTAATCCCACTGATTTTATCCTTAGCCAATATCGAGGGCGAAAACCTGTCCTTGCCACCGAAACGGACGAACAACGCCCTTGAAACTGGCCAGTTAGACTTTGATGTGGTCAGCCCAAGTTGGTTTGCGGATCAAGACTTTGGCCCCTCGTTCGTTAAATCCGATCCCATTATGCCCATCACAGAATACGTGGTGACCAGACCCGAGAATGTCGAATCCTTTAAGGAAGTCGCTGAAATTAAAGGTAAGCAAATCGGTACCGTCAGGGGATATTTGTACCACGACGACAAAGAGTTTATCCGTGTCGATTTTACCTCGGAACAAGAGCTGATTAAGGCATTGGATAAACACCGCATCACGGCCATTATCGCGGGTAACTATCCCGCCTTATATTGGTCGAACAAGCTTAAGATCCCCGTTGGATTGGCCGCAGTGCATTCCGATGGCGTATTGGTGTTAAGGCTACGTAAGGAGCATGCCGATCTACTGCCCGCACTCAATCACGCGATAGCACAGCTAAAAGCCGATGGAAAAGTGGAACAGATTATCCAGAAATACACCCAAGCCTTTGCCAGCTAAACCGATAAATGCCCATGTTTCCAAGTGTTCACCAGAAAGTGGCTCTGCAATAACGCGGCAAGCTTTGTCTTTTTCAAACAGCAAAGATGAAATGGATAGTTAAGAGGATGCCGCGTTTAGCGCAACCTTAGGTTTTAACACCAAACGCTGCCCCTGATTCAGATGGGTGGTGCAGGCAACCCGCAGCAAAGAGGCAAAGTTAGCCACTTCGCCCTGCCGAGTTAACACTTCACGGTAAATACGGGTTAAAAACACCGCCACACTCAGCTCAGCATCTTCGGCAATCTCTTCAATAATCTGCCAAAAAATCGCCTCGAGCCGCACGCTCGTCACGACCCCATCGATTCGAATGGAGCGGGTTTTGAGTTCAAACAGTTCGGGTTCGGCACCGGAATAGATTTCACACACAATATTACTCCCCAAGCAGCTATTGCGCTTAGCTCCAGCCATTGCGTCATGCTTAAGTCCCAAGTGAATACTTAACTTAAGCCTCTACCCGAACTGTTATGCCATAAATTACGCTAGATGAATATCGTTAATTCAGTAACTTGTTAAACTGCGCCAACCATGCAGGATGCGCAGGCCATGCGGGCGCTGTGACTAACTTGCCATCGGTGATTGCCGCCGTCACCTCAATATCACAGTACTCGGCGCCCGCTTGTTTCACTTCGGGCGCGCAAGCAGGATAGGCAGACACTTTCTTACCGCGTACCACATCGGCCGCCGTCAGTAGCTGCGCGCCATGGCAAATGGCGGCAATGGGTTTATCTTGGGCGGCAAATTCAGCCACCAAGGCAATAACCGCAGGGTTTAGGCGTAAATACTCAGGTGCACGACCACCGGGAAGCAGCAGCGCATCAAAATCACTGGCGTTGGTACCGACAAAATTGCCATTTAGGGCAAATAAGTGCCCTGGTTTTTCGGTATAGGTTTGGTCGCCTTCAAAGTCATGGATTGCCGTTTTAATGGTTTGTCCCGCCACTTTATCAGGGCAGACAACCGTTACGCTGTGCCCCACCATTTGCAGGGCTTGGAACGGTACCATTAACTCATAATCTTCAACAAAATCACCGGCGATGATCAAAATATTGGCCATGAGAAACTCCTTTTATTCGATAAGGGAAAACGCAACATCGGATTTCACTCTACTCCGACCATTAAATTTAGGGTAATAGTGGAATACTACAAATTGGCTCAGCGGTTTCAGGCGTAAAGAATCCACCTTCTGAAGAAGGTGGCTTTGTTTTAACCCCCTAAAAGGGGGCCTTTATTCAAGAGCAAGTTGACCCTGCTCTTGCCGCTCTACTTTCTCTTGATGCCTAACGTATCTACGGATTATTTCCTCGTTAATTCCAATCGAATCGACGAAGTATCCTCTCTGCCAAAAATGATTTCCCCAAAGTTTATTCTTACGTAGGTAAGGAAATTTACTGAATATTTTCAACGCTATCTTACCTTTTAACGTCCCCATTAAATTCAATATAGATATCTTCGGAGGTACCTTCAGCACTAAATGGACATGGTCAACTTGAACATTTAGCTCCATGACTATGCATCCCATTTGATGGCAATAAACCTGAATGCATCGATAAACCTCTTTTCCGACATTACCCTTCAATATCCGAAAGCGGTACTTTGGTGTCCAGACTATATGATATTGACATCGCCAGAACACATGCGATGCTTGCTCGTATCTACTCATGTTATTTGCCTCTTTTGACTTCGCTAAAAATCAAAGATGCATTTAACTTGGGTAGGTATACAGGCAAAGCCTCAAATGATGATAACCACCTACTGAAGTAGGTGGTTTTGAGCTAAAAATAAAAAAAGCGCCCGCAGGCGCTTTAATCTAAACTTTTAATATCAATTACTTATCTTTGGCTCTACCACTGTATGTTGCTGGCTATAACCATTTAATCCGCTATTGGCCGACTTCACGACATTTAAGGCTTCGGTGGTTAAGGCATTATTGCCATTGAGTAAATCATTTAACGTGCCAGACTCAGATTGCACTAAGCCTAACTCTCGCAGCATGGCATCCACCACTGGCGCATTGGCGCGGTAGTTTAACGCGGCGCTGGTGACTTGCTCGGCGATACCACCTTGATGTGCGACTGCGCCATCGGCTCCCGATGCCAGTTGATTACCGGCGCCATAACCTTGAAGAATTTTAATGCCTTCAATGTTTTCCAGCGGTTTAACCGCCTGCGCGACAATCTCAGGCAGTGCTTTTAAGATAGCGAGGGATTTTTGCAGCGCAATCTGCTCATCACGCAGCACGTTTTCGGCTTCATACAGAGCTTGTTTACCCGCCGCTTCAACGGCATAGACCTTCTCGTCGGCCTCGGCTTGCAGCTTCTTGGCATCTGCACTGGCGCGAGCTTCAATCAGAATTGCGCTCGATCTGTCTTCGGCGGCACGTTTTTCCGCTTCGGCTTGTACCGTCACTCCTACCGCATCGCGCTCCGCTTCTTTACGCGCATCGATCACTTCAATCTCTTTACGACGATTCGCCTCAGCCACTTGGCGCACCGTAATAACCGCTTCTTCTTTCTCTACCTTGGTTTTTTCCGCTTCGGCGGCGCGGGCACGGGCAGCAGACTCTTCTTCCGACTTCGCGGCTACCGCGATGTGTTTTTCCTGCTCGGCAACTTCGATATCACGTTGCTGTTGAATACGGGCCTGTTCGATAGATTTGCGCTTTTCAATCTCGCGGGTTTCGATGTCTTTAGTTTTTTCGATTTGTGCAGTTTCGATTGCGCGTTCTTTGGCAATCTCAGCTTCGCGCTCTTCACGGGACTTGTTTTCTTTTTGCTTAATAATTTCCGCTTTCTGCTCGGCACGCTTAAATTCGAGTGACTGCTGCTGCACCAGACGCGCTTCTTCTTCGGCCTTTTCAATCTCCAGCGATTCTTTTTCAGCCTCTAGGTTACGCTGCTCGATCTTGATGCGGTTTTCCTGCTGGATATCGTTGGTCTCTTTACGTTTTTCTTCGATAATCTTAGCTAAACGTGCGCGACCTTCGGCGTCGAATGCGTTATTTTCATTAAAGAATTGCAGATCAGTCTGGTCAAAACCCGTCAACGAAACGGATTCGAGTTCTAACCCGTTTTTCTCGAGATCGTTAGCGACGTTATTCTGTACCCGCTGGACGAAATCGGCGCGCTGCTCGTGCATTTCAGTCATGGTCATTTCCGCGGCGACCGCACGTAACACGTCAACAAACTTAGATTCCATCAGCTTTTTCAGCTCTTCCACACGCGTGGTACGGGTACCTAAGGTTTGTGCCGCCATTGAAATGCCTTCAGCATTGGGCGCCACACGCAGATAGAAGTCCGCCTTCACATCGACACGCATTCTATCCTTAGTGATCAGCGCATCTTTTTGGGTTTTCTCCACTTCGATACGCAGGGTATTCATATTTACGGCTATGGTTTCATGCAGCACGGGTAAAACGATTGCGCCACCGTCCTTAATAATTTTTTCACCACCAAAACCCGTACGTACAAAGGCCATTTCCTTCGTCGCACGTTTATATAATTTGGCAAAAATCAGACCAATCACAATCAGGCCAACCAATACCATTCCGGCAACTAACAACACGAAGTTGCTCGAACTGGTTACATCATTTAACACATCCATTTGCTTTCCTTTTTCGTTAATGGCTTTGGAAAATTAATTATCAAAGCGAGTCGCAGACCAGACTCTTCCTTCTCGTTTTAGCAGCACCACTTGCGTGCCACTGGCAAACTCGATACCCGAGGTTTCGGGTTCGACTAATACATAATGTTTTTGTTGATGTTTATCCCGCACCACGGCTTCCGAAGGCATGCCCTTCATGGCGCAGCCTAAGGTGATAGTACCGACATAGCCACTTAAATCATCAAGGGATATGGCGGTGGACTCATTCTTAGGGAGTAAATCGGCCAAGATCCGCCCGAGATAGCGACAGGCAAACGCACTGCCAACCACAGCAATCGGTAAGGTGAAGAGTTGCGGTAACAAGATGCCCGTGAATAGCAGGCTCAGGTAATTTGCAATATAACCGACAATCGCAAAGCTGGTCAGTGCCAGCACAAACCAGATAAGTAAGGGTAATCGATTCAGACATAGCCAGCCCGCAATCCCCGTCAGGCCAGTACCACCAATATTGGCATCATAATCCACATCGGCGGGCACCCATTGGTCGAGCGCACTCATCATGCTTAACCCTATCACTAGGGCTAAGGCTTCAAACACACCAAGGACAAGCACGCAGGCGAAGGCAATAGTGTAAGGTAGGTTAGGCTGTTCAACTAAAAACGCCCACATAGTCATCTCCTTGAACGATACAGCATTCCATTTACTTCACTGTAATTATCAACTTACGAGTGACAGAATAGCAAGGCGAGCCTAGTTTCCAAACAAAAAATTTGCCCTAAAACGGATTTTGACTAAATCCTTGCTGCGCCAGAATCGCATGGGCCGTCATCGCAGACAGGGCCATATCGACGCCCGGTAACAAAGAGGCATTGTGTAAGTCAAAATAAGCGGCGCTCTGACCACAGATATAAAACTTCACCCCATGGGCCACTAAGGTTTTCACTAAGGCTTTATTGGGGTTTTGCGCCCCTTTGTGCTGCTTGGCATAAAAGCTATCATCAGCTAAATCGCCAACGGCACTGCCATGCACCACCATAGCTAGCTCAATATCGCTTTCTTTAACGCCAGCCGCCACGTGCATATTAATAAAACGGGCAAGGCTGTCGAGCTGACGATTCACTTGGCCGACATCGGCCGCCTTGCTCATATCGAATGCCACCTTAAACTTCATCCCAGCAGGGATAACAAGGTTGCTTTCGACCTTAGCCACTTGACCAAATTCGGGGATAGCCGTTCCCGGCGCAAAGCTGTCGGCTCCAGCATGGGCGGCACTAGATAAGCCAGCCAACAGCGCCATGGTCATGGCTTTAAGGGTTTTAGTGTGATGTGATTTTGGCTGCATGATATTATCATCCTGTTATTGTTATTTTTTCGTGCTAATAGATAACGACAGCACCTTAAGATTGAGTCTATGGATACCGCTATGAACAGCAAAGAACCTACGCCAAGTTACGATAAACTCACGGCGCATTTCCAGAAAATTTCACATTTTGAACATTTTAGTGCGCTTGGTGATTGGGATCAGGCCGCCATGATGCCCCTCGGTGGTGGCAGCGAGCGTGGTGATGCCATGGCAGAACTGGCATTACATATCCATAGCCTTAAAACGGCGCCAGAGCTTGGCGATAACCTCGCACTTGCCACACAAGAAGCGCTGAGTCCAGAGCAACAGGCCAATCTGAGGGAAATGCAATATCAGTATCAACAGGCGACCTTAGTGCCCGGCGAGCTAGTACAGGCCAAAACGAAAATGGCCTACCAATGTGAAAATGCCTGGCGCGAGCAACGCAAAAACAATGATTGGCAAGGTTTTAAACCGAATCTAAAAGCGGTGATCTCCCTCTCGAGGGAAGAAGCCTTAATTCGCGCGCAGGCGCTTAACATCTCCCCCTACGATGCCCTGCTCGATAAATTTGAGCCCGGCATGACCACGGCAAAGCTCGAACGGACCTTTGGCGACTTAAAAACTTGGTTACCCTCTCTTATTCAAGATGTGCTTGCAAAACAAGCCAGTGAACCCAAGCTTACCCTTAATGGCCCCTTCGAAATCAAGGCACAGGAAGCCCTAGGCCAAGCGGTGATGGCCTATTTAGGGTTTGACTTTAACCATGGCAGGCTCGATATCAGCAGCCACCCATTTTGTGGTGGAGTGCCTAGCGATGTACGTATCACGACGCGTTATAATGAAGCCGATTTTAGCAGCGCTATCATGGGCATAGTGCATGAAACTGGTCACGCCCGTTATGAACAGGGCTTACCGAAACCATGGCGAGGTCAGCCCGCAGGATTGGCTCGCTCCATGGGCGTCCATGAGAGCCAAAGCTTATTTTGTGAAATGCAGCTCGGTGCCAATCCCGCGTTTTTACGCCAACTGCAACCACTGATTAAACAGCATTTGGGTTGCGAGTTCAGCGCCCAAGACTTGGCAAGACACTATACCCGCGTCAATCCCGGGCTTATCCGTGTTGATGCCGATGAAGTCACTTACCCTTGCCACATTCTATTGCGCTTTGAGGCCGAAAAAGCCTTTATTGACGGCAGCCTGAGCGTAGATGACCTCCCCGATTTTTGGTCAAGCCAGATGCAACAACTACTCGGGATCAATACCGATGGTAACTATCGCGATGGTTGTATGCAGGATATCCATTGGGCCGTGGGTGAATTGGGATATTTCCCAAGTTATACCTTAGGCGCCATGTATGCCGCCCAATGCCGTTTTGCGCTGGAGCGAAGCTTAGGCCCGATTGAAAACCTCATCGATAATGGGCAGTTATCCCAAGTATTTGACTGGCTTGGCACCCACATTTGGTCCAAAGGCTCACTACTGACAACGGATGAGCTCATCATTCAAGCCACAGGCGAGCCGCTCAATAGCCAATATCTTGCTAAACATTTGAAGCAACGTTATTTGGGATAAGCGCGGTAAACCGCCTAGACAATCGCAGCACTGGCGAGTTTCAAAGCTTTTGCTGCGATTTGGGTATATAATCCCCAACTTATTTATTCACACTGTTTTGGACGGAAAAAGGTCGACCATGTTACTGCGTGCAATCACCCCAGAGGATTGGGATGCTATTTTACAGATCCAGGAAGAATGTTACTCCCAACTGGATCCTGAACCCCTGCATGTATTGCAAAGCAAGTGGCACGTCTCACCTCAATCCTGCTTTGTGTTTGAGGTGAATGAGTCGGTGGTGGGCTATTGCCTCGCCCACCCTTGGACCACCAATATGCCTCCTGCATTGTATGAGCCCATCACTCAGTTACCTAAGGCCGATACCTTGTATCTGCACGATATTGCCATCTCGGTAAGGGCTCAAGGTTTAGGCGCTGGCTCCAAGGCCTTAATGCGCTTAAAGCAGCTCGCGGATCGCTTTAACTTGAGCTCCCTCTCTCTGGTCGCAGTACAAGGCGCCGATAGCTACTGGCGTAAAATGGGCTTTAAACCTAAAGCGATTGAGAAATGCCTTGGCAGCTATACCGACGATGCAATGTATATGATTTATAAGCTTAATCATCGAGAAGAATGATGAACCCCACCCTAACGACTATTGGTTTACTCTGTCTTAGCAATATTTTTATGACCTTTGCATGGTATGGGCATTTAAAATCCTTAGGTTCAAAGCCTTGGATTATTGCCGCCTTAGTCAGTTGGGGCATCGCTCTATTTGAATACCTACTGCAAGTGCCCGCTAATCGCATCGGCTACACAGTGATGAATGTCGGCCAATTAAAAATCCTGCAGGAAGTCATCACCTTAAGCTTGTTTGTGCCCTTCGCCTATTTCTATATGAAGGAACCGCTCAAACTCGACTATCTCTGGGCGGGCCTGTGTATCCTCGGTGCGGTGTATTTTATTTTTAGAAGCGAATTTAACTAATTCCAGACTTATTTCAGGAGAAAACCATGGCGCGTCAAGTGACTTACACCTTCAAAGGTGAGACGAAAACCATCGCCTTTAGTTATGATAAACACCGCGATTTATATGAAGCCGTGGCCGAGGCCGAAGGCATTGACTTAACCAAGTTTCTCGCGATGGAACAACAAATTGCCATGACCTCACGCAAAGGTGCCAAGGCTGAAAAAGACTATCGCAAAGTTGAATTTGCCCGCTTTGGTTTTAGCAATATCCACTTTGTACGTGATGAAGAACCCGAGGCCTAAGCCTTATCGTCATTTATCCATTTAGAATTAGGATTGCAGATGTTAAATGCTGAACATGCTAACTTTCCCCGTGCAGGATTCTTCCGCCGCTTAGGGGCAATGATCTATGACCTGCTGCTCGCGGTAGCCGTGTATATGTTTGCTGGCGCCATCGGCTTTGGTATTTTCTTCGGACTCACAGCCTCGGGCCTGATTAGCATGAATGGCTTTGAACATGTGTCCGACGCCCTCAATGGCACGCCGATTTACCATGGGATTTATCAACTCTGGTTAGTGCTCTGCGTAGGCACTTTCTATGCGCTTTTTTGGAGTAAGGGCGGTCAAACCCTCGGGATGCGCGCCTGGCGCCTTAAGATCCAACATCCTAATGGCCAAAACTTAAGCCTTATCACCGCCTATGCACGCATCGTCTGGTCTTTACTCGGCATTGGTAATTTGTGGGTGCTGATCAACGACGATAAACTCGCGCTACAGGATATGATGACCCGCTCAGAAGTGGTTGTTCTTTCTAAGGAAGCTAACCAAATGCGCAATTGGCATGGTGCATAAACCACAGGCGGTTAGATCATAGCGGTTAAACCATAGTGCTAAACTTGGCATCTAAGCCTTACAACCGCGATTAAGCTAACCTTGCCCCAATAAAAAAACGACGCCATGGCGTCGTTTTTTATTACCCGTGTGTATCACCGCCGGATAAAGTAAAAGGCAATACCGGTAAATAACAGACTCGGCGCGATGGCTCCCACGTAGGCCGGTAACTCATATACCATACTCATGGGACCAAAGATCTCGTTACTGATATAGAAACTAAACCCAGCGACCACCCCAAGCAACACCCGCGCGCCCATAGTCACAGTCCGCAGAGGTCCAAACACAAAGGATAAGGCCACCAGCATCATCACCCCAACAGTGACAGGCTGCATCACCTTGCGCCAGAGGGCTAATTCGTAACGGCTTGGATCTTGGCTATTATTTTTAAGGTAATCTAAGTACCCCATTAAACCGCGAATCGATAAGGCCTCTGGCTTGACCGATACTACGCTGAGTTTGTCGGGCGTAAGACTTGAGCGCCAAATATCTTCGTCTAAGTGTTCGAGCTTCACTTCGTCATAGCTTAAGTCGGTACGCTTCACATCCATAAGATGCCAACTGTCCTTACTGAACAAAGCACTCTTGGCATGCACCACATTCGTAAGCTTTAACTCACTGTTAAACTTATACAAAGTAATATTATTCAGCTTATCAATATCGGCGACTTCACCAATATTCACGAACAAATCGCCGTCTTTAGCCCAAATGCCTCGGTGGGATTTAATCAAACTGCCGCCGGAGAGTTTAATGGCTTGGAGTTCATTGGCCTTTTGCTCGGCCACTGGTGCGCCCCACTCACCCAATGCCATCACCATCAACATCAATGGCACTGCGGTTTTCATCGCAGATAAGGTGATCTGCAATCGCGACATCCCTGAGGCTTGCATCACTACTAGCTCAGAGTTCGAGGCCAGCATCCCCATGCCGATCAAGGCGCCTAACAGCACCGCCATCGGGAAAAACATTTCAATATCGCGAGGCACGAGGAATAACACATAAATGCCTGCATCCATCATAGTGTAGGAACCACGCCCCACTAAACGCAGCTGGTCAACCCACTTAATGATGCCCGACAAGCCCGTCAGCACCAGCAAACACAGCGCCGAAGTACTTAATAAAACTCTGGCGATATAAAGGTCTAAAATCTTCATGCGGCCACCTTTTTACGCGCCATTGCCGTCGATAAACGAGCAAATAAGGGTCTATCTTTACCTAGGAGTAAAATCCCCATAATGAGTGCCGACAAATGGATCCACCACATACCTAAATATTGTGGGATCACCCCATCCTGCAAGGCTTTACGTCCCGCGACCATCAGGCCAAAGTAGCCAAGATATAACAGTACCGCTGGGAGCATTTTGGCAAACTTACCTTGGCGCACATTGACTCGCGCCAGCGGCACGGCAATGAGTGTCATGATAGGAATCGCCAGCGGAATCGCTAAACGCCAATGGAACTCGGCCACGGCTTCAGGTCCTTCGACTTTCATCAATTCAGTCAGCGGTAAGGCTGAGAGTTTACGGCGACGTTCATCGACCTGTTGCTCTTTGATTTGCATCTTATAGCCACCAAATTCAATCATTTGGTAGTCTTTCTGTTGTGGGCTGCCCTGATAGCGCACCCCATCATTGAGCTGTAACTGCTGCGAGCCATTCTGATCTTCCAGTACCCGTCCGCCTTTAGCCACCACCACGTTGGTTAAACCAATTTCGTCATTGGGGTCGGGCAACTGGGCCACAAACACTTTATCCAGATCGTTATCCTTGCCGATACGTTCGACAAACAGCACAGCACGGCCGTTAGGACTCGCCTGAAAACGCCCTTGCACTAATGCGGCAAGGCCCGCCTCGGATTGGGCTTTCTCGAGCACTTGGTTTTGTTGCTCCTCGGCCCAAGGCGCGACATAGAGGGATAAATAGCCAGTAAACAACATGTTGATAACGGCGAGGATCAAAGTTACTCGGGTAACATACCATTCACTTACGCCAACACCGTGGAGAATGACCATTTCATTCTCGGCATACATGCGGCCGTGGGCCATGAGGATCCCAAGGAACAAACTTAAAGGTAAAACGAGAACAACAAGATAGGGTAAGTTGAGGCCTATCAAGGTAGCGATAAGAGAAGCAGGAAATTCACCGTCTGAGGCGTCGGCCAATATGCGCACGAAATGCTGGCTAATAAAAATAGTTAACAGTACGAAAAGTACTGCAATTTGCGCCTTTAAAACTTCTCGAATAAGGTATCTAAATACAATCACAGGTAGGATCCGGTCTCTAAACTTATCTTTTTGCTGGTAACAGACTAACTTTCATGTAAACTGTTTACTTTTGGTAGTTTTCTGACCAGCTTCAGGGGTTCCTGGCAAACGATAAATGTCACGGATATTTCACAAAAACGTGACTCAAGTGCCGAGAATAAATCACCTTTGGAGTAATAACTTAGGCCCTTTTCGGGACAAGCAGACATTATCCAATAAATATAAAAATTTGTCTTTAAGAATCTAGGAGTGCTCATGGAGTTTAGCGTAAAGAGCGGTAGCCCCGAAAAACAACGCTCAGCCTGCATCGTTGTCGGTGTTTATGAACCCCGCCGTCTATCCGGCATCGCCGAGCAATTAGACAAGATTAGCGAAGGTTATATCAGTAATCTACTGCGTCGCGGCGATTTAGAAGGTAAGCCTGGCCAAATGTTATTACTGCACCACGTTCCTAACGTATTGAGTGAACGAGTGCTGTTAGTCGGTTGCGGCAAAGAACGAGAACTAGACGAACGCCAGTACAAGCAGATCATCACTAAAACCATCAACACCTTAAATGAAACTGGTTCAATGGAAGCTGTGTGCTTCTTGACCGAGTTACACGTGAAAGGTCGCGATACCTATTGGAAAGTTCGCCAAGCAGTCGAAACGACCAATAGCAGTTTATACAGCTTCGATGCACTCAAAACCCGTAAAGGTGAGACCCGTCGTCCGCTGCGCAAGTTAGTGTTTAATGTCCCAACTCGCCGCGAACTGACCTTAGGTGAGCGTGCGATTGAGCACGGCATGGCCGTTTCTGCAGGCATGCATTTATGCCGCGATGTGGCTAACATGCCGCCAAATATCTGCAATCCAGCCTATTTAGCCTCTCAGGCTCGCCAATTGGCCGAAGTTCACGAAAACCTGCATGTCACGACTGTGGGCGAAGAGCAAATGGCAAAACTCGGCATGAACTCTTACCTTGCTGTTGGCCGCGCTAGTGCCAATGAATCCATTATGACAGTGATGGAATACAAGGGTGCAGTCGATAGCACTGAGAAACCTATCGTGTTGATTGGTAAAGGCTTAACCTTCGACTCAGGCGGTATTTCATTAAAACCAGGCGAAGCCATGGATGAAATGAAATACGACATGGGCGGCGCAGCTGGTGTTATCGGCACCATGAAAGCCATCTGTGATATGAAGCTACCCATCAACGTCGTCGGTATTCTTGCGGGCTGTGAAAACATGCCATCGGGCAATGCTTACCGCCCAGGTGACATTTTAACCACAATGTCGGGTCAGACCGTTGAAGTCCTCAACACCGACGCCGAAGGTCGTCTGGTACTGTGTGACGTATTAACCTATGTTGAGCGTTTTGACCCAGAGCTGGTTATCGACACGGCAACACTGACAGGCGCCTGTGTGATTGCCTTAGGCAAACATGCCTCAGGCCTGTTCTCATCACACAACCCTCTGGCTCATGAGCTACTCAATGCTGGTGAGCAAAGTGGTGACCGCGCATGGCGCATGCCACTGTGGGATGAATACCAGGATATGCTCGATAGCCCATTTGCCGACATGACCAACTTAGGTGGTCGTCCAGCTGGCGCGATTACCGCGGCTTGTTTCCTGTCTCGTTTCGCCAAAAAGTACAACTGGGCTCACTTAGATGTGGCGGGTACTGCGTGGAACAGCGGCGCGAATAAAGGTTCAACCGGTCGCCCTGTGCCAATTCTGACTCAGTTCCTGATCAATCGAGCTGGCGTAGAATTAGGCGAGTAATCGCTAATAGCACTGAAAAGGCGAAGAATTTCTTCGCCTTTTTTTATTAGGCTCGAAGGCGAAATGACGATTGGCTCAGGAATAATTGCAGCTTAGCTACGCGAAGAGGAAAGAAAATCGCGATTGAATAATTTTTGATTGACAGCCACGCCCTCGCCCTTTAGTTTTACTCCCTATGAAAACAAATACCGCAGCTTTTTTTACTTTCTTTTTTACACCCCCACTCTAGGAGGCGGATTTACTGTGTAAAAACGAAAGTAAAAATCCAAAGCCTCCCACTGGGAGGCTTTTTCGTCTTAAACGCTCGATAATACGGTGGCAAATGAGGTCAGAATGCAAAAACCACAGCCTTTAAATCAAACGCGAGAACAAATTACTCACCTCGACAATGAGCTTCTCTCGTTACTCGCCGAACGTCGACGCCTAAGCCTTGAAGTGGCCCGCAGTAAAGAAGTAGATGTGAGACCCATTCGCGACACCCAAAGGGAAAAAGAACTGCTGGCTAGATTAGTCACAGCTGGCCGAGAAAAAGGCTTAGATGCCCATTACGTGATCTCACTGTATCAAAGCATTATCGAAGACTCAGTCCTTAATCAACAGGCTTATCTCCACGGCCGTGCTAATCCAGAAACGCAAAAACAGCAGTACTGCATCGCCTACCTTGGCGCCCGCGGCTCCTACTCTTACCTGGCCGCCTCTCGCTATTGCCTACGTCGTCAGGTTGAGATGCTCGACTTAGGCTGCCAAAGTTTCGATGAGATTGTCCAAGCCGTTGAGTCAGGCCACGCCGACTATGGCTTTTTGCCGATTGAAAACACTTCGTCCGGCTCTATCAACGAAGTATATGACGTGCTGCAACACACCAGCCTCTCCATCGTCGGCGAGACGACTATCGAAGTCAGCCATTGCCTGTTGGGCAAACCGGGCAGCAAACTGAGTGATATCAAAACCGTCTATGCCCATCCGCAGCCAATTAGTCAGTGCAGCCGTTATCTGAGCCAGCACAAAGACTTAAGACTGGAATATTGCTCAAGCAGCGCCGAAGCAATGGAGAAGGTCAACCAATCTATCGATAATAGCGCTGCAGCAATTGGTAGCACAGAAGGTGGCGCGCTGTACCAACTCGAGTCGATTGAGTCGGGTCTTGCAAACCAAAAGATTAACCAGAGCCGCTTTATCGTTGTGGCTAGAAAAGCCGTAGCCGTACCCGAGCAACTGCCAGCCAAAACCACCCTGATTATGGCCACAGGCCAAAAGGCGGGTGCCTTGGTTGAAGCCCTATTGGTGCTCAAGGCGCATCAGCTCAATATGAGCAAACTCGAATCTCGCCCTATTCCTGGTACGCCGTGGGAAGAAATGTTCTATCTGGATATCGATGCCAATATCTCCAGCGAAGCCATGCAACAAGGGCTCAAGCAGCTCGAGAGGATCACGCGTTTTATCAAAGTATTAGGTTGTTACCCCTGTGAAACCGTCAAACCGACACAACTCAGTAATAGCCAATTACTTATCGAGCCGAGCACCTCAAAAGCTGAGGTGATAAGTACGGTGAGCCTTGATCCGTCTCCCTATCGCTTCAGTAAGGCGTACAAGGCGCAGGCGAGTGAAATTCACTGCGGCCCCTTTACCATTGGCGCAGGCCATATTGGTACTATTGCCAAGATCACGCTGAGCAAAAGCCTGCTGCAGCAAGAGTCGTCACAGGCTGCCTTATCCGCCTTTGAGCGCAGAGTAAAACAGCTAAAAGAAGCGGGTTTTCAAGCGGTAATTTTAGACGGATGCCACTCACTCGCCTCGGCCGAAGCTATCATCCCTAAGCTGCGCCAAACCCTGCATCAGTATGATTTGCTTTGTGTCATCGCCATCGAACAGGCGACGGATATGCCATTAGCGACTGCTCATGCCGACATGCTGTTCTTAACGGGCAAACAAATGTTTAATCAATCCTTGCTGACTCAGGCAGGCACCTTGCCGATCCCGCTATTCCTCGAACGTAACGATATGGCCAGTTATGAGGAGTTTATGGCGGCAACAGAGACGATTTTAAGCCAAGGTAACCAACAGCTTATCCTATGTGACTCCGGCATTCGAACCTATAACAATGCCAACTTACCCACCTTGGATTTAGCAAGCCTCATCCAAATTAAGGCCCACAGTCATCTCCCCATAGTGATTAACCCTTGTTATGCCATCAGCGAAGATGCGCTGCCACTGCAAACTCAAGGGATTAAACAGCTGAAAGCCGATGGCCTAGTGCTGAATTGCTCCCTCGAAGAAGATAAAGCACATGACGCATTGGCGCTGATGGCCGAGGTCGTGAGGGAGTTATATCGCTAATTTGAGCATATAAGGATACTAAGGAACATACAGCCACGAATATCGTGGCTGTCTTGTTTAGAACTTAGGCTTCATAGCTGTGGATTTAGGACTGTAGATTTAGAGCTTAGGGTTTGGGTTTTACCCCTCAAGGTTAAACCCAGCTAACCTAGGTCCGCTCAGGTGCAATCTGATGATAAGCCTCTGTTGCCACCGCATTACTGCGACGAATTAACCCCGTCATACTCGAGCCCTGCACTAAGATTGAAAACACCACCACAGCATAGGTCATCACGAGCAGTAGCTCACGCAGCTCGACACCGCTTTGTGAATCGACAATAACGCCCTCGGGTAAACTCATCGCCATGGCCAAGGCCAGCCCCCCCCCTGAGCCCACCCCAAATGAGTATCGACTCGGCATAGGGATTGTAAGACTTCACCATCCTAAATCCGATATAGGGCAAAAATACACTCACCGCCCGCGCCGTTAACACCAGAGGAATAGCCACTAACATAAACCACCATAATGGCGCCTTAAAGGTGACGAGCAAGAGTAATAATCCGAGCAGGAGGAACAACAACGCATTAAAGAAGGATTCAATCAGTGACCAAAAAGTGTAGAGTTTCACCCGCTCATGGCGCACAAAATACTTAGGCACGCTGTAGTTACCGATAATCATCCCTGCACTGACCATCGCCAGTGGCCCCGATACCCCTAACACTTCGGCGATGACATAACCCGCCGTCGGGATCAGCAAAGTGACTAGCATCAACTGGGTTTCTTCCTCACAGTAGCGAAAGAAATGGTGCAACAATACGCCGAGCACGGCGCCATAAACGACGCCCCCGAGTGCCTCTTGGACAAACAATAGCGAGATTTGCGAAAAGGTCAGCGGCTCAGTTGAAAAAGCCAGATGGGAGATCGCCACAAAAATCACCAGTCCTATGCCATCGTTAAAGAGCGATTCCCCTTCTACCTGAATCGCAATATCTTCGGGCGCGCCCATCTTCTTCAGAATGGCTAACACGGCAATCGGATCTGTGGGTGAAATCAAGGCACCAAAGAGCAAACAATGGCTTAAGACCAAGGGTAATCCCAGCATGGGAGCTATGTAATAAAGCAAACCACCGACGATAAAAGTCGAGAGTAAGGTACTGACAAAGGCAAGAATGAGAATTTCCCATTTCTGATGCCGTAAGATTTTTAAGCGGATCTGCAATGCCCCGGCAAATAAGAGAAAACCTAACATGCCATTGAGCAATAGCGCCTGAAAGTCGAGCTTTTCCAGCCCCGCCACAAAGTAGCCATAAACATGGCCGCCAAGCGCCTTACCGCCCAGTAAAAGCAACAGACTCATTCCTAAGGCTAATGCGGTAATGGCGACGGTTTCTTGCAACTTATGCAAACGCGAGGATGCCACAGACGTGACTAAGGCTAACGCACAGAGAATACAGAGAATTTGATAACTAGTCATAAGAGTCTCTAATCACCCTAAGATGAAGAGACTCTAGCACAAGTTTTAGACTTCTAAACCATCCAACAGACTTAGCCAGCCTTTAATAATCCGATGGCAAAACCAAATGATACCAAAGAGATAAATCGAAAGGCTGAGCCAAGTGATGGGCAGGCAATAGCCCAACACCAACAGACCAAGAAATATCACATTGGAGTGACGTTGCCAGCGTAGATGTGATGCCAGCAGAGCATTATCTTGCGTATGTCGTTGAGACAAGTTGATAAATAGGCTCAGCAATACCGGCAGCAGTAACAGCGGAAAGCCTGACATTAAGGCGTAAAGCAAATGGCCTAAGCTGCGATCTTCAATTTTTGCGGCATATGTGGTTGTCGTTGTCATTGAGAGACTCCAGCCAGACGATGGGACTGGGCGTTACTCCGCCCTCGTCTTTAACCTTACGTTCTCGCAGACATAATCGCAACTAAGGCGCAAAAATATTTCCGCGCGAGTTTTTTAAATCACCAATGTTTTGAAGCGACCATGCCCTTCGCAGGCAAGTATCAGGTCAAAGACAGCGTTACATCCGATTTGAGTTTAGTCGAGCAAGCTAACACATATCCGGCTTCGATTTCGGTAGGTGTTAAGGTCATGCTACTTGTGGACTCGGTCTCCCCTTCGAGCACTTGGCATTTGCACGCGCCGCATACGCCCGAACGGCAGGCCGCAATAATCGGTAAGCCTTCGGCTTCAATCCCCTCAAGCAAGGTTTGCTCGGCCGTTAAAGCCCGCTTTTTATCGCCTATGGATAACATAAAGCTGTTACTGCCACTCACAGGAGCCTCAGTCTGCATTTCTGCCTGTTTAACGCGGCTTTGCGCCTCTTTCACCGCTGTGGCAAAACTCTCGTGATACAACTGAGTCATATCGAAGTTAAGCTCTGCAAGAATCGTTTTGACCGCCTGCATATAAGGCTCTGGTCCGCACAAAAAAACGGTTCGCTCGGCAAAATCGGGGACTAAAGCTCGAAGATTATTGGCACTTAAACGGCCGATATCATGCAATACCGCCTCGGGATGCCAAGCCGTGTTAGCGGTGACATCCTCAACAATATAACGCAGCTTAAAATCTCGATGGCGCGTAGCCATTGTCTCTAATGAGGTTTTAAAAATAATATCGGCCTGGGTGCGAGCGCTGTGCACAAAAGCAATGTCGGCATTCATTTGGCTGTCGGTTAAATAACGCGACATCGAATACATGGGCGTGATCCCACAGCCTGCACTCAAAAATAGGTATTTTTTGGCAGGAATATCAAATAGATTAAACTGCCCCGTCGGCGGTAGGACTCGTACCGTTTGCCCCGGTTGTAAATGATCAATCAAGTAATTCGACACCAGTCCGCCATCGACTCGCTTAATGGTTAACATTAAGGAATAGGGTCTCGAAGGGGTTGAGGACAAGGTATAACTGCGGCAAGCCTGCTCACCGTTGATCTCTAGCACTAAGGTCATAAATTGCCCCGGCTTATAATCAAACTTCATCGGCTCACCGGCTTGAAAACGAAAACTCACGACATCGGCGGTTTCGTTCCAGCGCTCCACACACACTAACTGGCTAAAGCCCACAACACTTGCAGGCGCAGTAGATAAAGCGAGACTTGGCATGATATTTTGCATAGTACTGATATTCATCGTCTTTGTATCCATAACACTGCGGCTTTAGCGCGAAAGCCGCAGTGACTCCATGCATAAATCGGCCTAGGCCACGTTCAGCATGGTCTTCAGATCGGCTTCAACTGTGGTGGTGTTACGCAGACCAAATTTTTCTTCCAAAATTTTGGCAAGATTGGCTGTTAAAAACGCCGGCGGCGTTGGGCCAGTACGGATGTTTTTCACCCCGAGTGACAACAGTGTCAGCAGCACGACAATGGCTTTTTGCTCAAACCATGAAAGCACGAGATTCAATGGTAATTCATTGATATCGCATTCAAAGATTTGTGATAGCGCGATAGCCAACTGGATAGCCGAATAAGCATCGTTACATTGGCCAATATCGAGTAAGCGCGGAATACCGTTGATATCACCAAATTCCAACTTGTTGAATTTGTACTTACCACAACCTAAGGTCAGGATAACGGAATCCTTTGGCGCCGATTTCGCTAAATCGGTGAAATAACTCCGCTCCGACTTATCACCATCACAGCCACCGACTAAGAAGAAGTGTTTGATAGAACCGTTTTTCACGTTTTCCACCACAGTCGGCGCTGCGGCCATTAAAGCATTACGGGCAAAACCAATGGTGATATTGTGTGGAATTTCATCGTATTGGAAGCCATCGAGTGCGAGCGCCTTGTCGACCACAACTGAAAAATCATCCCCAATTACATGGGTCACACCAGGCCAACCCACGATACTGCGGGTAAAGATACGGTCGCTGTATTGGCCCACATTCGGGTCGATAATACAGTTTGAAGTCATCACTACGGCGCCGGGGAAATTAGCGAATTCTTTTTGCTGGTTCTGCCAGGCACTGCCGTAGTTACCCACTAAATGGGCATATTTTTTAAAGGCGGGATACGCCAGCGCAGGTAGCATTTCGCCATGGGTATAAACATTAATGCCTTTGCCCGCCGTTTGCTCGAGGATAAGCTCTAAATCCTTCATATCATGGCCAGAAACCAGAATCGCTTTGCCTTTAACGGGTTTAGTGTTGACGACAGTCGGTTCAGGATGACCAAAGGCTTCGGTCTCGCCCGCATCGAGCATGGCCATGATACGGTAGTTCAGTTGACCAATATCCATGGCCGTGGTGAACAGTTTGTCAGCATCGACACTCGGCTCACCGAGAAACGCCATAATCTCATGGAATCGACCAGCAATCTCAGCATCAGTTTTACCTAAAACACGGGCGTGTTCCATGTAAGCCGCTGCCCCTTTAAGGCCATATAAGCACAGTAGTCTCAGCCCAAGGATATCTTCGTGGATCTCATTTTTATCTTTATTGAGTAAGGCGACTGGTGCTTGAGACAACATTTCAGGCTTGCTGGTACCCAGTACAAATTGCGCCACAGGAGGGAGCGATTCAGCCCGTTTACCCGCAATTTCACACGCCGCTTCATAGGCATTCTTTAAACTTTCACGGTACTCAGCTGCCTGCTTGGCATAGGCGATGATGCGTTCATCATCGAAGTTGACGTTGGTTAAGGTCGAGAAAAAAGCTTTAGGAACAAAAGTATCCACCTCAGGGTTAATGACGCCCAGTTCACGCGCCTTAGTCGCATACACTGAAACACCTTGCAGCATATAGATTAACAAGTCTTGCAGATCCGAGGTCGCGGCCAATTTGCCGCACATGCCTTGGGCATAGCTACAACCATTGCCAGCTGGGGTACGAATAGTTTGCTCACACTGAATACAAAACATGGATAGACTCCTAATTTAAATTCATGCTTTATTTTTGCATGTTTAAAATAAGTCTACCGAAACCGTAAATAAGCGATAGCCTTTTCTTGGCTCGAATGTGAAATCTTAGAGAGAGATCACCTTCAGTAATTGCTAATTAACACAATAACGCCCACCTGAAAAACCTAAAAAAATACCCATCAAAGATGGGCATTTTTATGGCTAACTCATTCATTATCAGTTTGTTTTCATATCACTGACCGATTGCAGCATCATGCGGCTTTCACGCTGAAACTGAGGTGCAAAATCACCAAACCATTTTGCCACCGTTTGGAACTGGCTGATAAACGCGTCCCTATCGCCCCGCTTTAACAGTTCTAATGCTTCGCGATAGTTATCCAAATAATCGCCAATCGCATGCTGGCTATCCTGCTGGGCAAAAATAATATCGGCATAGAGTTCTGGGCTTTGGGCAAACAAACGCCCGACCATGGCGAGCTCTAAGCGATAGATAGGTGAGCTAAATTGCAGCAGGGTTTCTATATCCGCCTCTTCTTTGCAAAGATTCAAGCCATACACAAAGGTCGAGAAGTGGCGCATCGCCTGTACCAACTGCATCGCATTATCGTGACGCTCTGGCTCAGCTTCGACAATCCGCGCGCCCCAAATCCCAATTTGTTCGAGCAGCCATTGGTATTTATCGGCTTCGCGGCCATGGCACACCACCACCACCTGCTTAGCCAAACTGCCGACATCCGGGCCAAACATGGGATGAAAGCCGACAACAGGCCCCTTATGAGCGGCCAACATGGCATTCATGGGTTCAGTCTTGATCGAGGTTAAGTCGGCTAAGATACATTCCTGCGGTAATTGGGTCAGTTTCTCACGGATAATGTCGCAGGTGATGGCGATAGGCACAGTCACCAATACCAATCCGGCGTCGGCAAATAAGGTTTCAGCTTGCTGCCAGTCGTCTTTATCCAGCACTTTGACCTGGTAACCCGAGAGCGACAGCATTTGTTGAAACAATCCACCAAGCTGGCCCTTACCACCAACAATCACGACCGAACCGAGATCGTTTTTCACTTGCTTAAAGCCAACATCCTTCTCATTGAGGTAGGACTCACGCATCAAACGGCGCAAAATATCTTCAATCAGTTGCGGCGCAATGCCCATGGTTTTGGCTTCTTCGCGGCGTTTTGCCAACATTGCCGCTTCACGTTGCGGCGCATAAATCGGCAGGCCTGCGGCGTGTTTAACCGTGCCCACCTGCGCGACTAAATCTAAGCGTTTACGCAGTAAATGCAGCAATTGCTGGTCGACACCATCGATGAGTCCGCGAAGGTGTTCTAATTCAGTTGTGGTTTTTTCGTTCATCTTATCAGTCCACTACACACCTAAAGTCAGGTGTTTAAACATTCGGCTCTTAAGATTAACTCTTAAGCATTGGCCACTTTGAGCATATCGAAACGGGTTGCTAATACCGAAGATAACTTCGATGCGCCCGCACGTAAAACGCTTTCGGTTTTTTCCCAATTAATACAGGAGTCTGTCACAGAAACCCCATAGGCCAGTTCGCTCAATGGTTTATCACAACTTTGATTACCTTCATTTAAATGGCTTTCTAACATCACGCCAATGATGGACTTATTGCCGTTGTAGATTTGGTTAAATACATCTTCACACACCGGAATTTGCCTGGTGTAATCCTTAGAGGAATTACCGTGGCTGCAATCGATGATAAGGCGCGCATTGAGTTTGGCCTTATGTAACTGCGCCTCACATTCGGCGACGCTCTGAGCATCGTAGTTTGGCGTTGCGCCACCGCGGAGGATCACATGCCCATCTGGGTTACCCGCAGTTTGCAATAACGCGACTTGGCCCTGTTGGTTAATCCCCATAAATCTGTGGCTACTAGCCGCCGATTTCAGCGCGTTAATGGCTACATCGAGCTTTCCGTCTGTACCATTTTTAAAACCGACGGGCATAGATAAACCCGACGCCATTTCCCTGTGGGTTTGCGACTCAGTCGTGCGGGCACCAATGGCTGACCAAGTCACTAATTCTGAGATGTACTGCGGGCTGATAGGGTCGAGCGCTTCGGTTGCCACAGGCAGTTCGAGTTCGGCCAACCAAATCATCAGCTCACGGGCCATCTTCAAGCCCTTCTCGACATCGAAGGATTCATCCATATCAGGATCGTTAATCATCCCCTTCCAACCCACTGTGGTACGTGGCTTCTCAAAGTAGACTCGCATCAAGATGTAAAACTCATCGCTGAGTTCATCGTGGAGTTGTTTAAGCTTTAAGGCGTATTCCTTGGCGGCATCGATATCATGGATAGAGCAAGGTCCGGTGACAATAAGCACGCGGTTATCACGCTTATGGACAATATCCGCCACGGTTTTGCGTGCATTGAGGATATAACGATACGCGTGCTCAGAGAGTGGCAGAGTCGCTTTTAGCTCCTGCGGTGTAATAAGAACTTTCTCTGAACTGATGTGTACGTTATTGATCGTATCCTGTTGCATGCTTACCACCGAAAACTGAAGTCATATCCCCATTTGCTCAGGAGTCTGGATCTCAAACCGCTGCGGGGAAGAATAAATAGCCGAGGCCACCACGTAACATTGTAATGATACACCATTACAATGAGCGACCAATATGCCTATTAATTGGCAGAAGATCAAGGAAGAATTTAATAAAATCGGCACTTAACCCGAAACGCACTCGAAATGGCTAAAAAGACAAACTGCAGGCAACAAAAAACCGCCACGAGGGCGGTTTTCTGTGCGAACACTACGTCTTGTTTTCTGTAGCGGGTACTATTACTTAGTAGCCAGCTTTTCACGGATACGTGCAGATTTACCTGAACGATCACGTAAGTAGTACAGTTTGGCGCGACGAACGCGGCCACGACGCTTAACTTCAATGCTAGCGATCAGAGGGCTGTGCGTTTGGAATGCACGCTCAACACCTTCGCCATTAGAGATTTTACGTACTGTGAATGCAGAGTGCAGACCACGGTTACGTTTAGCAATTACAACGCCTTCGAAAGCCTGTAAACGCTCTTTATCACCTTCTTTAACACGAACCTGAACTACTACTGTATCACCAGCACCAAACGCAGGTACGTCTTGTTTCATTTGCTCATCGTTGAGCATTTTAATGATGTTGTTCATAACTTACTCCGTTCTAGAATTAACTGAGCTACGACTAAGCATTCTTGTCCATTGCTTCAACGAACTGCGCTAAAAGAGTCGATTGTTCGTCAGTCAGAGCTAGATTTTCAAATAATTCTGGCCGTCTTAGAAAAGTCCTACCAAGGCTTTGCTGCAAACGCCAGAGTCTAATTTGTTCGTGGTTGCCACTTAGCAGTACTGCGGGTACATCGAGTCCATCCAGACTTTCAGGGCGCGTGTAATGAGGACAGTCCAGTAAACCGTCGGAGAAAGAATCTTGCTCCGCCGAAGCTTGTTTTCCTAGCACGCCAGGAACCAATCTCGATACTGCATCTATCAAGGTCATTGCGGGTAATTCACCGCCCGAAAGCACGTAATCCCCAACCGACCATTCTTCATCCACTTCCGTTTGAATGATGCGTTCATCAATACCTTCGTATCGACCACACACCAGAATCAACCGGGATGATTCAGCCAACTCAGTAACGCCTTGCTGATCCAGCTTGCGTCCTTGAGGTGACAAGTAAATCACCTTTGCCTCTTCGCCTGCCGCCGCTTTCGCAGCATGGATGGCATCGCGTAAGGGTTGCACCATCATCAACATTCCGGGACCACCGCCGTAAGGCCTGTCATCTACCGTACTGTGTCTATCATGGGTGAAATCGCGAGGATTCCACGTGTGCAACTCAAGCAGACCGTTCTTCACGGCACGACCCGTAACCCCAAAGTCTGTTACGGCACGAAACATTTCTGGGAACAGGGTAATTACCCCTAACCACATATGTTGTACCTCGACTTAAAAGTCAGGATCCCAATCCACTAAAATCTGTTTACCTTGGACATCCACCTTTAAGATGAATTGCCCTGGGACAAAGGGAAGCATACGTTCCACTTTGCCGAAGCTATCTTTCGCGTTGGCTTTCACTAAGAGCACATCGTTCGAACCGGTTTCCACGATTTGATCGACAACACCCATGTTATAGCCATTGGTATTAATCACTTCACAACCGATGAGGTCACGCCAATAGAACTCGTCTTCTGGCAAATCGTTCATCTGCTCTGGCAGGATCCCAATTTCGCAATTGGTGAGCATTTGTGCTCGCTCCCGCGTGGTGACACCTTCAAGCTCGGCGACAACCGCCTTACCTTGGTAACGCCACTGAATGACTTTTACTTCGCGCCATTCACCATTTTCTTTAATAAGCCAAGGTGAATAGTCAAAGATACCTTCAACAGAATCGGTATAGGCGGTGATTTTCAGCCAACCTTTAATGCCATGACAGGAGCCTAATTTCCCCAGTACGACTGGCTGTTGGTTACTGCTCATCAATCTATACCTTAACGCTATTAAGCAGCTGCTTTAGCGTCTTTGATCAATTTTGCTACGCGATCAGTTGTCGCAGCGCCGTTCGCAACCCAGTGCTCAACGCGAGCTAGGTCTAAACGTAAAGTTTCTTCTTGGCCACGAGCCAATGGGTTGAAGAAACCAACACGCTCAATGAAACGACCGTCACGAGCGTTACGGCTGTCAGCAACAACGATGTTGTAAAATGGACGCTTTTTAGCGCCACCACGAGCTAAACGAATGGTAACCATGCGTTTTCAATCCTCTAATGATTTGCTTGAAGCAAAAATAAAAACTGGAACCCCGTGTTCGCGAAGAGTCCCAGATAGAAAGCCGGAAGATTTTACCTGACTTTTCAACGAATGCAACCAAATCTGGCGATTATTAAACCTGCCTTAGGATTGCCCGCCTCATTTCAAATAGAATCAACCAACTGATAAAACATCAACTTTGATGAAAATCGCTGGAATTAACGGCCAGGAAATTTCATGCCGCCTGGCATCATGCCACGCATTCCGCGCATCATCTTTTGGATGCCGCCCTTGGCCGACATCTTTTTCATCATCTTTTGCATTTGGGTAAACTGTTTCAATAAACGGTTCACGTCTTGAATTTGCGTACCAGAACCCGCAGCGATACGGCGCTTACGTGAGCCCTTGATTAAATCGGGGTTTTTGCGCTCTTTGGCCGTCATTGAGTTAATGATGGCTTCCATTTGACGGGTCATTTTACCGTCTTGGATTTGCGCTAGGGCATCCGGGGGCAGTTGACCCACACCGGGCAGCTTTTCAATCATGCTCATCATGCCGCCCATGTTTTTCATCTGCTGTAGCTGCTCGCGGAAATCTTCGAGATCAAAACTTCCGCCCTGCTTCACTTTGGAAGCCAGCTTCATCGCCTTGTCTTTATCGACACCGCGCTCAACTTCTTCGATAAGCGACAATACGTCGCCCATGCCGAGAATACGTGAGGCGATACGGTCGGGATGGAAAGGCTCTAGGGCATCGGTCTTCTCGCCAACACCGAGGAATTTAATCGGCTTGCCGGTAATGTGGCGAATTGATAATGCCGCACCGCCGCGCGCATCACCGTCAACCTTAGTTAAAATCACACCAGTGAGCGGCAGCGCTTCGTTAAAGGCTTTGGCCGTGTTTGCTGCGTCTTGACCCGTCATGGCATCGACCACGAACAGTGTCTCAATCGGTTTAACCGCCGCGTGTAGCGCCTTGATTTCATCCATCATGGCTTCATCGACGTGCAGACGACCCGCGGTGTCGAGGATCACCACATCGATAAATTTAAGCTTAGCGTGGGCAATAGCGGCCTTGGCGATATCGATTGGCTTTTGGCTCACGTCCGATGGGAAGAACTCCACATCGACTTCGGTCGCTAAGGTTTCTAGCTGTTTAATCGCCGCAGGACGGTAAACGTCGGCACTGACGACCAGAACCGATTTCTTATGGCGCGTACGCAACAGCTTACCTAATTTGGCAACGCTGGTCGTTTTACCCGCACCTTGAAGACCCGCCATCATCACCACGGCTGGCGGCTGAGTGGCTAAATCCAGAGCTTGGTTTGCCTCGCCCATGGATTTTTCAAGTTCACTTTGAACAATCTTAATAAAGGCTTGACCAGGACTTAAGCTCTTCGCCACTTCCTGACCAACGGCACGTTCTTTTACATTGTTAACGAATTCACGCACCACAGGCAGGGCAACATCGGCCTCCAGCAGCGCCATACGCACTTCGCGCAGGGTTTCCTTAACGTTTTCTTCGGTTAAGCGACCACGGCCACTGATATTTTTCAGCGTGCGTGACAGTCTGTCGGTTAGATTCTCAAACATCGTCCTGCTCTATACCTTTAGGATCTCGATTAATGGGCTGTATTATAACGATGCGGGCGCATTATGCTACTGCTATGCCCTACTTGCGTTAACTTCGGCAACTAACCTGCTTTAGGTCATATTTTGCGATTCGCCTACGACTATTTACGTCTAACAATAAGAATCTGCTAAATTTTGCAACTTATGTCACTGCCCATTTGCCGACGGCTCATGTTATTCTAGGCAAAATATTGATCTGTATGCCCCGTTTTCAAGGCACCATTAACAACACGAATAGGTTAATTACCCATGGTCATTTTTTCTGCCTCAGCCATGTTTTTTTATTGCATCGCATTGGTATTAGTGACAAGTCGACTGTTCCATCCTGAAGGTCCTAATCGTAAGGCCGTTGCTGGTGTCGCCGCAATCGCCGTGATTTTGCACGCTGCCGCCCTTTCTCAAGCGATTTTTACGACCGATGGACAAAACTTCAGCCTCACTAATGTGATCTCCTTAGTGAACTGGATCATCGCCTTCACCTTTACCGTGATGATGTTTAGGCTAAAAGTGATTGTGGTTGTGCCCGTGGTTTACGCCTGTTCTGTGCTCTCTGTGGCCCTGCTCTGGTTATTGCCGCCTAAGTTTATTACTCACTTTGAGCTGTACCCTGAGGTCTTAGCCCACGTTGTGCTCTCTCTTATGGCATACAGCGCCCTGATGATCGCCGCCCTGTATGCGATTCAGCTGGCGATGATCCAAAATAAACTCAAGAAGAAACAATTAATGCTAAGCCCTGGCATTCCGCCGCTGATGACGGTAGAAAAACAGCTCTATCATCTTGTGATTATTGGCGTAATTTTACTGAGTTTATCCCTCGCCACTGGTTTTATCTTCCTCGATGATATGTTTGCCGATGGCAAAGGCCATAAGGCGATTCTGTCTATCATCGCGTGGTTTGTGTACATCGCCATGTTGTGGCAACAGTATTGGGTCGGCTGTAAAATTCGCACCGCGGTAATTTACACCTTAACAGGCGCGACCTTGTTATCCTTAGCTTATTTTGGCGCTCGGATTGTCAAAGAGTTAATTCTTAGTTAATAATTTCAAGTCAGCTTAGGCGCTTATTCCCTAAGCTGACTTGACACCCCGTTTATTTCTCGGTATCAACTTAACCTTATCGGCCTGATTGGAGCCTATTTTTGGACGCTATATCGACAAGCGCACTCCTCATTTTCTTACTAGTGCTTATCCTTTGTTCTGCCTACTTTTCAGGTTCTGAAACCGCCATGATGACCCTTAACCGCTATCGGTTAAGACATCTCGCCTCAAACGGCCATAAAGGTGCGATACGCGCCCTCAAGCTACTCGAACGTCCTGACCGCTTAATTGGCTTGATTCTGATAGGTAATAACCTAGTTAATATTCTCGCATCGGCCATTGCGACCATTATTGGTATGCGCCTTTGGGGTGATTTAGGCGTCGCGGTAGCCACTGGTGTGCTGACCTTAGTCGTATTGGTCTTTGCCGAAGTCACCCCCAAAACTATCGCCGCCTTAAACCCTGAACGCATTGCCTTCCCATCGAGTATTTTACTCATTGGTCTATCAACGATTTTCGCCTATGTCGTCACCAGCGTTAACTGGATAACCACAGGCATACTGCGTCTCTTCGGCATCAAAACCATCAGCAGCAGCGATGCACTTAGCCAAGAAGAGTTAAGGACGGTTGTACATGAGGCTGGCGCCTTGATCCCCCAACGCCACCAAGAGATGCTGTTATCGATTCTCGATTTAGAAAAGGTGACCGTTGAAGACATTATGGTGCCGCGCTCGGATATCTACGCGATTAACGTCAACGATGACTTTAAGTTTATCAATCGCCAAGTGATCCAAAGCCCACATACTCGAGTGTTGGTATACCGCGATACCATTGACGATGCCGTCGGCTTTATTCATCTACGTGACGCACTGCGCCTGCAATCAAAAGAGCAGTTCAGTAAATCCTCATTGCTACGTGCTGTCAAAGAACTCTACTTTATTCCCGAAGGTACACCGCTCAATGTGCAATTAGCCAACTTTCAGCACAATAAAGAACGTATCGGCCTAGTGGTCGATGAATACGGTGATATCCAAGGATTAGTGACACTCGAAGATATTCTCGAAGAAATTGTCGGTGACTTCACCACCTCGATGCTGGCCACACCGAGTGAAGACATTACCGCCCAGCAGGATGGAAGCTACTTAGTCGATGCCAGTATCACTATCCGTGATTTGAATAAAGAAATGAAATGGGATTTCCCAACCGATGGCCCCAAAACCCTCAATGGCCTGATCTTAGAGTATTTAGAGGATATCCCCGCTGAAAACACTAGCCTTCGCCTAGCAGGTTATCCATTAGAAGTCATTGAAGTTGCTGACAATATGGTCAAAACAGTACGTATCATTCCGCAGCATTATCAGTCGCCACGCTAACGTTCCCAGATAAAAAATCGGCTGAATCCAAATGGAATCAGCCGATTTCCTTCTCCCCCAAGAAATTATTTAACGCTTTGCGTCTTTAGACGTGCTTCGAGAGCCCGGCGCTTCTCGATAGCAATAGGTGTAATCTCAGCATCTAACGCCTTTTCTAACCCCAAGATAAAATACACTTCGGCCATTAAGAAGAACGGACCAATTAGCAGTTGGTTTAAATCGTCCACAAAAGCGGGTTTGGCCTTCTCGTATTGATGGCCAATTAACTGGAAAATCCATCCCACGATAAATACCGATATAGCCAACCAGAAGGCGTTGGGAGAGTCTGCCATGAGTTCAGTGGTATATACGACGGGGGCGATAAATAAAGCTAGGCCAATCGCTAACTTTGCATGTAAGCGAAAATAATAAACCAGCACACCTGCCCCTAAAATCACACCTAAACTCACATCGCCCGTACTACCAAGTGGAATACGGATAGTCGCCAGCAATAGAAAAGCAGACCATATAATCAATGGAATACCAACGAAATGGGTAAGTATGTTGCGCTGATTTAAATGCACACTCTTATAGGTTGATAGCTGCTCTACAGCGGATTTCATCTGGGGCTCCTTTTGCTGTGTCCCTGCAAATAAGTATCTAGATACCACTTTTGACCTAACCTAGCCCAAAAATGCGAAACTGAACAGAAAAAAGTAACAAAAATGTTGCCACGCATTTTACTCAATAAAAAAGGGAGCTAAGGCTCCCTTTGTGCTAATGGGTTAGAAACTAGCGCGATTCGAGGATAACCGTCGCAATGGCGTAGGATTTTTCATCCGCGATTGAAATGTGTCCCACCACGCCGTTGAGCAAAGCTAAACGCTGCTGCGCCCCTTGTGTAAAATCAATCGTCGGCGCACCATCGGGCGTATTCCCGATATGGATATGCTGAAAAGATACCCCTCGACCAATCCCCGTCCCCAAGGCCTTAGCTGCGGCTTCTTTGGCGGCAAAACGTTTCGCCAAATAACGGCTCGGTTGGCTATGCTGTTGATAGATTTCGAACTCAGCCTCCGTGAGTACACGTTTAGCCAGCTTATCGCCGGAACGTGCCACATGGGCCGTGATACGCTCGATTTCAACTATGTCAGTGCCAAGCCCAACGATTGCCATTATTCGCCTCGACGACCTTCTAACATCAGCGCTTTCATGTCTTTAACCGCTGTCGCTAAGCCATCAATGGCCGCACGCGCGACAATGGCATGGCCAATGTTGAGTTCATACAGCTCTGGGATCGCCGCAATCGGCTTAACATTGTGATAATGCAGCCCGTGGCCCGCATTCACGACTAAGCCCTTACCGTGGGCGTATTTTGCCATTTCGCTGATACGCGCAAGCTCTTTGGCCTCTTCCTCAGCTGTTTTAGCGTCAGCATAGCAACCGGTATGGATTTCGATAAGTGGCGCGCCAGAGGCGACCGCTGCGTCGATTTGCGTCTTATCGGCATCAATAAACAGTGACACTTGAATACCATTGGCGGCTAAACGGCTTACCGCTGCTGTGATTTTATCGAGTTGACCAGCCACATCTAAACCGCCTTCAGTCGTCACTTCTTGACGCTTTTCAGGGACTAAACAAACGTAGGTTGGTTTGACTTCGCAGGCAATGTTGAGCATTTCTTCAGTCACGGCACACTCAAAGTTCATCCGCGTCTTTAAGGTTTTTGCCAGCAGATACACATCGCGGTCGATAATATGACGTCTGTCTTCCCGTAAATGAATCGTGATACCGTCGGCACCCGCATGCTCGGCAACCGCCGCCGCATGGACAGGATCAGGATAACTGGTGCCGCGAGCCTGACGCAGGGTCGCAATATGGTCGATATTAACACCCAATAAGATACGGCTCATCGGGAACTCCTTTATGTTTGTAAGGCTAGAATTAACGCTGATTTGCGCCCTATTGTACTGGCACAGACAGTAAAAAACAGGAGCTAGGGCTAATTATTCCCATCTCTGTTAGAGGCGGTCGCTTGAATAAACAACTGTCGACTCACCAGCGGCTTATTTCCGAGCAAGGGTTGCAGCATAGACCGCATCAATCGTTTGGCCTCTAAAAACTGCTCTTGCAACAATTGATTATCGTTAAGTGCGGTTAACATCGCGCCTTGATAGGTATGCTTTGCCCTGCTGTTCAACACAAATTGAAAACCCAGTTCTGGCACGAGCTGATAGTAATGTTCAGGGATCAGCAGTTCGCCCTGAGTATCGCGGATAAGGGATGGCATGGCCCCAAGCTCCCGCAAGAGCGCCAGCTCAAGGTAGCGTAGCTTCGACTCGCAAAATTGCGCCGCGAGCCCGACCAAGGCTTGATGGTAAATGAGGAATAACGCCTCGGCATTATGGTGGACCGACAGGGTGCGCATCAGCAACTCATTGATATACATGCCGGCATACAGGCTATAACCCGATAAAGGCACGGCTGGCGCGGCTGCTTCAATTTGGCTGATGTTTTTGAGTTCAGACTTGCCGCTAAATTCAAAAATCAGCGGCTGAAAGGGTTGAAGAATACTTTTGATGGAGCGTTTACCACTCCCGACTCGCGCGACGGCATCAACACGACCAATACCGTCAACCAAGAGATTGACCAGCGCGCTAGACTCCCGATAAGGGCGATGATGCAAAACATACCCCCGTTTCATCGGTCTGCGCGCTCGTTCATGGTCAGGCTCGGCCTATTATCAGTAACGATTAATCGTCACCGTAGCCTAAGCTTCGCAGGGCGCGTTCATCATCGGCCCAACCGGATTTGACCTTCACCCACACCTCGAGGAACACTTTGTTATCAAACAAGGTTTCCATATCGAGGCGCGCTTGCGTGGCTATGGTACGAATGCGCTCACCTTTGCTACCAATCACCATCCGCTTTTGGCCTTCGCGCTCGACCAAGATCAGGGCGTTGATTTGATAAACGCCGTTTTCCATCATCTTAAACTGCTCGATTTCAACCGTCGCATCGTAGGGCAATTCATCACCTAAAAAGCGCATCAGTTTTTCGCGGACAATTTCAGAAGCCATAAAACGCTGCGAACGGTCGGTCACATAATCTTCTGGGAAGAAGAAGGGATTCTCGGGCAGAGACTCTGCCGCCATCTCTAAAATGCGCTTAACGTTGGTGCCCTTGCTGGCAGAAATCGGCAGAATTTCATCGAAGGGGTACTTCTTGGCCACTTCTTCCAAATAGGGGAAAAGGGCTTCTTTGTCTTTGATATTATCGACTTTGTTGATGGCTAACACGGTTTTACGTTCTTCACCGCCACGGCGAAGTTTACTTAATACCATCTCATCATCGGCGGTCCATGTCATACCATCGACCACAAAAATCACCATAGACACATCGGCAAGCGAGCTCGCCGCAGCACGGTTCATCAGACGGTTAATCGCACGCTGCTCTTCAATATGCAGACCCGGTGTGTCGATAAACACAATTTGACGCGGGCCATCGGTATGGATACCCATGATGCGATGACGCGTCGTTTGCGGTTTTTTCGAGGTAATACTGATCTTTTGCCCAAGCAAACGGTTCAGCAGGGTCGATTTACCCACGTTAGGGCGGCCAATAATGGCCACCATGCCACAGTAGGTCACATCATAGTGAACAGACGGCGCCGCCGCGCTCGCTGCATTCATCCTTGCCAGTAATTCATCTAAGCTCGGCTCATTGCTCGCGTTAGCGGCATCGACAGCTGGCAAGTCTGTTTTTTTGGTCATTTCTTCAGTAACTCCAATACTTGAGCCGCGGCAATCTGCTCGGCTTTGCGGCGCGAACTCGCTACGCCAATCACGCTTTCGCTCAAGTCATCTATACGACATTCAACGGTGAATGTTTGATCGTGGGCATCGCCTTCTATGTTGATTACTTGGTAATCGGGTAGCGGCTTCTTTAACCCTTGTAAATATTCTTGCAGTAAAGTTTTAGCGTCTTTTTGATTCACTCCGGGTTGGATCTCGGCCAAACGCTCGGCGTACCAATGCAGTAATAACTTACGGCACACTTCGAGATCGGAATCTAAGTAGATTGCGCCGATAATCGCCTCGACCGCATCGGCCAAGATGGACTCACGTCTAAAACCACCGCTCTTTAACTCGCCGGGGCCTAAGAATAAATAATCCCCAAGCTTAAAGGCCTTAGCAATCAAGGTGAGCGTATCACCACGCACTAAGGTCGCGCGCATCCGGCTCAAGTCACCCTCAGTCGCCTTAGGAAACTGATGGTATAAGGCGTCAGAAATCACAATCGATAAAATCGAATCGCCTAAAAACTCTAAACGCTCGTTGTGCTTATTTGCCGCACTTCTGTGGGTCAATGCTTGGGTGAGGAGATCAATATTCTTGAACTCATAACCCAAAGTACGACACAAACGTGGCAAATTTTTAATCGGTTCCATACTAGTGAATTCCACCTACTCGTTCAAAACGCACGCCACTTGGCACCCAAGTGGGCAGGAAGTCGGCTTTAGAACGGTCAAACTCAAAACTAATCCAGATAGCGACCGCTTTACCCACAAGATTCTCTTCAGGGACAAAGCCCCAGAAACGGCTGTCGGTACTGTTATCGCGGTTGTCACCCATCGCAAAATAATGGCCTTCGGGTACAAGAAACTCACCCGCTGGTAAATTTCCTTCACGCTTGAAGTATCCCAGCATATCGGGGCGGCTTGGATTGATTAAAATATCGTGGGCCACTTCACCGAGTTGCTCTTTAAAACGAATTAGTGGCACACCATCTTGGCTGAAATCACCACGGCTGATTTCGGTACGCGCCACCAGTTCTGGCTCTGGACAATTAGTTTGCTCTGCACCACAGGCTTTTTGGATCATCAACTGCTTGTTGCGGTAGATAATCCTATCGCCCGGTAAACCCACCACACGCTTGATGTAGTCAATCTGAGGGTTCTCAGGGTATTTAAACACAATCACATCGCCACGTTTCGGCTCGCCCGTTTCAATCAGTTTAGTGCGCCATACGGGATCTTTTAGGCCATAGCTAAACTTTTCCACCAGAATAAAGTCACCCACTAACAGGGTTGGCATCATAGAGCCTGAGGGAATTTGGAATGGTTCGTAAATAAACGAGCGCAGGATCAACACGAAGGCAATCACAGGGAAGATGGAATGTGCGGTTTCAACCACTGTGGGTTCGCGAATGATGTTATATTCGGCTTCCTCGGTTAAATTAGCCTGCGAAGCCTTGGCTAAGGCTAAGCTTTCGCGGCGTTTAGGCGCAAATACCAGCACATCGATTAACCAGATCAGCCCTGAAATCAGGGTGACTAGCACTAAAATAATGGAAAAATAGGCTGCCATTGCTTATTGAACTCCTGCCTTGAAATGTAAAGATCCAAACTCAGCGACTATTGTATTTCGACTCGCGAACTTTAGTTAACTTACCGTATTTCTAAAAAAACACCACAAAACATACGATAAGCTAAGTAAAGCGCCGCAAACTGCGGCGCAATAATAGCTAAATTGTGTTATCTCGAGTGTTACTCGTTTAGCTTAAGTACCGCTAAGAACGCCTCTTGTGGCACCTCAACGTTACCCACTTGTTTCATCCGTTTCTTACCCTCTTTTTGTTTATTCAAGAGTTTCTTCTTACGGGAAACGTCACCACCGTAACACTTCGCCGTTACGTCTTTACGTAGGGCTTTTACGGTAGAACGGGCAATAATTTGGCTGCCAACAGCGGCTTGAATCGCGATATCAAACATCTGACGTGGGATCAGCTCTTTCATCTTCTCAACGAGCGCTAAACCACGGTGACGAATGTTTGAACGGTGAATAATCATCGCCAATGCGTCTACGCGGTCGCCGTTGATCAGAATGTCTAAGCGCACCATGTCCGCAGGATCGAAGCGGATGAAGTTGTATTCTAACGATGCATAACCACGGCTGGTCGATTTTAAGCGGTCGAAGAAGTCCATCACCACTTCTGCCATTGGCAGGTGGTAAGTCACGGCCACTTGATTACCGTGGTAAACCATGTTCACTTGGGTACCACGTTTTTCGATACACAGGGTAATCACGTTACCTAAGTATTCTTTTGGCACCAGAATGTTAGCTTCGACGATAGGCTCACGCATCTCTTCAATGTTGTTAATCGCCGGCAAGTCTGCTGGGTTATCAACATAGATGGTTTCACCACTGGTCAACAGCACTTCATACACTACGGTAGGTGCCGTCGTGATAAGGTCAAGATCGTATTCACGCTCTAAACGTTCTTGAATGATTTCCATGTGAAGCAGGCCTAAATAGCCAATACGGAAACCAAAACCTAGGGCTGATGAACTTTCAGGCTCGAAGAACAATGACGCATCGTTTAGGCTGAGTTTGTTCAGCGCATCGCGGAAGTTTTCATATTCATCGGTCGAAATTGGGAACACACCGGCGTAAACCTGAGGCTTCACTTTCTTAAAGCCGGGTAATGGCTTTTCTGCGCCATGCTTAGCCAGCGTCAAGGTATCACCCACAGGTGCACCGTGAATTTCTTTAATACCCGCGATAACGAAACCTACTTCACCGGTTTTCAGCTCGGTTTTATCGGTTTGTTTAGGTGTGAAAATACCCACGCGGTCTGCGGTGTGGTTTTGTCCAGTAGACATCACCTTAAACTTGTCACCTTTCTTCAGCACGCCGTTTTTAATACGTACCAGAGAAACAACGCCTAAGTAGCTATCAAACCAAGAGTCGATGATCAGCGCTTGTAGCGGCGCCTCTGGGTCGCCTTCTGGCGGCGGAATTTGATCAACGATGACTTCTAATACTTCGTCAATACCCACGCCAGTTTTGGCCGAACAACGCACAGCGTTCATCGCATCGATACCCACGATGTCTTCAATCTCAGCGGCTACGCGCTCAGGATCGGCTTGGGGTAAGTCGATTTTGTTCAGGATAGGTACCACGTCCAGATTCATATCCAGCGCGGTATAACAGTTTGCAAGCGTCTGAGCTTCAACGCCTTGCCCCGCATCCACCACGAGCAGCGCGCCCTCACAGGCGGCTAATGAACGAGATACTTCATAGGAAAAGTCAACGTGGCCAGGGGTATCAATAAAGTTAAGTTGGTAAGTTTCGCCATTTTTGGCTTTGTATTCCAACGTGACGCTCTGGGCCTTAATCGTGATACCGCGCTCACGCTCTAGATCCATAGAATCAAGAACTTGCGCATCCATTTCACGGTCGCTTAACCCACCACAAACCTGAATAAGACGATCTGATAGCGTCGATTTACCATGGTCGATATGGGCAATAATTGAGAAGTTTCTAATGTGTTTCATTATGCTGCTATGACTAATACTGAAAAATGGATACGGTTCAAAGGTGCGAAATTGTACCTGATTGCGGTTTCAATACCAATCAGATTCACTCATCCTTCTCTTTAAGTCGGAAAATGTGGCTCTCAGCGGAAGTTTATTGCCAGATTAAAATCAATAACAACATGAAATTAAACGGGTAATTTATCTAAACTGATCCCTGAGCCTAAATAAGCCAAAATGACAGGTTGCGAATCGACTTCGAGTTGTTTTGCCTTGTGCTTTCCAAAGAACCAAGCGGTTAACGCACCTAAGGCAGCAAAGGCTATCGCACTGAGATCCGAATTGATTTCCAACAAACCTGCGAAAAACTGGCCAAGTACCGCGCCAGCAAATAAACCAAGCAGCGGCATCAAATAAACTAAGGCCGCCGCTTTCAGGATCACGCTCTCAGGCAAACCGAGCTTTAGCAGTTCGCCAACCTCGCAGTTTCGTTCACTTTGAATGGAGAATTGTTGTGTCTTTGCCGAAAAAGCCTGAGCTACCGCCGATGTACCACAAGACTCGCTACTGCTGCAGCTCTTGCAAGTACTTTTAAGCTCAACCTCGACGGTCAGCCAACCTTGATTATCGCAGGCGACAACCCGCGCAACTTCTTCCATCATAATAAGAGGCCTTATTCTAACATCAGACTTTTTGCGATACGGGCCAAGGTTTCAGTCGGCACTTTACCCACGGCAACTACTTCGGCATTACCCACTTTTTCAGACACCAAAGACAAGCCATTACGAGTGATTAACTCTTCGGGTAATGGCGTGGAACCTGCTCGGGCGACATAGACAGAAATGCTGGCTAAGCCATCGGTTAAGGCAATGTATTCAACCGCCTCGTGACTGCCAATCAAACGATGGTGATCACGCACCACAACACTAAATCCTGCCGGTAACCAAGAAAACTGCCAATTTTGTCCATCTTGGCGTTCAGCCTGGTCGATAACCGCTGGCCATTCTTGCTTATAGGCTTCCTGTAAAATCGATGGCGGCTCATTTAACTCAATAAGCTCAATCACCATCAACTGTTCAAGTAATTGTTTATCTTGAGTTAGCATGTCGTATCTGAGGGGCAGATAGGTGTCCATATCCAGCCAAATTTGGAAACCGTAACGGTACTCATCATTTGGCAGTAAACGGATCATTTGACCGGGACGTCCCGCAATGCGCGTGCGCCCACCGAGAACAAACTGATACCCCACTTCTAAGTCACTCATCTTTGATGAGAAAGCCGCAGGCCACACGCCCTGAATATGATTAGAAAGGATGCTATAGGCGGGTTGATCGTGTTCGATAAAGGTGACTCGGTTTCCCACTCTGACCGCATTTTTTGGCGGGCCATTGAGGTACTCAAGAAACGCAACTTCTTGATTATTCACCTTACCGTGAAGATAAACCAAAGGCCGAATATGGTCGGCCTGAAGTTGTATAATCGATGCTTTAAACTCTTTCTCTTTTAAAGCCTGGCTCATTTTCTCAAGCCAGACTTTGGCAGGCATATCTTCCTGCGCCACTGCAGGGAATACCAAGGCTAACAAAGCCAACAGGATTAGACGCAAGCTAACTCCTTACTACTGATTGACAGGAACGGGAATAACCTCGCTATTGTCTTCTACAACGGCACCCGTATTCAATCGTTGTTGCAACATATGGTCCTGAATATAAGTATTAATTCGGCGACGTTGCTCGTTCATTTGGTCATTTGTGTAGCTCTGATTTTGCTGCACAGGACCTGTCTGTAGGCTCACTGGCGATGCACTACCGACCAGAGGACGGGTGATGAGCACAGGCGATGGCGACGCGGCATCATCGGCGGTTTGGTTAAAGTTCTGTACGCCTACGATGGCGAACATAGCCACAGTAGCGGCAATCGCATACTGACCAAACTGCTTGAATAAAGGCACAACACGGCTTTGGCCAGCATTTACAGCCACTTGCTGTGGAGCCGCTGTGACTTCAGGCGCGCTCACTTGAGGCGAGACAATGGCAGGCTCAAGTTCGATTGCAGCCGCAATACTGGCGGAAAGGTCTAACGCCATAGTTTGGGGCAGCTCTCCCCGCATAGCATCACCTATCACATGATAGTTACGCCATTTATTATGTGAATGCGTATCGGCAGCAAGTTCTGCCATAGTCTGCAGATCTGTCTCTCCATCGACAGCGGCAGATACCCATTCTTGACCTAATTTATCCATTGTTCACCTGTCTAAATTTAAGGGTGTTACTCTTCCAGTAATGGCTGGAGTTTTTTATCGATTGCTTCACGGGCGCGGAAGATACGAGATCTTACAGTACCCACAGGGCAATCCATGATGATGGCAATATCCTCGTAACTCATCCCATCGAGTTCACGCAGCGAAATCGCCATACGTAATTCTTCCGGCAAGGTTTCTAATGTCTCGAAAACCACTTTTTTGATTTCGTCCGATAACATTAGTCGCTCAGGGGAGGCAAACTCCTTTAGCGCATCACTGCCTTCGTAGTATTCGGCATCCTCTGCATCCACATCATTTGCAGGTGCTCTGCGCCCCTGTGACACGAGGTAATTCTTAGCCGTGTTTACGGCTATGCGGTACAACCAGGTATAAAACGCACTTTCTCCGCGAAAGTTTGGCAAAGCTCGATAAGCTTTGATAAACGCTTCCTGTGCTACATCGGTAACGTCGGCTTGGTTACGCACATAGCGTGAAATCAAGCTCACCACTTTACTCTGATATTTAAGCACCAACAGGTTAAAAGCGTTTTTATCTCCCCGTTGTACGCGCTCAACTAATTGTTGATCACTTATTTGTCCACTCATCCGAGCCGACTTCTCCCAAATCTAAAATGCTGATTTCTCAGTCGCTCGAATCATATTCACTTATGTAGACTAGCGTGCTTTGAAAAAGTTCTAAGAATTATACAAAAAAAGTAAGGTTAAAAGGAAAGTACCCATAATCGGTGAGTTGGTTTACCATAGATGGCACTCTCAGTCATAGCATGATACCCGATGAAACAAGTAGTTGAACACCAATCTGACATATTAGTCATAGGTAGCGGTGCCGCAGGTCTGACACTAGCTTTGCATCTTGCTGAAAAAGCAAACGTAATTCTGCTCTCAAAAGGCCCACTCTCAGAAGGGTCGACATACTACGCCCAAGGCGGTATCGCCTCCGTGTTCGATGAAAGTGACACCATCGAATCCCATGTGGCCGATACGTTAGTGGCTGGCGCCGGCTTGTGCGATAAAGAAGTGGTGACTTTTACCGCTGAAAACGCCAAGAGCGCCATGCAATGGTTAATTGAATGTGGTGTGGCATTCGATAAAGAAGAAACCGCTGGCGATAATGCCAAAGACGCGCCTTATCATTTGACCCGCGAAGGAGGCCACAGCCATAGACGCATTCTGCATGCCGCCGATGCGACTGGCAAAGAAGTGCAAACCACACTGCAAGAACGCGCCCTCGCCCATCCCAATATTCAAGTTTTAGAACGTTACAACGCCATCGACCTCATCACCACCCGTAAATTAAATCGCCCTGGCAATCGCGTGTTAGGCGCTTATGTGTGGAACCGTAATGCCGAACAGGTTGAAACCATTAAGGCAAAATTTGTCGCATTAGCCACGGGCGGTAGCTCTAAGGTCTACCAATACACCTCAAACCCCGATGTGGCGAGTGGTGATGGTATTGCCATGGCGTGGCGTGCAGGTTGCCGTGTGGCTAACATGGAGTTTAATCAATTCCATCCGACCTGCCTTTACCATGCCGATGCGCGTAACTTCCTGCTGACCGAAGCCCTGCGCGGTGAAGGGGCTTATTTACGCCGCCCCGATGGCAGCCGCTTTATGCCAGACTTTGACGAACGAGCCGAACTCGCGCCTCGCGATATCGTAGCCCGCGCCATCGACTATGAGATGAAGCGTTTAGGTGCCGATTGCGTCTACTTAGACATCAGCCATAAAGACAGCGACTTTATCATCAAGCACTTCCCAACGATCTATAGTCGCTGCTTGGAACTGGGTATCAATATCACCAAGGATGCCATTCCAGTGGTGCCTGCAGCCCACTATACCTGTGGTGGCGTGATGACGGACTTACACGGCCAAACCGACCTCAACGGCCTCTATGCCATCGGCGAAGTCGCCTATACCGGCTTACATGGTGCGAACCGCTTGGCGAGTAACTCGCTGCTCGAGTGCTTGGTATTTGCCCGCGCTGCATCGCAGGATATTGAGAGCCAAATGCACAAAATTCCATTACCGGGGCAAATTCCGGCGTGGGACGAGAGTAAAGTGTCCAACTCCGATGAAGAAGTGGTGATTGCCCACAACTGGCATGAACTGCGCCTCTTTATGTGGGACTATGTGGGGATTGTCCGCTCGGATAAACGCTTGGAGCGTGCATTGCGCCGCTGCTTGATGTTGCAACAGGAAATCCAAGAGTATTACAGCAACTTCAGAGTCAGCAATAACCTGCTGGAACTGCGTAACTTAGTGCAAGTGGCGGAACTGATTATCCGCTGCGCGATGGATCGTAAAGAGAGCCGTGGTCTGCACTATAATATCGACCATCCCGAGAAGGTAGACTCACCGCAACCAACGATTCTGCAACCTGAAAAATAACCGAGTTGCTTTAGGGACACTTTTAACGGGCTAAATCTACTCAGATTAAGCCCGTTTTATTTAGGCTGAAGGAATCATTTTAGATATGAATTAAAGGGACTCGCGTTGGCTCGTCGCCTGAGTTTTAACCTTGAGTAATAAACGGCATAAGTGGCGGTAATCTGTATCGCTAAACATATCGGCCCATAGGGGCAAGAGATACAACTTATCGGCGGACTGATAGTAAATTAAGCAGACAAAGGGCGTTACCCAAGTTCTCGGGAGCACATAAAACGCCTCCCCCGTCGAGAGCCAGCCTTCCCCTTTTCCATTGAGTTCAAAACGGCAATGCCAAGACCTCAGTCTCCATAACTGATAGCCCAAGAATCCGAGGATTAAAACGGCGAACACCAACTTAAGCACAAGCCAAAATATAACGTCCGTTTCAGGCCAGATAAGTAAAGAGGTACTGCAGACACAAACAAAAACGACCAACGAGAGTCGCTGGTCGCTAGAGGCTTTTACGCTAAAACTATGGCGCCGCTCTGCCACGGACTTGCACTACCATGCGGGCAAGCTCTGCATCGGGACAGGCTTCGTGACCCATAAACCAGGCAAATAATTCAGGGTCTTCACACTCGAGTAAACGAATAAACAGGGCCTTGTCGTCATCCGACAAATCCTGATAAACATTTTCGACGAAAGGCTGGAACAAGACGTCCAATTCGAGCATTCCGCGGCGACATGCCCAGCGGACCCGTGCAATGTTCATTAACTCCAAGTTAATTCTCCCAAAACAAATTTCGCCTTAGTTTACCAGTTCACGCCGTTGAGTGTCGATGCAAGCCGTATTGAAACTCGGTTTAACACCGCTGAACTTGGCTGTCTAATCCGGCAAATAAATCACTGAAATCCGTCTCTAATAAACGTTTCACCGCGGGATGTTGGATCATCCGCTCGGCAAACATCACATGGTACTCTTCCTTCACATCTAAGGTTTCGCCGAGCAAATGCATGCCGTGGGAAATAACTTCTTGCGGATAGACCGACGGCGTGACGAAGATCCCGCGTTTAAGGTAGCCAAAGGCCTTCATCATCGCCGCATCATCAAACTCACCTAGGATGCTCACCTTAAGATTTTGTTCATCGAACCAACGGTATAATTGTTGCCCAAGCGATGTTCTACGGCCGGGGATCAGCAATTGAGCTTGTTCTAAACAGGCAGGGAAATCGGCGCTGTAGGTTTCAGCGGAGAAAAAGCTCACGCCACACTCACCCAGTTTTTTCGATAAAATCTCAGGATATTTCAATGACTCACCTGCACAGTCTGAGAGGATCATATCCAGTTTATGCTCACGTAAACGAGTCATTAAACTTTCGTGGGTCGCTTCATAACAAGCAAGGTGCATGGAGCCGTCATTGGGCACCACAGAAAGCAACACCCGACTCGCCAGGGCTTTAGACAAGGCATCGGCAATACCCACTTCAAATAAAATGGCATCATCTTTTTGATAGTTGAGTAAATCGAGCATCTCATAACTGAGGGAGAACATCTTATCGGCGTAACGAAATACCAGCTCACCGAGTTCCGTTGCCTCTAAATTGCGTCCGACACGTTTGAATAGACTGCCGTTAAGACGATCTTCGAGGGCACGAATTTGCCCCGTGATGGTTTGGGGCGTCAGACAAAGGGCTTCGGCCGCCTTGGCCACAGAGCCCTTCTTCTTGATCATCCAGAAATAATACAGATGGTTGTAATTAAGATGCAGCATCGCCAATGAGCTTCCTCTAATGGATACCGCAGCCTCAAGGGCTGCGGTATGTCGGATCGCAGTGACTCAGCTTAACAAATGATGAGTCGATTGCGCTATTTTAAACGCTGACAATCCAATAAGTTAACCACTATTCCCTGCAGCTGTTCTAAATCGGCTGCCGTCCCCGTGCTAACCGCTTCCGTTACGCCTGAGACTAAACTGTCTCTATCCGGTATACGGTTGGCGCAATACGTACGATTCGCCTCTTGGAAACGTTTACCGCCACGGTACTTGAGCGCCCTAGACTCATAGCCATTGGTTTCAAGCCGTGCGCCTAATGCTTCAGATTTAAACATTAACGCGCCATCGACTATGCCCTCAAGGTAGCTTTGACAAGTTTGTGATGCGACATCCTTGTTACAGGCATCAATCTGCGAAGCCATTGCGCTTGAAGAAAGTGTTAACAGTGCTGCCATTCCTACTAATTTCATATTTATCATAGTTATACTCCTTTTTTAGGTAACACTTTTGATAACCAGAAATACCCGATCAAGGCCGCCAGAATTGAGCCTATCAAGGTGCCAAGGCGCGCTAAGTCGCCGTACATAGGGTCTGCTTGCTCAAATGCCAGCGAAGCAATAAACATCGACATCGTAAAACCAATACCACACATTGCCGCCACAGGCGCAATCTGCTTCCAACCAATTCCATCGGGTAATTGCGCCAACTTCAGTTTGACGGCCACATAACTAAACAGCATCACACCAATCGGCTTACCTAGCATGAGTCCCAATGCAATCCCAACGGGTACAGGGGAAATTAGGGTATCTAGACTCATATTACCCAAGGCCACCCCCGCATTCGCAAAAGCAAAGACTGGCAGGATAAGGAAGGTGCTCCAAGGGTGCAGGCTATGCTCTAAATGCTCAGAGGGTGAGCTGCCATCCTTTGCCCGCAGTGGGATACAGAAGGCAATAATCACACCTGCCAAAGTCGCGTGGACACCAGACTTCAATACTGCGACCCACAGGATGAGTCCCAACACGCCATAGGGTGCTAACGCGGTCACGCCTTTACGGTTTAAGGCCACTAAACCGACAATCGCAATGCTGGCAATAATTAAGCTAATGGTCGACAGATCGCTGCTGTAGAAGAGCGCAATAATCACAATCACGCCTAAATCATCGATAATAGCGAGCGCCAGTAGGAAGACCTTCAATGCCACAGGCACGCGGCTACCCAGCAACGCCATGATGCCGAGTGCAAACGCAATATCGGTAGCAGCAGGAATGGCCCAGCCCGCTTGGGTTACAGGATCGCCGTAGTTAAATAGCAGATAAATGCCAGCAGGCACTAACATACCACCAATCGCGGCAAAGGTTGGCAGTGAAGCTTGGGCCACACTGGATAAGGCGCCTTCTAACAGTTCACGCTTCACCTCTAAGCCAATCAGTAAGAAAAACAATGCCATCAGGCCATCGTTAATCCACAGCAACAGCGGCTTATGCAGATCGAGCGCGCCGACACGCACTTGTACTTCAGTACCGAGAAAACCTTGATAGAGTCCCGCTAGAGGAGAATTGGCCATGAGCATGGCTAAGACAACAGCAACCAATAACAGGATGCCGCCAGCCGATTCCTGGCTCAGAAAATTTCTAATTGCTTTTTCCATCTTGCACTCCAAAAAATCATAATGAACTGAGTGTAGACGAAGAAAAAAAACAAGTATAATCGATAGTTTCGACAAAACACCTCGGTAATTCCGAGGTGTTAGTCGATAAATTCGCCATTAAACGGCGACAGGGGCTTTGATATGCGGGTGTGGATCGTAGTGAGTTAGCTCGAAATCTTCGAATTGATAATCAAAGATTGAAGCAGGTTTACGCAGGATAGTCATGGTGGGTAACGGTCTTGGCTCGCGGCTTAACTGCAACGCCGTTTGTTCCATATGGTTGGAGTACAAGTGGGTATCGCCGCCCGTCCACACAAAGTCACCCAAAGCTAAATCACATTGCTGTGCCACCATCATGGTCAGCAGCGCATAACTGGCGATATTGAAAGGTAAACCTAAGAACACATCACAGCTACGCTGGTACAGCTGACAGGATAATTTGCCATCGGCAACATAGAATTGGAAAAAGGCATGGCAAGGTGCCAGCGCCATTTTATCTAGTTCACCCACGTTCCACGCCGAAACAATTAAACGACGTGAATCGGGTTGAGATTTGATTTGTTCAATCACCTGAGCAATTTGATCGATAGCATCGCCACTTTGGGTCGGCCAGCTGCGCCACTGCGCGCCATAGACAGGGCCTAAATCGCCGTTTTCATCGGCCCATTCGTCCCAAATACTGACTTTATTATCACGCAGATAAGCAATATTGGTATCGCCTTTCAGGAACCACAATAGCTCATGAATAATCGAGCGCATATGGCACTTTTTGGTAGTGACTAAGGGAAAGCCCTTACTCAAATCGAAACGCATTTGATAACCAAATACCGAACGAGTGCCGGTACCTGTGCGGTCTGATTTATCCACACCTTCGGCTAAGATGTGCTTCATCAAGTCTAAATACTGTTGCATTACTGCTTACCCTCTGGACGAAGAATTAAATATAAACCGAAGAGGATCATCGGCACAGAGAGGATCTGCCCCATCGTCATAAAGCCCCAGTAGAGGCCTAACTGCGCATCGGGTTGTCTTACGGTTTCAACAATCACACGGAAAATCCCGTATCCGAGTAAGAACATGCCCGACACGGCGCCGACTTTCTTCGTTCGTTTACTGAACCAATAGAGGAGCAGGAATAAGGCCACCCCTTCAAGGGCGAATTGATAGAGTTGTGATGGGTGACGAGGTTCAGGTCCACCACTTGGGAACACCATGGCCCAAGGGACATCGGTGACACGGCCCCACAACTCACCATTGATAAAGTTACCGATCCGCCCCGCACCTAAGCCAATGGGCACCACGGGCGCCACCATGTCTGCAACCGCAAAGAAGGTACGCTTTTGCTTCCAGGCGATATAAATCATGGCGGTAATCACCCCCATCAAGCCGCCGTGGAAAGACATGCCACCTTCTGAAATCTTAAACAAATACATTGGGCTAGCAAGGAAGTAATCGAAATGATAGAAGAGCACGTAGCCGATACGGCCACCTAGAATCACCCCTAAAAAGCCATAAAACAGCAGATCGGAAACCTGTTCCCTCGACCATAAACCATTGGAGCGGTCGGCCTGACGATTGAGTAACCACATGGCGGCGACAAAGCCAACTAAGTAGGTAAATCCATACCAACGCAGGGCGGGTTCAAAGGTTTGTCCAAAAATATCAAAGGGACCAAACTTCACGATCACGGGATCGATATTGGGAAAATTCAATGCCATAACTTATCCATCAACAGCCTCAAATCGAGGGCTAAACACTAAAAATCAGCTCAGAATTAATTTGAGACCGACACACAGGAGTAAAAGTGCAAATATTTTTTTAAGGACCGAGGTAGGCCAAGTGCTTGCTGCCTTAACGCCTACAGGAGCCATTAAAATTGAGGTTATTATTAAGCCAAACAGCGCAGGTAAATAGATATACCCTAAGGTTCCTTCAGGGAGATCCGGCGCGTTAAAGCCCGCGATTATATACCCTAAGCTGCCCGACAAGGAGATTAATAATCCGGTCGCGGCGGAAAATCCCACCGCAAGGCGCATCTGTAAACCAAAATAGGTTAAAAACGGCACTAACAAGACGCCGCCGCCAATCCCCATTAATCCTGCAATCGCGGCAACAATCACGGCTACCACAAACAGAATCATTGAGTTTGGTAGCTCTCGGTTCGATTCAGTTTTGAAGGGATAAGCCATTTGAATCGCCATTAACATCACAAACACCGCAAACCCTTGTCTGAGGGTCGCCGCTGGGATTTGCTCGGCAATAAAGCCAGACATTAAGGCGCCGAGAATAATCCCCGGAAACATGGTTCGAAACAATCCCCAGGGCACATTACCGCGTTTATGGTGGGCTCTTGCAGAAGAAATCGAGGTTAAAATAATCGCCGCAAGGGATGTGGCAATCGCAATATGGGGTAACTGAGCCGAAGTGATACCAACCGAAGGTAAGATATAAAGCAGTGCGGGCACGACAATTAAGCCACCACCGATGCCCAATAACCCCGCCATAAAACCGACAAACGCGCCTAAAGCCAAGCAAATAAAGAACACCGACAGCAAACTATCCACACGGGTACCTACAGCGTGATTAAGTGAAGCCTTAGCTTAAAGCAAAAGGCGCGATTAGTTAATTAAGAATTGTGGCTAATCCCTGCTGTGTTAAATATTCTTTAACCAACTCACGCACTTGAAAACCGTTTGATAGGCTCAAGGCCTGCGACAAGAGTTGCGTCAAATCGGCACGGGAAACTCGGCGCAGCAGGTAATTTATTCGCGCTAAACTGCCTTGGTTCATACTCAAATGCTGGTATCCCATCGCGACCAGCAGAATCGCCCCCATGGGTTCCCCCGCCAGCTCGCCACAGATACTGATATCGAGTTGATGGTAGTCGCAATCGAGCCGAGCCTGATGCAGCGCCCGAAGAATGCCTGGATGATAACTATCAAACAGTGAGCTAACCCGTGGGTTGTTACGGTCCACCGCGAGTAAATATTGGGTCAAATCGTTACTGCCGACCGACACAAAATCGACGCGTTTTGCCACTTCATCTAACTGATATAACAGCGCTGGGACTTCGAGCATAATGCCAATGCGCGGCATTTCAATCTGGCTGTTCACATCGTTTTTGAGTTCAACATAGGCCTGCTCTAGATAGACCAAGGATTGTTCAATTTCATCTAAATTACTGACCATAGGTAGTAAAATACTAAGCTGTTTGCCCTCTCCACCCGCTTGCAACATCGCCCTTAACTGCACGAGGAATAGCTCTGGGTGATCCAATGATAGGCGGATACCACGCCAGCCTAAGAAGGGGTTATCTTCTTTAATCGGGAAATAAGGCAGCGGTTTATCGCCCCCCACATCTAAGGTACGCATCACCACAGGACGACCCGATGCCGCCGATAACACCTGCTGATAGACTTTTACCTGCTCAGACTCACTCGGAAAACGCTGTTGCAACATAAAGGGAATTTCGGTGCGATACAGCCCGATACCATCGGCACCTTCGGCAATTTCAGAGGCGACACCACTGAGTAACCCAGCGTTAAGGTATAACCGAATGCGAGTGCCATCGAGCATCACCGACGGCAGGGCTAACTCCTGCGCGTATTGGCGTTGCAACGCCTTTTGAGCCGAAATCAAACTGCGGTATTCGCTAACAATCGCAGGCGATGGCGACACCATTAATTGCCCGCGGCTGGCATTGACCACTAACAGCTTCTGGTCAATATCGGCCGACAACAATTGCTCGACGCCAGTAATCGCAGGCACGCCCAGAGCGCGCGCTAAAATCGCAGCATGGGAGTTAACGCCCCCCAATTCAGTGACAATACCGGCCAATTTTTGTCGAGGGAATTCCGCCAACATTGTGGCATCCGCTTCCCGGGTCACTAGAATCACCGGCTTATCGGGTTCAAGCTCTAAACGCTCGGGTTCGATTAACTGCCTTAATACCTTTTGCCCCAGATCCCGAATATCACTCGCCCGCTCCTTGAGGTAAGGATCTTCCATCGCTAAAAACTGTTGAATATAACGCAGCGAAACCCGGCTAACCGCAGATTCGGCTTCCCAGCCCTGCTGCACTTCTCGGGCATATTCACCACCTAGGCTGGCATCATCGAGCAGCAGCTGCAAGGCATTGAATATCGAGGCGACTTCCTCATCCTGCTCACGGTCGAAACGTTGAGATAAGGCGCCGATTGCCTCTTTACAACGCACCATCGCCGCCACTAATCGGCTGGATTCGAGGGCAATATCCTCACAGCGCACATCGGGCTGCTCGAGGGATATTTCACCACCAAGTACCAAGGCGTGGGCAATGGCGATACCGCTGGATGCAGAGGTTCCTTGAAATAAAATTTGTTGATGCAGCGAACTGACCTGTGCCTTTTGCTTTAATCCCCGGATCGCCATCGCGAGCTGCGCGGCCAAGGTCATTAAGAAGGCTTCTTCCCCTTCGCTAAATTGCCGCGCGCTGGCCTGCTGCACCACAATTACGCCGACGACGGCTTTTTGATAAATAATGGGGACGGCTAAAAAGGCACGGTATTCTTCTTCAGCGACTTCGGGGAAGAGTTTAAAGCGTGGATGCAGACGGGCATCGGCAAGGTTTACCGCTTCTTCGCGTTCTGCGGCCAAGCCAACCAAGCCTTGGGTTAACGGCATGCGCACGCGCCCAACGGCACTCTTTTCGAGGCCATCGGTGGCAGATAATACGAGTTCTTGCTGATCTAGGATGTAGACCGAGCAACATTGGGTTTCCATCGCCGCTTTGGTCGATGAAACTAGGACTTCTAATGCGGTTTCTAAGCTGTGGGCGGACGCCACAGCTTGAGTAATATCCCTGAGCGTATTTAACACTGTTTTCAATCCTCTTTTGAAAATCAGCCCGTTGTTCTTTGTCTTACCCGCTTCCTCGGAATTTCCTGGGTTTGGAATGACAATGCCGTTACCGCAAACTCTTTCATTACCTTACGATAAACATCACGCTTAAATGAGACAACCTGCCGCACGGGATACCAATAACTTACCCAACGCCAATCGTCAAACTCAGGGTGGCCTGAAGAACTTAAATTAATCGCACTATCTTGGCTTTTGAGTTGTAACAGAAACCATTTTTGTTTTTGGCCGATGCACACAGGCTTGCTGTCCTGTCTCACTAAACGCTTGGGCAAGCGGTATCTTAACCAAGAACGGGTCGAGGTTAATATAGTGACATGCTCGGGTCTTAAGCCTACTTCCTCATACAATTCACGGTACATCGCCTCTTCGGCCGATTCACCATCATCGACACCGCCCTGAGGAAATTGCCATGAATGTTGTCCGAATCGTCTGGCCCACATCACTTGGCCGTATCTATTACAAATTATTATGCCCACATTTGCGCGAAAGCCGTCGCTATCAATCACATGGACTCCAAATAAGGATAACTTTTAATAAACCGATTGTTTCACAAAGCCAGTCTCTCAGCAAACCTCTATTTACAGCTATTTTTTGGATAAATACCTTCAACTTACTACTTTATCAACAATCCAGGAGGTTCAACCTTGGGGATATCCACATTTTCTGTGGATATCTCTGTTTGAAACTCGGGTAAACTAGGTATATCGTTCAAAAAACAGCAAATATCATTCACGGCAGCCTGCGTACAAAAACAAAATAAATACATTCAAATCAAATAATTATGCAAATAGCATATAAGAGTTTATGACTCAAAAACTAAAAAGCTCACTTTTTAACCTAATGCAAATTAAGTGATTTAATCAAAGTAATACCTAAATGTTATACACAGAGCTCACCCAAAATTACCCACACTCCCGTGGAAAAATGCCCCTTTTTGCCATTGACTCACGATTTTTAATCGGTTAAAGCCCACTGCATTGTGAGTTATCCATAATATCTGTGGATAAATATGTGAGAAACGCAAGGGAAAACCGAGAGTAACTTTGAACACTTTCACAGGCATTAGAATGCAAACCGACAACTAACATTAAAATCATGCACTTACAGATTTATCTGTGAGTACAATCTTATCCTTTTTCGAGTGCTTAATTTTTAACCTCTGTTGCTAAGCACCTATTTTCCAGTAAAATTCGCCTTATGAAACCGATAATCCCCCCTCAAAATCTGAGCGAACTGCTCGAACGTGCCAATATGATGGCCGGCATCTCTTTGGCGCAAATTGCTGCTCACCGCGGGATTGCGGTCCCTAAGGATCTGAAGCGAGATAAGGGCTGGGTCGGACAACTCATTGAAATGGAGTTAGGTGCGACGGCCGGCTCAAAACCCGAGCAGGATTTTCTCCACCTCGGTGTTGAGCTAAAAACCATTCCCATCGATAGCAAAGGCAAACCACTGGAAACCACCTATGTGTGTGTGGCGCCGCTAACCAATATCGAAGGCTTAACCTGGCAGGACAGCTTAGTGTGTCACAAGTTGCAGCGTGTACTCTGGGTACCCGTTGAGGGTGAGCGGCATATTCCTGTGGGAGATCGTAGAGTGGGCACCCCCATATTGTGGGAACCCGATCTCCAAGAGCAAAGATTACTGCAACAGGATTGGGAGGAGATAATGGAACTTATCGCCTTAGGTAAAGTGGAAAAACTCACCGCAAGGCATGGCGAAGTGTTGCAACTGCGCCCTAAAGCCGCCAACAGTAAGGCGCTGACACAGAGCATTGCCGAGGACGGTAGCCTTAAAATGACCAATCCACGGGGCTTCTATTTAAAGACCGCTTTTACCGCCATGCTATTAAATAAGGTATTTGGTTAAATTTTCGTAGCTATATAGCGTTGGATTGATCCAGATCACAAATATCACTGGCACTCTAGTGATGATTTTCTATAAACTACGGCATCCTGAAATATATGGTCGTATTCGGATACAAAACCCGTTGTGAGAGCACGTAGACAAGCGAAAAAACTTCTTTTTGCGATATTAGCTTGGGCGATAGCCATGGCTGCGTTCGTGTTTTTCCGATATGCACAGTCGCCGGAGTTACCACAATGGGCTGTCGGTTCGGCCGATCTCGCGACGCTTGCCGTCTACATGGGCATCATTTTTGGCAGCCTACATTGGATGTCGAACCTGATCGCCGACTTCAGCGCCATCAATCGTCTTCCCTATGTTTTTTCAGTGATTTTTAAAGGTTTGTTCCTGCTACTCGGGGCGACGACCTTAGCCTATATGACCCAGTTCTTGAATATGTGGGCCATTGAAAATCATATGTCGACCCTAAGACAAATGCTCACGGCGCATATTCTCTATAGTCCATCCTTCCAAGCGCTCATCGTCTATTTAGTGGTCGTACGGGTCAGCTTAGCCTTTGTCGAACAAATGGCACTCTTGGTTGGGCCGCGTATTCTGCTCAACATTGGTTTAGGTAAATACCATAAACCACGATACGAGCAGCGTTTATTCCTTTATTTAGATATGGTTGCATCGACAACCCACGCCGAATCCCTCGGGGATTACCGTTTTAGCCGTCTGATTCAAGACAGCTTTAGCCTGCTGTCGGATACTGTAACCAATAACGAAGCCGAAATTTACCGTTATATGGGCGATGCCGTATTGATCCACTGGCCCTTAGAAGAAGGCGTGGTACACGACCGCTGCATGAATATCTATTTTGAATTTAGCCAGCAGCTAAATTGGCAGCGACGTTACTTTGAAGAGCACTATGGCTTTGTGCCCAAATTTAAGGCGGCGGCGCACTGTGGACAAGTGGTTGCTGCTGTGGTTGGTGTGCAAAAACAAGAAATTAGCTTCTTTAGTGATGTGCTAAATACCTTAGCCAGACTTCAAGATCAGTGTAATCCACTGGGGCAACGCATGTTGATCTCTGGTGCGCTCGCGGGCCGACTCGACAATCCCAATAGCGAATACCGCTTAACCAATTTGGGTCCAGTCAAATTAAAGGGGAAACAACACTCGATTGAAGTGTTTGGTGTTTCCCCTCTCTAATATCCTAGCTTTAACTTAACTTACAGCGTTTATTCCATTTCTTTGGTTAACAGCTTTTGAATAAGCAAACCTAAGGTACGGAAGGTCAAAATCCGGCTGGTTGTTTGTCGCCAAACTAAGCCGATATCGCGGTAAGGCGCTTCACCTGGCGGAGTCATCACCACCAGATCGGTATCATTTAAGATGCCAGCATCGATCGCCATTTGCGGTAAGAAGGTTGTGCCCAGCTTGCTATCCACCATTTGCACTAAAGTGTGTAGACTGGTTGCGGCAAAGGGATTCACCTTAGCGCTATCACCTAACTGACAAGCGGTAATCGCATGCCCTGTAATACAGTGTTCACTTTGCAGCAGGAAGATACTCTCATCGGGCAAGGTCTGATAATCGATAGGTTGATGAATGCCACCCACTAAGTCTTTATGGATCACCATCTTAAAGGGGTCTATCCCAACTTTCATGCTGTGGTAACCACTGGTATCCACAGGCAAAGCAAGGATCAGTAAATCCAACTCCCCTTTGCCTAAGGCATCGAGCAAACGCTCAGTAGTATCCTCTTTGAGTAACAAACTCATCGCCGGATAAGCTTGCTGACATTGCTTAACCACGCGGCTTAATAGAAATGGCGCAATGGTTGGGATACAACCTAAGCGGATATCCCCAGTCATAGGTTCGCCCTGGTTTTTCACCAATTCGACTAAATCATCCACATCTGTCAGGATTTTGCGGGAACGCTGCACCACTTCTTCACCGATAGCGGTGAACATAAAGGATTTATGATCACGTTCTATCAATTGATGGCCGAGCTGTTCTTCAAGATTCTGGATCCCGCTCGACAGCGTTGATTGACTGACAAAACACACCTTAGCGGCGCGGTTAAAATTCTGCTCTTGGTGAAGATTCACCAAATAGAATAAATTCTTGAGGCTAGGTAAATTTTTCATTTAATCGATTGCCACTAAGGTTATGAATTAATAAATTTAATCAACTCTAGCATAAGTTATCAACTAAAACGCGGCTGAATTGCTCAATACTGTGAGCAAAATCGATTTTCAATCAAAGGAAAACGTAAGAGAGTGCTTACTGAGAACAAACGGAGGGGATAAAGACTGGAACAGAGGTTATTGAGGTGCAACCTGCAGCTGCACCTCCATAGTACAGACTAAGCTTTAGCCTGCAGGAATTGCTTTAACTGCTGGAGATCGGCACTTGCAAATTCAACAATTTGCGCGACCCAGGTTCCATGTTCTGCTTCCCAACGTGCTTCTTCGCCATGTTGGAGTAACTGGGCAATTTGCTGAATACGTTTTAAACCCACTGAGCCCGCCGCACCTTTAAACTTATGAGCTTCGGCGCATAAAGTGTCCTTATCGGCAGCTTCGTTAGCCTTGACTAGATTCCCTACATACTCAGGCATTAATTGCTCAAACAAGACCACACTCTTTAACAGAGTTCCGGCACCAATCGCACTGCAATACTGTTCTAACGTATTGAGATCTAGGATTGTTTCTAATTCAACTGTGGCCATCTAGGCCTCCCTTAAGTAGTCCAATGCTTAAAACACGTTTATGACATGATACCCACTAAAATTGTCAGTGCAACTTATAGCAGCATTTGTGGTCAAATCACGGTTTATTTAACAAAAAATCAACTATTTAAAACACTCTCAGCGATAAATCGGTTTAAACTGAATCCCTTCAAGCGATATGGTCATTATGGTCGCGCTAATGCCGCGCCTTGTCCACCCTTACGCGCAAGATCCTCAACAATTGCCACTAAACCATTCCAACGATAACCGCACCAATTGGGCGCGAGTAGTATCGGTTTTTTCGCATAGGCGGTCACCCGATGAAAAATCACTTCTTTCGGTGTATGCCGAACCAGCTCGCCCGCACAAGCCGCATACTCTTCGAGACTGAGCAATGGCAAGCGTCCTGCGCGCCAAGCCTTTGCCATCGTACTGCCCTCGACGACATGTAATGGATGTAGCTTTAAGCCATCGACGCCCTGCGCCAGCACCGCCTGCAGTGTCGCCATATAATCGAGGTGAGTTTCACCGGGTAAGCCTAAGATAAGGTGAGTACAGACTTTTAGGCCTCGGCTTCTGGCCCGTGCAACCGTATCGCAATAACAGGCAAAATCGTGCCCACGGTTAATCTTATGCAAGGTGCTATCATTGGCGGTTTGTAACCCAAGTTCCAGCCAGACATCGACCCCCTTTTGCTGATAACTCGCTAATAAATCTAGCACATTATCTGTCACACAGTCGGGACGAGTGCCAACACACAGGCCCACAATCTCACTGTCTTTGACCGCTTCATCGTATTTGGCCATCAACACCTGATACTCATCATAGGTGCTCGTATAGGCCTGAAAATACGCGATAAACTTATCCGCATTCAGCTTAGGTTTCGCCTCTTTATAACGGGCTTTCCCCTGCTCTAATTGCTCACTAATGCTGAGCGTTTCCGCCTGCTGATAGCTAAAGGAGGCCACATTACAAAAGGTGCAACCACCCCGTCCTAGGGTGCCATCGCGGTTAGGGCAAGTGAATTTGGCATCGATAGTCAGCTTGCGTAAGCGCTCGCCGTATTTAGCCTTACACACGGCACCGAATGTGTTTACGTATGCATCGAGCCCCATTAGCTCGCCTGCCAAATTTCATGTCGTTTCATTAAAAATAACCAAGATAAAATCACAAAAGAGAAGAGATAAAGACGAGTGTTTAGATGGAAAAACTCATGATAAACAAAGCGAGCATCGTTTTCTTGGTGGTAAATCAAACTCCGGTTAGATTCACAGCGGCAAAGCTTAAAACCTGAGTCATTGCTCACAGTGTCTTTACACTCCGTGATTTCACTCACAAGCAAAAAGAATAACAATTCATTTATTTTATATTTTTATACAACCACTGTATTTGCAATAAAAATCACTATTTCTAAATCAAAAACAATCGATTTCAATGTTACATTTTAGTAACTCTATCGTTTTTCATTTTTTAAAATTCTTTTTATTCATAATGTTATACAGCACTTTAGTCAGTTAACGTTAACGTCAAGTAATTGTATTTTGTGTATAAAACATGAATGAATACCCATATTTTATGCAAATTTTTGGTTTGACCTTTGGTTAATGTCAGGATAATTTGGGTGGTTCGGGTGCATATCTATAGAAAGTCTTTACATTTCTCCCCGAGTAGTAATTTCGTTGAGGTCAAGGGAGGTTTTTGTATGAGCTTATATCATCCCAGTTTTGAGCGGGACAATTGTGGTTTTGGCTTGATTGCACAAATGGATGGCGAAGCCAGCCATCGTATCGTGCGCACCGCCATCCATGGCCTCGATCGCATGAAACACCGTGGCGGTATCGCCTCTGACGGTCGAACTGGGGACGGCTGTGGTTTATTAATGCAGCTACCATTGCAATTCTTTGAAGCCATTGCCGCGGAAAATGACTGGCACCTGAGCCGCAAATTCGCCGTGGGCATGTTGTTTTTAAGCCAAGATGAAGAACTGGCCGACCAAGCCAAGTTTATTCTCGAACGCGAACTCGAGCGTGAAACCTTAAGCATTGCAGGCTGGCGTAAAGTCCCCGTCAATCCTGAAGTATTGGGTGAGATTGGTAAATCGAGCCTGCCGCAAATCTATCAAGTCCTGATCAACGCCCCGATTGGCTGGCGTGAGAAAGATCTTGAGCGTCGCCTCTACATGGCTCGCCGCCGTTTAGAGCAACAAATTACTGACGATAAAGACTTTTATGTCGCGAGTCTTTCAGGTCAAGTCATAGTCTACAAAGGCTTGATGATGCCAGCCGACTTGCCCGCATTCTATCCCGACCTTGCCGACATCCGTTTGAAGAGCTCTATTTGTTTATTCCATCAACGCTTTTCAACTAATACTTCACCTAAATGGCCACTCGCTCAGCCCTTTAGATATCTTGCCCATAACGGCGAGATCAACACTATTACCGGTAACCGCCAATGGGCCCGTGCACGTGCCTACAAGTTTAATTCACCATTGCTGCCCGACTTACAACAGGCGGCACCTTTTGTGAATGAAACGGGCTCCGATTCATCCTCCCTCGACAATATGCTCGAGATGCTGCTCTCAGGCGGTATGGACCTATACCGCGCCATGCGTTTGCTTATTCCGCCAGCATGGCAGAGTAACCCAGAGATGGATGATGAGCTAAAAGCCTTCTATGACTTTAACTCCATGCATATGGAACCTTGGGATGGCCCAGCGGGTATCGTAATGACCAACGGTCGCCACGCCGCTTGCGCAGTGGATCGTAACGGTCTGCGCCCATCTCGTTATGTGATCACTAAAGATCGTATCCTCACCCTCGCCTCCGAAGTGGGCATTTGGGACTATGCCGCCGATGAAGTGATTGAGAAAGGCCGCGTCGGCCCGGGTGAGCTGTTAGTGTTAGATACACTCAATGGTCGTCTGTACCAATCATTCGAAATCGATAATGACCTTAAGCGTCGCCACCCCTATAAAGAGTGGATGGCGAAAAACAGCCGTACTCTGATCCCAGCAGAGCAGTTGGCAACGGAGCAACATGGCGCCAGCGAATTAAGCCCTGAGCAACTACTGCAATACCAAAAGCAATTTGGTTACACCCGCGAAGAGCTTGAACAAGTGATTTGGGTGCTGGCAAAACAAGGCGAAGAAGCGACAGGTTCCATGGGCGACGATACGCCAATGGCCGTATTGTCGAAAAAGTCACGCTCGCTCTATGACTATTTCCGACAGAAATTCGCTCAAGTCACTAACCCGCCTATCGATCCGCTGCGTGAAAAGCACGTGATGTCTCTGGCGACCTGTATCGGCCGCGAGCAAAACCTCTTCAACGAAACCACTGGTCATGCCTATCGAGTGATGTTCAACTCACCGATATTATTATTCAGTGATTTCAACCAATTACTCGGATTAGATAGCACTTACTATCGCGCCAATATCGTCGACTTAAACTACGATCCGAAGGAAGGCTTAGAGCACGCTATCCGCCGCATCACCTCGGAAGCCGAGCGTTTAGCTCGCAGTGGCACCACGCTGCTGATTTTATCCGACCGCGCGATTGATAAATCGGCGCAGGTGATCCCGGCGGCCATGGCAGTTGGCGCAGTACAACAAATGCTGGTGAGCAAGAGCCTACGCTGCGATACCAACATCATTGTTGAGACCGCATCGGCGCGGGATCCGCACCACTTTGCAGTGCTACTCGGCTTTGGTGCTACGGCGATTTATCCGTATCTAGTGTATGAATCAATCTCAGATCTGGCGAAACGCCATCAATTGACCGATACCACGGCGTTGATGCTGAACTTCCGCTACGGCATCGAGAAAGGCCTACGTAAGATCATGTCGAAAATGGGGATCAGCACCGTCGGCTCCTACCGTTGTAGCCAACAGTTTGAGGCCATTGGTATTGCCAGCGATGTAATTGAACTCTGCTTTAAAGGAGTAGTAAGCCGTATCGAAGGCGCCAGCTTTGAGGATATCGCTCAAGATCAAGCGCTGCTGCATAAAGCCGCTTACCGCGCCCATGTGCCACTGCCACAAGGCGGTTTACTCAAATACGTGGATGGCGGTGAGTACCACTGCTTCAACCCAGATGTGGTCAACACGCTGCAGGCGTCCTTAATCGACAAGAATTTTGCGACCTATAAGAAATTCGCCGAATTAGTCGATAACCGCCCAGTTGCCACCCTAAGGGATTTGATTGGCATTAAAGCTGACCAAGCTGCAATTGAACTGGATAAAGTTGAAGCAGCCAGCCACTTATTCCCACGCTTTGACAGTGCGGCCATGAGTATTGGCGCCCTAAGCCCCGAGGCCCATGAGGCATTAGCCATCGCCATGAATCGCTTAGGCGGCCGCTCCAACTCGGGCGAAGGTGGTGAGGATGCGCGTCGCTTTAACACCGAGCGTAACTCGGCGATTAAGCAAATTGCCTCGGCACGTTTTGGCGTAACCGCCCATTACCTAGTCAATGCCGATGTGTTGCAGATTAAAGTCGCACAGGGCGCAAAACCCGGTGAAGGCGGACAACTGCCAGGCCATAAGGTGAGTGTGGAAATTGCAGGACTGCGCCACGCGCGCCCAGGTGTAACCTTGATTTCACCACCACCGCACCATGATATTTACTCTATCGAAGACTTAGCCCAGCTGATTTTCGATTTAAAACAAATCAATACCAAGGCACTGATCTCCGTGAAGTTAGTGTCTGAGCCAGGTGTCGGTACTATCGCCACAGGTGTAGCAAAAGCCTACGCCGATATGATCACTATTTCTGGCTACGATGGTGGCACGGGCGCAAGCCCTATCACTTCGGTGAAATACGCCGGCAGCCCATGGGAACTCGGCCTTGCCGAAGTGCATCAATCTCTGGTGGAAAATGGCCTACGCCATAAGATCCGCTTGCAGGTCGATGGCGGCCTAAAAACCGGAACCGACGTCATCAAGGCAGCCTTACTCGGCGCCGAGAGCTTTGGCTTCGGGACTGTGCCTATGATTGCCTTAGGTTGTAAGTACCTGCGTATTTGCCACCTGAACAACTGCGCTACTGGTGTCGCAACTCAGGACAAGAAACTGCGCGATAACCACTACCACGGCTTACCAGAGCGAGTGATGACTTACTTTGAGTTTGTCGCCGAGGAAGTACGCGAGTGGATGGCAACGCTAGGGGTCAGCAAGTTCGAAGATTTAGTGGGCCGCAGTGAGTGGCTACATACCTTGGAAGGCCAGACCGATAAACAACGCGGACTCGATTTAGCGCCGATCCTGTATCAGCCTAAGGTCAGAGCCAGCACCTCGCGCACTTGGCAGGAAACCAATCCACCAGCGGATTTAGGCTTACTCAACCAACATCTGCTCAACGAGTGTCAGAGTGCGGTCGATAAGGGCGAGTGTTTCGATGCCGCTTACAGTATCAACAACACCGACCGCTCAGTGGGCGCACGCCTGTCGGGCTATATCGCGACCACCCTTGGCGTTAAAGGCACTAAGGCACCGATTAAACTCAGCTTTAATGGCAGTGCCGGCCAAAGTTTTGGGGTATGGAACAGCCCAGGCCTTGAACTCAAGCTCTGCGGTGATGCCAACGACTACGTCGGTAAAGGCATGTCGGGCGGCAAGATTGTGATTTATCCACCGCTAGGGAGTCCATTCCAGAGCGAGCGCAGCGCGATTGTCGGTAACACTTGTCTGTATGGCGCGACGGGTGGACGCTTCTTCGCTGCGGGTCAAGCGGGTGAACGCTTTGCGGTACGTAACTCTGGCGCCATTGCCGTAGTTGAAGGCTTAGGCGATAACGGCTGCGAATACATGACCAGCGGTATCGTTGTTGTGCTCGGCAAAACCGGGGTCAACTTCGGCGCAGGGATGACGGGCGGTTTTGCCTATGTCTTCGACCAATTTGGCCGTTTTAACCGCCGCGTGAATAACGAGCTTGTCGATACCCAAAAACTCGAATCACCTATCCATCAACAGCATTTGAAAGGCTTGATTGAAGAGCATGTGGCCGAGACTGGCAGTGAGCACGCGAAGATGATCTTAAGCGACTTTGCCAACTGGTTAGATTGCTTTGTTTTAGTGAAACCGAAAAATATCGCCGTTGCAGATCTGCTCAAATTAGAGCAATCGAGCCCGGAACTAGCAGTTAAAGCGGGGTAATAGCAGATGAGTAACGATTTTCAATTTATTGAAGTGGGTCGCAAAGACCCAACTAAACACCCTGCAGCAAAGCGTTCGACTCAGTTTATTGAGATTTATCAGCCCTTTGCTCAAGCTCAGGTGACTGAACAGGCGGACCGTTGCCTCGATTGCGGTAACCCTTATTGTGAGTGGAAATGTCCGCTGCACAACTATATTCCCAATTGGCTGAAACTGGCGCAACAGGGCCGAATTATGGAAGCAGCGGATTTAGTCCATGAGACCAATACCCTGCCCGAGATCTGCGGCCGCGTCTGCCCACAGGACAGACTCTGTGAAGGCGCTTGTACCCTAAACGCCGACTTTGGTGCCGTGACTATCGGTAATGTGGAGAAATACATTACCGATACCGCCATCGCCCAAGGCTGGCGTCCGGATATGAGCAAGGTCACGCCGCGCAAGGAAAAGGTCGCGATTGTGGGCGCAGGCCCAGCTGGTTTAGGCTGTGCCGATATTCTTGCCCGTAATGGGGTTAAGGCTGTGGTGTTTGATAAGTATCCCCAGATTGGTGGCCTGCTGACCTACGGTATTCCCGCCTTTAAACTGGATAAAGCCGTGATGGCAACTCGCCGCACTGTGTTAGAAGGCATGGGCATCGAGTTCAAACTGGGCGTCACTGTGGGTAAGGATGTTGGCTTTAACCAACTGCTTGAGGAATACGATGCTGTCTTCCTCGGCATGGGTACCTACACCGCTATGAAAGCGGGCCTTGAGGGCGAAGATGCCCAAGGCGTGTACCAAGCTCTACCCTACTTGATTGGTAATACCCATCACCTGATGGGCAGCACAAGCCCTGATACGCCTTACCTTAACCTTGCTGGTAAACGCGTGGTGGTACTCGGTGGTGGTGATACCGCCATGGACTGTGTTCGCACCGCCGTGCGCCAAGGTGCCAGCAGTGTGATTTGTGCCTATCGCCGTGATGAAGCCAACATGCCGGGTTCACGCCGCGAAGTGCAAAACGCCCGTGAAGAGGGAGTGAACTTCCTGTTTAACCGTCAACCCGTGGCGATTAAAACCCAGGATGGCAAAGTGGTGGGTGTGGAATGCGTTGAAACCCAAATGGGTAAAGCCGATGCGAGTGGCCGTCAACGTGCTGAAGCAATTGAAGGCAGCGAGCAGTTACTCGACGCCGATGCGGTGATTATCGCCTTCGGTTTCCAACCTAGCCCAGCGCCTTGGTTTGCCGATTACGGCATTGAACTCGACCAATGGGGCCGAGTAAAAGCCAGTAAACAGGCCGATAACCCATTCCAAACCACCAATCCAAAGGTATTTGCTGGCGGGGATATGGTCCGTGGCTCGGATCTGGTTGTGACCGCTATTGCTGAAGGACGTGATGCCGCGCAAGGTATTCTTAACTACTTAGATTAATTGTTTTTTGTTGTACCGCTGTACCTGTGAGTCTCGGACTCGTACCCACGAGTCCACCATTTGCTTGTGAATTTTGGCGCACCTTAGGGTGCGCATTTTTTTACCTTCCGCGCGTTTTATCCCACCCCAATCAAGCAATCGCAATCCCACAATAACGTCAAAGCATAACTGTGGTATATTAGCCGCCATTCTGTTATCCCACTCTTTAGTGGCATCACACATTCAGTAGAATCAAAAGGGTCTCCCATGAAAATTGGTATTATTGGCGCTATGGAGCCAGAAGTTGCCCATCTTATTGCGGCTATGACAAACGCCTCTTCGCAAACGATTGCAGGTATTGAATTTATCGCTGGCACCTTAGCGGGCAAAGACGTTGTAGTGACGCGCTCTGGTATTGGTAAAGTCGCCGCTAGTATTGCCACCACGCTGCTGATTGAGAAATACGCCCCCGATGCGGTAATCAACACAGGTTCTGCGGGTGGTTTTGTCGATTCACTGTCGATTGGCGATATCGTGATTTCATCCGAAGTGCGCCACCACGATGTGGATGTCACCGCATTTGGTTACGAAATTGGCCAAATGGCGCAGCAACCCGCAGCGTTTATTCCGGCGCCATACTTAGTCGAAGCGGCTAATAAGGCCATCGCACAATTAGGCGAAGTGAAAGCGATTGAAGGCTTAATCTGTACTGGCGATAGCTTTATTTGCGACCCTGTTCGCACCAAGACCATGTTAGAGCACTTCCCAACCATGGCGGCCTGTGAGATGGAAGGCGCTGCAATTGCCCAAGTTTGCCATCAGTTCGGCGTGCCATTCGTGGTGATCCGCTCGCTCTCTGACAACGCCAACAACGACTCACCGGTCGATTTTGATTCTTACATTGTGAAGGCAGGTTACCATTCGGCACTAATGGTGATGTTGCTGCTTGAGCAATTAGATCCAAACTCAGTAAAGTAATTGACTAAAGCATGATTGCGGAAAGTACCTGATGCACAGTTCTTTTTATCAACAACTTGTCGAAATTGATGGCGCTTTGTTTGAGGGCTTCTTGGTACTTTTCTTTGCTTTACTGTTGGCGCGTTTAGCGCCATTGCCAAGGGAAATGCAGCCACTGATTTGGTTTAGTCACTTAGCCAAACAGCTCGCCGCCAAAGTCAATCGCCCCGGGCGCGCGCCCAGTCAACAGGCGACCGCTGGCTTTTTAGCCATGTTGCTGCTGGTGTTTCCCTTCTGGGCGATTATCACTTTTTTACTCGAACTTGCCGCCTTCCCTTGGTTCTTTGAGTTTTTAGTTCTGTATCTGTGTTTGACGGATGCAGGCTTTAGCCAAGTCGCCGACGAAATAGCTAAAGCATTAAAGCGCGAGGATAATGCCAGCGCAAAAAAGCTATTACAGCCGTGGATTGTCCGTGATACGGATAGTCTGTCGGAAGTCGGTTTAACCAAGGCCACGATAGAAAAGCTCGCTACCGCGCCGATTTACGGCACGGCATCGACCATCTTCTTCTTTGCGATCGCAGGCGCCCCTATGGTGCTGGCGGTGAGAATGATTAAACAGCTCGAACTCAGTTGGCCGCCCATTCAACCTAAGTACCAACACTTTTGCAGTTCGGTGCACGTTATTTCTACGGCACTGCTGGCGATCCCTGCTTGGTTATGGAGTCTGTCGATTGCGATTCAGGGCGGCTCCAAGGCTTTAGCAATGCTGTTTCGCACCTCTAAAAATCATCCAGCCCTGCGGGGTTATGTGATGAGCGTGTCCTTAGTGGCAAACATTTTACGCATTGAATTGGGTGGACCACAGAAGTTTTCGGGGCAACGCATTGATGTGGCTAAGATTGCCCATGGGCCACAGCCGCACCAAGAGATGATTGCCCCCGCGGTAAAACTCACATCGCGGGCCTGTGCTATCTGGTTTAGCTTTATTACCTTACTTCCTATCATTTGGGCGGGTTTACGCTGGCTACAAACCCTGTGATATGATGCCTTTAATCTTAACATTGGGTTAAAGGCTGACTATCTTGTTCGAAAACATGCATGTTTCATTAACAACTCCCGCCTTGTTATTTCCGGCAATCTCACTGCTATTACTGGCCTATACCAACCGTTTCTTTGCATTGGCAGCACTGATACGTCAGCTCAGTAACGGTGATAAACCCGTGCATAAGGATCAGATTAAAAACTTAAGCCAACGGATCCGGATTATTCGCCGCATGCAGGAGGCCGGCGTATCCAGCTTTGCCCTGTGTGTGCTCTGTATGATTTTCATCTATATCGGTTTTAATAAGACGGGCTCGGTGATCTTCGGTGCCAGCTTACTACTGCTGCTCTATTCACTGATTTTGTCTGTGATAGAAATTCGTATCTCTGTGGACGCGCTAAACATCCACATCAAAGAGATGAGTAAATGAGCCACTGGATTTACTTCTTCGATTTATGTGGCACGGCGGTATTTGCCCTTTCTGGCGCTTTAGCCGCAGGTCGTCACCGTATGGACCCCTTTGGCGTTATCGTGCTGGCCTCGGTGACTGCGGTCGGCGGCGGCAGTATTCGCGATGCGCTGATTGGCGCTACGCCCGTGTTTTGGATCCGCGACCCTAACTACATCATTGTCATACTCGCCACAGTCCTAGCTTGTTTGCTGTTGGTGCGCCGTCCACGCAAGATGCCGCAATATACGCTGCCGGTCGCCGATGCCTTAGGTTTGGCCCTGTTCACTGTGATTGGTGCCGAAAAAGCCCTCAATATGGGACTCAGTGGCATGATTGCCGTCGTGATGGGCTTGATCACGGGCGTTGGAGGAGGCATTATTCGAGACTTACTGTGCAGACAAATCCCTATGGTGTTACGCACAGAAATCTATGCCACTGCGTCGATTGTTGGCGGCATAGGTTATACCGTAAGCCTTGCCTACGGGATGGGCGAAAAAACGGCACTATTTTTAGCCATGACCAGTGCCTTAATCATTCGCCTATGCGCCATCAAATGGCATTTGTCGTTACCCGCCTTTGATCTCAAAACCAAGAGGGAATAGTTTGCGAATATTGTGTCTTTTAGTCTGTCTTATTTGGGTTCCGGCCTTGTTTCCTGCGTCTGTACACGCTAACTCAGGGGAAATGCCAGCAGAACAGCAGTTAGCCGTAAAATACATGAACGCGCTAACCGAGCACGACTATCAAACACTCGGCAAATTCTATAACCGTGATACCGTCTTCTTCGATAAAACCGCCAATCGTAAATACACGGGTGGGCGGTTTATTATCGACTTCCTCGAGCGCGCCCACGAGGGTGTGCTCGAATATGATTTCAATATCGAGCATATGTATAACGCAGGCTCCCTCGTGGTGATGATTGGTAACTATCACTTTAAGGGCCCCGGCGAGCAATTTGGCAAACCCGGAAAAATTATTGATGTCGCCATTCCTGGGGTCACCAGTCTTAAGCTCGATATGCGTAATCACAGGGTCACAGAGCATGTGGATCTGATTGATTACCAGACCATGTCAGACCAATTAGCGATGCAGTAGTCACAAAATTTAGCTTTTGTTGAAACTTGAGCCCTCAAAACGAGTCGAAACCTGCAATGAGTCAATACGACTGAGGTGCGGTATCCAATGCCTACCGGTCGTTTCGTTTCAATGAGGTTTGTATGAAGTTGTTTGGACTGATTGCCCTACTCGCCCTGAATGGCCTAATGCTCGCGCCCCACGCACAGGCGCAGCAGCCCATTATTGTGTCCTACGCGGTGCAACCCGTAAGCCATTTCAACCAGCAACTGCGGGCCGCCCAGGAGCAACATCAAGCCTGGAGCGAAGATCCCACCGCCATCAGCAGCCAATATGCAGGTAAAAAGTTTACCCTTGTCCGCACTCAGCCCACCAAAAATGGCGTGTTTACCTATCAAGTGAGCGAGTTGTCGCAGCAGCACCCACAAATGCTATTAATTCTGTCGCTTAAGAAAAGTGCCCAGCGCTGGCAAGTGGATTCCGCCCAGTTGGCGTGGAAGTGTCGCGATGGTCAGCATTTCGGTACCGACAGATGCAATATCGGCGAGCATGAGGCAAGCACAGCACCTTAAGCACAGTCTCTTAAGCTATCGAGATAAAATGCAGATATAAAAAGAGCGCCCTTAGGCGCTCTTTTTACTGCTTGGTAAGTACTTATTAACCGTTTAAGCTCACTGCCTGTAGCACATGGTGACATCCGATTCGGCTTAAACCAGAGTCACTTTCGCGAACTTACGCTTACCGACTTGGAATACGGCAACCGTGCCAGCGCTTAAGGTCATGCGGCTATCATCAACCTTCTCACCGTCCATCTTCACCGCGCCTTGCTTGATCATACGCATCGCATCGGAAGTCGAACCCACTAAGTCGGCATCTTTAAGTAAGTTAGCAATCGCTAAACCTTCACCCGCCGCTAATTCAACCTCTGGGATATCATCTGGGATAGCGCCCTTTTGGAAACGGTCGATAAAGGCTTGATGGGCACTCTCGGCCGCCGCTTGGTCGTGGAAGCGCGCGATGATTTCCTTCGCAAGCGCAATCTTAGTATCACGGGGGTTAGCACCGTTGGCAATATCTTGTTTGAACTGTTCAATCTCGGCCAAAGGACGGAATGACAGCAGCTCAAAGTAACGCCACATTAATTCGTCAGAAATCGACATGATCTTGCCAAACATTTCATTGGCGGGCTCACTCACACCAATGTAGTTGTGCGCCGATTTAGACATTTTCTTCACGCCGTCTAAACCTTCAAGCAGTGGCATCATGATCACGGCTTGTGGCTTTTGGCCTTCGGCTTTCTGTAACTCACGGCCCATCAACAGGTTGAACTTTTGGTCGGTTCCGCCTAATTCAACGTCGGCCTTCAGGGCTACTGAGTCATAACCCTGTAAGAGTGGGTACATAAATTCGTGGATAGCGATCGACTGACCCGAAGCATAGCGCTTCTTAAAGTCATCACGTTCCATCATACGGGCGACGGTTTGCTGCGAGGCTAAACGGATCATCCCCGCTGCGCCTAATGGCTCTAACCAGCTCGAGTTGAACTCGATACGGGTTTTGGCAGGATCCAAAATTTTATAGACCTGCTCTTTGTAGGTCTCGGCGTTGGCTAATACTTGCTCACGGGTGAGTGGTGGACGCGTGCTGTTTTTACCACTTGGATCACCCACCATACCGGTAAAGTCACCAATTAAGAAAATGACTTCATGACCTAACTCTTGGAATAATCTTAATTTATTTAAAATTACTGTGTGTCCAAGATGGATATCCGGTGCGGTAGGATCAGCGCCTAACTTGATACGAAGTGGACGTCCTTCTTTGAGTTTTTCCAGCAGATCCGATTCGAGTAGGATCTCATCGGTACCACGTCTAATTTCTGCTAATACTTGGTCTAAATCAGCCATCTCGGCGGGGACTCCTAAGGCCATGATCATAAAATGAGGAGACTTATGTTACTTGTTAGCCACCACAATTGAAAGTGTGTACACTAACGGGATTATTCAAGCCTTAGGTAATCGGTATCGGCGTCACATGGGAAAGGTTATAACGTTATTTAAATTGTTGCCTAAAAAGCATCAAATTCTCCTCAGCATTCTTTCTGTTATCACTACGATAACCCTGCTCTTTCCCTCTGAAGAAGCGCAAGCTTCAAGACAAACTCAAGGTGTCGCAGACCAAGCTCAAGTCAATACCCGTTACGATGTTCCCTTAGCCTTTCGCTCACCAGAGCGTCCAGAAGGGGTTGAGGGCCAATCGCAAGATGCATCCACCAACGCCACGCCGTTATCTTCGGCCGACGCCTTAGCCGCAGGCAATGTGCCCGCCAGCGAAACCTTAGAGAGTGCCCACCACAGGGACGTTGAGCATTTTAATGTGAAAAATGGCGATACCTTAGCCGCAGTTTTTGAGCGTGCGGGACTCACCAGCAAAGATGTGTACGAAATTACCCAGTTGCCACTCGCCAAACAGAATCTGTTAAAAATCATCCCCGGCGAAGAAATTGTGATTTCGAAGGATGCCAAGGGCGATTTAACCGAAGTGCGCTACCGTGTCGATGCGGTATCGACCTTAGTGATCACAAAGGATCAGGATAAGTATTCCGAGAAAATCTCAGAAAAAGACATTGAAATCCGCACCCAATTCACCAGTGCGAAAATCAAGAGTAACTTCTGGAATGCCGCCGTCGATGCGGGTTTAAACGCGAACCAAATTATGCAGCTCTCGACCGTGTTTGGCTGGGATATCGACTTTGCCTTGGATTTACGTGAGGGCGACAGCTTCGCCATTATCTACGAGCAGGAGTATGCCGAAGGCGAGTTTTTACGTAACGGCAATATCCTCGCCGCCGAGTTTATCAACCAAGATGAGCGCTACACCGCCATTCGCTATACCGACGGCAACTATTACTCCGAAAACGGCACTAGCATGCGTAAGGCCTTCCTGCGCTCACCGGTTGACTTTAAATACGTCAGCTCAAACTTCAACCCGAAACGCCTACACCCAGTTACGGGGCAAGTTAAGGCTCACCGCGGCGTTGATTATGTTGCCGCCATCGGCACCCCCATTAAGGCGGCGGGAAATGGCCGAGTTGTCGAATCCGGCTACAATCAATTTAACGGTAACTATGTGTTCATTAAGCACAACGATACCTACACGACTAAGTATTTGCATTTGACCAAACGCAACGTCAGTAAAGGGGCCAGCGTTAAGCAGGGGCAAATTATCGGCACCTTAGGTAAGACAGGACGCGTCACAGGCGCTCACTTACACTATGAATTTATCGTCAATGGCGTACACCGTAATCCAAGAACGGTTGATTTACCTAAGGCCGAATCGATTGCCCGTAAAGAAAAGCCACAATTCGATGCGCTCAGCAAACAGTTGATGGCCAGCATTTCACAGAACAAGCAAACCCAATTGGCGATGCAATAACGACGGACGGATCCTCTACATGAACAAGGCTTATTATATTGGACTGATGTCTGGCACCAGTATGGACGGCGTCGATGCGGTGTTAGTCGACTTTGCGGGCGAGCAGCCGCAGCTTATCGCAACGCATACCGAGGCGATCCCGAGCCATTTGCTTAAGGGATTGCAGCGTTTATGCCTGCCCGGCAATGATGAAATCAACCGCCTTGGTCGCCTTGACCGCAGTGTCGGTAAATTATTTGCCCTCGCAGTCAACAACTTGCTCGCCAAAGCCCAGATAGCCAAAGAAGACATCATTGCCATTGGTAGCCATGGCCAAACCGTGCGCCACATGCCAAACCTTGAGGTGGGTTTTACCCTACAAATTGGCGATCCCAACACCATAGCAACCGAGACGGGCATCGATGTGATTGCCGATTTTCGTCGTAAAGACATTGCCTTAGGTGGCCAAGGCGCGCCCTTAGTACCCGCCTTCCACCAGCAAACCTTTGCTCAAGTCGGTAAAAAGCGCGTGATCCTCAATATTGGCGGCATTGCCAATATCACCTATCTGACCGGGAATCGTGAAGAGGTCTTAGGCTTCGATACTGGGCCAGGCAATACGCTGATTGATGCCTGGATCCAGCAAGTGAAAAATGAGCCCTATGACAAAGACGGTGAATGGGCCGCTTCGGGCAACACCGACCCACAGCTACTGGCGCAGTTGCTGTCGCACCCTTATTTCTCCCTCGCCTATCCCAAGAGCACGGGGCGCGAATTGTTTAATCAGGCTTGGTTAGAGCAGCAATTATCAGAGTTTAATCAATTGGATGAAGAGGATATTCAATCGACTTTACTCGATTTAACCTGCCACAGCATCGCCCGCGATATCCTTAAACTCGCCCCAGTGGGAGAGTTATTTGTCTGCGGTGGCGGCGCCTTTAATACCGAGTTAATGCAGCGCTTAGCGGCGCTACTGCCGGATTATCACATAGATACCACCTCTGCACTGGGCGTCGACCCTAAATGGGCCGAAGGCATCGCCTTTGCGTGGCTCGCAATGCGCCACCATTTAGGTTTGCCCGCCAACCTGCCAGCGGTGACAGGCGCTTCCCGCGAAGCCGTATTAGGTGGACGCTTTAGCGCTAAGTAAAACTCAAACCTACTGAAGTAGTTTGTGTTTAAGCAGTATGATATCCCGCTGTGGGAAACCATCGAGCGTCATCACTAAGCGGTTTGACTCTGGAATATAAGTCATGGAGCCAAACCCGCTTAGGCTCGAGCGGGGCACCCTGAGGAGTGGCGTGACTTGCTGGCTGCTCGCCTCCCAGTAATTTAATCTCTGCTCATTGCCATTACTGGATTTGAAATACACCCCGTCCGCCGTCATTGCCCAATTATTACCAGATCGAAACACTTTGCTGGAAATGAGCTGTGTTACCTCTTCAGGCTGCGCGAGATTAATCAACCAGAGCCCATTCACTCCATAACGGCTAAACACCAATTCAGTTGCCGACTTGGCAAATCCCACCGCCATACTCAGAGGGCTTATCACCTTGGGCGCACTGTTATCTAAATAAAACTCGGTGATACCGTCGCTGGTCGATGCGAATACCGCAGTACCCTGCCAATTCCAGCTGGGGCGACCATGGTTGTGATAACTCGAGGCTAAGGCGGTAATGTTCTTATTGGTTAAATCTAAAATAAAAATGCGATTGCCTTCATTGCGATCATCGGGGGCGATAAAGGCAATTTTAGAACCGTCGGGTGACCAACGCGGGTAAGCGACACGCGACTTAAGCTGAGTGTGTTGCTCTAGTTTTTGCCCCTTGATATCCGAGGTCCAAATCTCGTTATAGCCAGTATCGCTAGAGACAAACACGATTCGCCCCGCCTCAGGTGAATAATGGGGATTACGATGGCTAATACCGGAATACAGCAGCGGAAACAAACTGCCCGGCACTTTATCCCCGAGGGAAAAATACGCCATTTGGAATTGCCGACGATACTGGTGATAAACCAACTCGCCCTCATCGGATACGCTACTCGGATAACTCATACCTTCCACATCGAGTGGCCGAATATGGGCCGTTTCGATATCGATAGTAAAACCATTGCGACTACCAGAGTCTTCCGTGGCAAACACTAACGCCTGACTGTTGGGCGTCCAGCTCAAGCCGCGAATATCTTCTAGTCCTTGGGTTAAGCGTTTTTCATTGGCATTGGCTAAGTCGCGAATAAAAATATCCTCAGAGATATTACTAAAGCGCCTCGCTATCGCGAGCCATTTACCATCGGGGCTAAAGGCTAAATCTCTATCTTCGTAATTACACTGGCTTTCGCAGGATAATCTTTCAGCCGTAGCGTCCGCTTTTGCCAAAGATAAGCGGTAAATCCCCCCCACTTTATCCGCCTCGTGGGAGGAGATATAAGCAAGATATTGACCATCGTGGGAAATATCTATCGCCGCCATATCCGTGCTACAGGGCGCTAGGGCTAGCATCTCATTTGTCGCTAAAGTCAATTGAGTAATAGTGCACTTTCCCGTCGCGTGGCTGCGGGAGGCAAAAAACAGCTTGGTATCATCTAAGCTCCACACAGCACGCAGCTCAACCGATGTTGAAGGGGTTAACTGACGGGCGGGAACATCTTCACGTTTAAAATCTTTAAGATACAGACTAGATGTCACCCCAGGACGACTCGCACCATACACAAGCCAACGCCTATCGTGGGATAACCTTGGATAACGCTCCGAACCCGGATCTCGAGTCAGCACCGTCATTTGGGTATCCGTCATCCGCTGTTTATCTTGATATAAATGCATACCAATAAATAAACTACTGACAACAGCCACGGCCCCCAGCACCATCGCCATTAAACGCAGACGCTGATTGGCATGTTGCAATTTAGTCTCAGTGGTCTGCCGTAAATCTTCTTCAGTATCGTCGAGTTGATCGTAGATAGGCGGTAACAACAAGCGATAACCAGCCTTACGCACTGTCTCAATCACGCCACCCTCCACGTCTAGAGGCGATAATTGCTGCCGTAAATGCCAAATGGCATTCGTGAGCGCCTTAGTGCCGACGTAGGCATTACCTTCCCACACTTGAGTAATCAACTCATCGCGGGTAACCACATGAGGATAACGCAGGGCAAGATAGCTAAGCACTTCAATAAACTTAGGTTGAAGCGACACTTTAGCGGATTCATGTGAGGAGGTTTCATCCCCCTGCGTTTGAAATAAAATTGAGTTATCGGAAGGGTCAATACGACAATTCCCCAAGTAAAAACCCAACTTACTCTTATCCTTCATTTTTCTCACACCTTCGCTATTTGTCTTTTTATGGTTAGGGTAATGAGTACATCGTGTGGCTAAATACTACCTAAGACTTAACAAAGATAGCAATCCAATGTTTTAAACTAACTATATAAAATTCAAAATATTAGCTAATTAAAAATCTAAAATAGAGATTTAAACAATATAGAAACGAGCCGGGATAGATTGCGATACAGCAACAGATTACTTACAACTGATTGACCAATAACAACATAAGAGTCAAAGCCTTACTCCTGCGGTTAACTCATCTCAGCAGGGGTAATTTACTTTGCTAGGAACCCAAGTATGCTTCGCTTAACCTTGACCGGCATCTGGACTATGCTATGCCTGATTTTTATCCCCAACACCTTAGCGCAGGACTACCAGAAACCTTCCCCCGCACTGCAACAAACCATTGCGCATAACGCGGATCTCACGACTCGACTCTCAAACAATCATCAGTGGCTGGCATTACTCAGCCCAATTGCAGCGCCGAGCATTGCCACGCTTGCCCAGCCAGAGCAGAAGTTGGCTGGATTACGTATCGCCGCCGAGCAATATTTACCGAGCCGTATAACCCAGCGCTACCACCAACTCAGGCTGATTAATATTCAGGATAATCGACAGCGGCTGATAAGCTTGCCCGGTGGCCACGATATCACCGAAGTGCAATTCTCACCCAACAGCCGCTATTTGTCCTATGTCAGCCTAACACCTGAGGGTGGTTACTTATATGTTTACGACATCGCTCAAGACCGCCACAAGCGCCTGTCAGACAACCGATTAAATGGCACGATTAACCTTGATTATCAATGGGCTAACAATAACAACCTGCTCGCTCGCTTTGTCATAGCCTCAAATGCCAACGCGAGCATGGCCCCTACCGTTTACGCACCGAAAACCAAGGAAACCTCGGGCAAACAAAGCCCGCAGCGCACCTATCAAGACTTATTGAAAACCAGCGCTGACAAACAACGCTTTAGCCAACTGACGACCAGTCAACTGGCCCTTGTGGATATGGATGGCAAGCTGACAAATATCGCCGCGCCGGGCATTTTTGAGGATTTTTCGCTGTCGCCAGATGGTCAGTATATCTTAACCCATCAGCTCACTACGCCCTTCTCAACCCAAGTAAAGTATTATGATTTTCCAACCTTAACAGAGATTTATAATCTTGATGGTCAACGTATTACGCAACTGCACCAAAGCCAGAGTGGAGAATCTAAGCCCCAAGGAAGAGACTCAGTTTTACCCGGCCCTCGCATGTTCCATTGGGTTCAAGGGCAAGGCGCAACCTTAGCCTTTACCGAGGCTTTAGATCAGGGTGATAGCCAGCAAGAGGCGCCGCTACGGGATAGCCTATGGCAACTCGATGCCCCCTTTACCCAAAAGGCCAAACTCATCGCCAAAACCCCTTGGCGGATCATCGATATCGACTGGGCGGAAAATAACATCGCCTTAGTGAGCCAGCGTAATAGCAAAGCACAGTTACTGCGACTGAGTCGCCTAGATACCCACCTTGGGGAAAGTTCGTTGTATACCTTGAACGAGCGTAATCTGCGCGATAAATATCAAGAGCTTGGAAAATTCCCTAGAGAATATACCCAAGGCAAAGGGCAAGTGATCCGCGTGCAGCAGGCACAAACCGCAGGGGTTATTCACTACGGCCAAGGGGCATCGCCTCAGGGGGATAAGCCATTTTTAAAACGCACCTCACTCGCTACCGGGGAATCCTCACTGTTATGGCAATCTGCAACCAACCAATTAGAGTCGGTGCGCTATGTGCTCAATCTTGAGCCCTTACAACTGATTATCAACCGTGAAAGCCCGACTGAAGCCCCAAGCCTCGTCTTAATCGATGGCGCCAAAGAACGTGTGCTCTACCAACAGGCCGATGAACTGAGTGCGTATCGGGGGATGCAGAAGCAGCTGATCACCTACAAAAGAGCCGATGGCGTGCCCCTGTCAGGCACTCTCTACTTACCCGCTAATTACACCAAGGAGCAAGGCACCTTACCCGTGTTGATGTGGGCTTATCCGCGCGAATTTAACGATCCCGATGTCGCGGGCCAAATCAGCTTTAGCGCCAACCAATATCCCAGCATCAGTCCAAGGGGCCCGGTCCCATTAGTCGCCGAAGGCTTTGCGGTGTTTGATAAAGTCTCTATGCCCATCATCGCTCAAGGGGATAAAGAACCCAATGACAGCTTTCGCGAGCAACTCGTTGCCAACGCGCAGGCGGCTGTCGATACCTTGGTCGATTTAGGCATTGCCGATCGCAAACAAATCGCCGTGGGTGGACACTCCTACGGGGCCTTTATGGTGGCGAACTTGCTCGCCCATACGGATTTATTCTATGCAGGCATTGCCCGTAGCGGTGCCTATAATCGCAGTCTAACGCCTTTTGGCTTTCAAAATGAGGAGCGTTACTACTGGCAAGCCAATGATATTTATCAACAAATGTCACCATTTAATTATGCCGATAACATCAAATCGCCCTTGCTATTAGTTCACGGAGAGATGGATCAAAATTCAGGCACTTTCCCGCTGCAATCGGAGCGACTATTTGATGCCATTCAAGGCCTTGGCGGTAAAGCAAGATTAGTTATCCTGCCCTTTGAAGGACACGGTTATGCGGCTAAGGAATCCTTAGAACACTTGCTCTGGGAACAAAGCCAGTTCTTAAAGGCAAATCTGCCTATCCACTAACCTGTAAGCCAAAGAGCGAAGTCAGCGCTTAGCATTCCACAAAAACACACCATCAGATGATTGGCGGCATAATAAGCCGCCAATCGCTTAACAAGTTACTGCTATCACTTATCCTTAAATGCTGTGTTTATTCAGTATTTAAGCGAGTATCTCCCCTCAGGTATGCACCGAAGCTTTGCCTTTTTGGCCTTTTTACTATTCCGCGTTAGCCGACTTACTTCAAGTCAGCACTCATTCAAGCTCTGGCTGAAAGAGTTAACGTTAAGCGCTTCTCGACAGAAGAAGTATCAAAGGTCTGTGTCAATCTATCCCATTGAAGGCTTAAGGCTTGATGAGTGTGACTAACCTATTGATGTCAATATCTTGCGGATATTGGCAATAAAAAACCGCATGCAGGGAGCCACATGCGGTTGAACAAACTTAAGTGATTAGTATCAGTTAAACGATATTAGAACTTAAGCTCTGCACCTAGGTAGGCATAGCGACCAACACCACCGCCATAGGCGCTGCTGTAGTTACCATTACCCGTTTCGACTAAATCACCAGTATCGGCCACCCAAGGACCCTGATTGTCGAAAATATTACGCACACCGCCGTATAAACGTAATTCAGCCTGACTCACGTCCATAGTGTAAGACACCGACAAATCGTGGGTGATATACGAGCTGTAGAATAAGAATGCGGGCGTTTCTGGATTGGCTACCGCAGTGGCATCGCCAGCATCGAGTTTGGCTTGGTTTTCGGCTTTCAGCACGTTCCACTCTTCAACTCTATCGTGGCTATCGACCATGGCACTCTTATACTTAGCGCTCCAACGTACACGCCAATCATCATTGCTCCAGGTTAATGAGATTGCACCTCTGTCCTCAAAAATCCCGCTGGCAAGCTCACCCACGTAGTCATCTTCAACTAAACCATCGGCGCCGTAGTAGCTAGTGCTAAATTCCAACACATGGGTCCAATTCGTTTTTAAGCTGAGTTCACCGTAACCGTCTAATTGCCACTCGTAGGCCATGGCGATATCAACACCACGGGTGACAATGTCATTTAGGTTCTGTTCCTGTTGGATAACCTGGGTGATTTGCCCTTCAGTATCGCGGCTGATGACCTGACAGTACTCGTTATCGGCGCCATAGGGATTACTCGAGTTATAACATTCGGCCAGAATATCCTCGTTGTTTAGTGAACCAATGGCATCGGTAACTTTGATATCGTAATAATCGACCGCCAGATTAAAGCCTTCGAGGAAGGCTGGCGCCATGGTAAAGCCTAAGGTATAGGTATCCGCGGTTTCCTCGGTGAGGTTTTCATTACCGGCGTTCGGCGAATATTTAGAACCGCCCGCATCTTCAAAGATACCGTTAGTCGCAATTGCGGCTGCAATACCAGGGTCTTGGCGACAACTATCATGTCCCGCCCCTGTAGAGGTTGCTGTTACCCCATCACAAATATCGCGAATACTGTCGTAATCTCCACGGGGTGGAGAAATCAGTTCAGTAATATTCGGCGCACGTTGCGAACGAGAGTAGTTAGCACGTAGGGCATAGTTGGCAATCGGCTCCCACAGGATACCCGCACGATAGCTCGACATTAAGTCGATGTTTTTCTGGCTGTAATCGGCAAGACGTAATGACAAGTCTAGGTCGAGCCTATTAGCAAAAGCCTCATCCCTTAACAAAGGAAGATTCGCTTCACCAAAGGCTTCCCATACGGTCACATCCCCTTCAAAGGGCGGCACATCGTTAAACGTTATCGCATCGCCACGCATCGCTTTATCGGTATCGACGGCTTGAGTATCACGGCGATATTCGACCCCGAATGCCGATTGCACGCCACCCGCGGGCAATTCAAACAATTCACCTGAGATAAATCCTAGAGCATTAAATTGTGTAATATCCGTGTTGATATAAGGATTGGCACGGATATAGTCCGCCCCTTCCTTACTGATTGAACCTTCACCAAAGATATTGACGGGAACACAGCCCTCGGCCCTTGCCTCTTCACTGGCACATTGGATAGTCACACCATCGGCGGCGTATTCAGCATCCAGAGCATATTGCAGACGACGAATACTGATCTCATTGCTGCGGCGCTGACGCTGTTCAAACTTACCGTAACCCAGTGAGGCATCCCAGGTCCAAGTTTCAAATAAGTTGCCCTGCAATCCCGCCCAAGTACGCAAAGTAGTACGCTCGTTATCGCTCTCAACGGGCCCAACTTCTTGGAAGCGACGATCCCAAGTGATGCTCTTGCCTGCTGTTGCAGCAATTTCGGCTGGCACATAAGGATTGTTTGGTGAAATACTGCCCGCAGCAATAGTACCGGGAAGACCCGTTACAGGGTCGATATAGAGTTCAGTGTCGTTATAGTCTTGGCCTTCGGCATCGGTACGACGAAACGCGTTATTGCGGCTAAACTGTACTTGCACATTCGCGCGCACATCATCACTCAGGTCATAGTTCATTTTGACCGCCGCGGCCAAGGTATCCTCAGGGACCTTTAATAAACCTGTGGTGTAACCGTTATAACCATCACGCTCTTCTTTAAAATCGGTTTTAAGCTCAGTGCCATCGTACCACCAAGAGTTTGATTTAAAGCGGCCACCGACGATGTCATTACTGCGTTCGCGCCAATCGTCTCGGGTAATATCGCGCATACACTGGTCGCCATCGACAGTGTTCATGGCATTACACATTTGCTTTTCATCGTAGGCAAAACTTGACTCATACAGAGCTCTTTCCCTGTCGGTCGCAAATAAGCCATGTTGTTTATCATAAGTCGCACTGGCGAAGATATAACCTTTATCGCCATTAAAATCAGTGCCATAACCTACATCGACAGTGGTTTCACGACCACCACCTTCGGTGGTTTCGCCGCCACGGGCGTTAATCTCAAAGCCCGTCTTGTTCTGTTGAGTGATAATGTTCACCACCCCTGCAATCGCATCGGAACCATAAACAGCCGACGCCCCGCCGGTAATGATTTCGACCTTATCGACCATAGCGGCAGGAATGGTGCTTAAGCTGACATAGTTACCGCTATAACTGTTTGATACTACGCGGCGTCCATCGATCAAGGTTAGAGTGCGGTCTGTACCTAGGTTACGTAAATCAATGGTTGAAAGACCCGTATTTTGCACGCTCGATTGGCTATTTGTACTGCTAACGCCTTCTGCTAATGCAGGAATTTGGTCAACTAGAATATCAGCCAATGATCCAATACCGCTATCGGCGATATCTTTCGCATCTAAGCCCTGCAGTGGAGTGCTAAGTGAAAAGCTGTCACGCTTAATCCGCGAGCCCGTGACTGTCACTTTTTCGATGCTTTCTTGTTTATCCGCTACCTCGACTTCAACCCGATTAGCGCTTTCATTCACCGCATTCACTTCAATCGTATCGGCAGCCCATGCTACCGAAGGAGCAATGCCAAACATCGAAGCTTGGATTGCCAAGGTCAATAATTTCTTCTTCATCCTTCCCACCTTCACTTTTACAGCGCAAGCCATTCTTGTTGTTATTTGGAGCTGTTACTTGTTCTCGCCAAAAGTGCATTTATCGCTGCGATGTATCGTCAAACCCGTAGGCTTGCCAACCAGCAACAGCAAGAAAACACAATTAACATTTCAGCAACCAAAACGTTGTACTTTGCAGAGTGAAGGGCGGCAACGATATGCCACTCGTTTCTTTGCCCGTTTTATATCTATTAAATATCTATTCTTTTATTTTCAGAATATTAGCTGCATAAAAAGAGAATAAACCGACTATTGAATCCTCAAAAAACATCGCAAAAAAATCCCCCATACCAACTGATTTTCATCAATACGGCCTTGGTAAATAACCAACAAAAATGACGAATGTACCCAAAATAACCCGCTCATTGGCGCATTAAGCCACGTATCAAAAATGCACAATGTAAAAATCCATCTATGCTTGATCACAGTTGTGTCATCTAAACTCGCTAAAGTGATTGTTAACTAAGCAGTAAATACACAACAGACTCACTGTCAGGGCCGTACAAAGCCTGCACACTCTGGGCGCGCAAACATATCAATTAAGGGAATGGTTATTTATCTAGCTCGACTTAACCAGCAAGATAAACAAAGGTTTATGCAAAGAACGCGAAGCGTATATCGGCATAAATCGACTGAATAGGAAATCAATCAATGAATATGTCACAAAAAATGGCGGCAGAATTTTTGGGCACTCTGTGGCTCGTTCTCGGCGGCTGCGGCAGCGCAGTGCTGGCGGCGGCCTTTCCAGAAGTTGGGATAGGCTTACTTGGGGTGGCGTTAGCCTTTGGTTTAACGGTTCTGACGATGGCGTTCGCCATTGGTCATATTTCAGGTTGCCACTTAAACCCCGCCGTATCCTTTGGACTCTGGGCTGGCGGACGTTTTCCGGCATCGGAACTGCTACCTTATATCATTGCCCAAGTGGCGGGCGGTATTGTCGGTGCTGGCGTATTGTACGCAATCGCCTCAGGGCAAGAAGGTTTTAGTCTCGCGGCGGGCTTTGCTTCTAACGGCTTTGGCGAACATTCGCCCGGCGGTTACAGCATGATGTCGGTGTTGATCTGCGAAATCATGATGACCTTGTTCTTTCTATTGGTGATTTTAGGGGCGACCGATGAGCGAGCACCTAAAGGCTTTGCGCCCATTGCGATTGGTCTGTGTTTAACTCTTATCCACTTGATCAGTATTCCCGTGTCAAACACCTCGGTCAATCCGGCACGCAGTACAGGCCCTGCGCTGTTTGTCGGCGATTGGGCCGTTTCGCAACTGTGGATTTTTTGGGTCGCTCCTATCCTTGGTGCCATTCTCGCCGGCGTGATTTACCGTTATTTCAACGCTGCTAAGTAATTCCCCCGCTAGCAACAGCGCCCTCGCGGCGCTGTTGTGCTTTTTCAAACCCCGCTCTAATGTTACCATCTTGCCAACTGGTGAGTTTTGCTGTGCTGACGCTATACATGAGTAGCACAACAGGCTTCGCCCTATTCACGCATAAGAGATATTTTCATGAGCAAGACTGTTAAAACCTTTGCAGAAGCCGCTGGCATGACTCCAGAAGGTCGTTACGATTACCTCGTTGAACAAGTTAAACAACACAAAGTGTTATGGACGCTACAGGACCAAGATGGTTGCGTCATGCTGACCACTGAAGATGAAGATTGCATCCCAATGTGGCCAACCGAAGAAGCGGCTGAATCTTGGGCCGTCGATGACTGGAGTGACTGCCAAACCTTAGCGATTCCCTATGATGAATGGCATGAAAGATGGGTTCCTGGCATGGAAGACGACGATCTGTTTGTTGCCGTATTCCCAGTACAGGATGACTTAGGAGTGGTCATTCCACCCTATGAATTAGATCAACGTTTAGTCACTAAACAAAGCCACTAATCAATAAGGGCAAACTGCAATGTCGCTGAGCGAGCAAGAATCCTCTTTGGCAACTCAGGCTACGCCGCCCTTGGCAAAAGCCCGTTTACCTAAACGCTTAATTGCCTTGCTGCTACTCTATGTTGCAGCATCTGTAAGCGGCTTAATTGCCAAACAAGGGGTGCTTTTCTGCCTGTTAACCCTATTGATGGTGCTCGGGATTATCGGTCGCCAAAAAGCTGGGCTGATTATGTTAAGGGGTTACACCTTAGTGCAGTTGGCGCTAGTCAGCATGTTACCTGTGATCCTTTATGATCCTGACAATCTCGTGGCTGGGCCAACCACTGTGCACCTTGGCGAGTGGCAAGAAAAGCTGCCCGATTACGTGATTTTTATCGTGTTGATCGTTTTATCTTTATTGCAGGTGTGGGTGGCATTCGATAAGAAAGTGAAAGCTTGGTTTAAACCCAAGCTTAATCTGAATATTATGAATTAACTCCAAAGCAAGGCGATTACGCCTTGCTTTTCCAATACTTGCAACAGTGGAAAGACCAACAAAAAAGCCGTCATCTCGACGGCTTTTTTATCTTCTATATCAGTTCACTACATGCGTAGAACAAACTTAAACGGAGAAACTTGCACCACAACCACAAGTCGTTGTCGCATTCGGGTTCTTCACAAAGAAACGCGAACCTTCGAGGCCAGAAGTGTAATCCACTTCACCGCCAACGAGGTATTGTAAGCTCATGGGATCGACGACCAATTGGACGCCTTGCTTCTCAACGGTGAAGTCGCCTTCGTTGACCTTTTCATCAAAGGTAAAGCCGTACTGAAATCCAGAACAACCACCACCCGTCACGTACACACGCAGTTTAAGTGCAGGATTTTGCTCTTCTTCCAACAAGCCCTTTACCTTAGCGGCTGCCGCATCGGTAAATTTGATAGGCATTGCTGCATCAGCTTGATCAGTCATTACTACCTCTTACATCAGTTTTCTGGGGCAAATTATCCGTTACCTGACTATTTTGTTCAAGTATTACCCGCGGTTCTTTTTCACCCTGTAATAACTCAGGGACACTATAGACATGCTCTGTCTGCGAATTTTTGGTCCAGCGGCTCGAAGGCACCACCACTTTGACTTTGACCTGCACCACATTAAACCCTGCAGGCACACTCACTTTGGTATCTATGACCTGAAAATAGCGAAAATCAAACTCGAGCTTAGAACCCGTGAGTTTGTTCACACTTAACTCAACGGATTTTCCGTCTTGCACCCCAATGAGGGTGATTTCGGTACGACCTTGAATCGCCTGCTTACGTTTTTGCAGCTGAGTTAAAATCAGTTTTAAATTGTATTCATCCGCTAAGGCGCCCGGCGTCATTTCTAAACCGTGAATAGCCACCCCTTCGGCATTGTCATCCGGCGACATGATACTGCGATAAAAGGCTAATTCGCGCTCTAACTCTTTTTGTTTTTTCATCTGCTGCGCAAACATATCCTGCATTTGCGCATTGGCTTCACGCTCGACAGATAATTCTAAATTACGTGTCGCAAGTTCCTGGGTTTGCGCCTCAAGTTCCGCGGTGACACGTTGCAGTTTACCGCCGCCAATATGCTTTACGACAGGCTCATCACTGTTGAGCACAATAAAGCTTACCCAAGCGCCTAACAGAAATGCCACTAAGACTAAGGACAATAAATACTTGGTCGATGGACGATACTTTAGATCCATGACTTGCAGCCGATCTAGCCAACGATGATAATTTGGCATTAGGTAACAGCCCCTTATATAAAATACAATCAACTCAAGAACGAGTTCGATACAATACAACTCAGGCCAATGCAGTGCAATTAACGATAAATAAAGCCGCGATTCAAGACGCCATCAGCACAGCTAAAAAGTATTTAACTAACGAGCTGCGTGATCATTTATCCCAAGCCAAGATCAGTGCGCAGTTGTGCTTACTGGCCTTGCTATTCGCCATCTTCGCCTCCTGCGTGATCCTGTTGTTTCGACTCTTGCTCCTGTGGGCGAACCATTACACCCAAATCGAGACGCTGGATTCTACGGGTAACATCGCCGACTGGCGAGCCCTGTTGCCACTTTTTGGCGCCTTGTTGATCTGGATTGTCGCCAAACTCGGCTCCAAACGTTACAAGCGCATGGGGATTGCCTATGTATTACATAGGGTTAAATTGCACTATGGCAAAATTCCACTGCAATCTGCTGCGGGACAATTTTTTCAGGCGCTGTTTGCCTTAGGTACTAATTTCTCGGTAGGGCGCGAAGGCCCTGCCATTCACCTCGGCGCCGTGAGTGCCAGTGTTTTAGCCGAAAAATTTAATCTTCCCGATAATAGCGTGCGGATTATGTGCGCCAGCGGGATTGCCGCAGGGATAGCCGCAACCTTTAACGCCCCGCTAGCGGCAGTAATATTTGTACTCGAAGTGATAGTGCGCGAGTACAAGGTGCATTACTTCTTCCCCATAATGCTGTCCGCCATTTGTGGGGCGGTTTCCAGCCAGCTGGTTTTTGGTAATGTGCACGAGTTTGATCGTATTCAAGTAATCCATATTCCATTAGACCACTATCCCATTTTAGCCTTGGGCGGCATTGCACTGGGCTGCGCCGCAGCCTTCTTCAATTACGCACTCCTTAAAGTCACCGCCACTGGGCAAAACTGGCCACTGATTTATCGATTATTACTGGCGGGCAGTATCACTACGCTGATTGGCTTAATCTTGCCCCAAGCCCTCGGCACTGGGGATTTGGCCATCAGTGAAGCCATTAGCGAGCACCCCAGTTTATTGCTGTTAATCGCCCTGCTGGCGGCCAAGATTATCGCCACCATAGCGGCAATCGGACTTGGGATCCCAGGTGGTTTGATTGGTCCACTCTATGGTATCGGCGCCTTAATAGGTGCAATCTTAGCCTTAGTTAGCGCCATTCTATTCCCTTCGATTGCGCCTTACGTTGGCCTCTATACGGTTATCGGCATGACGGCGATGATGGGCGTTTGCCTCAGTGCGCCGCTCGCCGCCCTGGTGGCGCTGCTTGAGATGACCAACGATGCCAGTATCATTCTGCCGGCAATGTTTGTGACCATTCCCGCCTTCTTGATTGCCTATCAAGGGTTTAAAACCAACTCTATTTTCTTCAAGCAGCTAGAGATTATGGGTCTAGGTTATAAAGTCGCCCCAGTGAATTTGGCGCTACAGAAAAAAGGCGTGCGCGCCCTGATGGATAAGCGTTTTGTTATCGTCAACAACAACGACGAGCTGCTGCTCGAAGTGTTAAAACGCGCCGAAGGTCGCCCTGTGTTAGTGCGTAACGCCGATGGGGTGATCGAAATGCTCAGCCTCGAGATGCAATCCTACGATGACAACATCACCCTCTCGCGCCATCCGATGCAGGGGTTGAGTGACACTAAAACCCTCGATGAGGTGTATAACTTGTTGTCGCCCAAACGCAGCGGTGAGGTGTTTATCTATCAAGATACCCCAGACAATGTGGTGGGGGTGGTCAGTTGGTCGAACCTACAGCAAGAAATTCGCTCCGGCCAAGTCTAATCCCTGCGAAGATGGGCTTTGATTCACAAAATCCTGTATTAGCTGCCTAAAAAATCTATACGAGGGCGCAGCGACTATTTCGCTGCCCCTGTGCATCTGTTACAATCGCGCCTCAGCCACCCTACATATACACCAGGGCACAAAGCGCGACATTGCACTTTAACGCCCCCTAGCAATTGGAAAACAGGCTGATGAACCAGTTCGAAGGATCTCATATCCTCTCCGTAAACCAGTTAGATCTTGATTCAATCCAAACTATTTTTAATGTTGCCCATCGTATGATGCCCTATGCACTTCGTGAGAAGCGCACTAAGGTGCTCGAAGGCGCCATTTTAGGTAACCTGTTTTTCGAGCCTAGTACCCGTACCCGCGTGAGTTTTGGCTGTGCCTTTAACTTACTCGGCGGCCATGTGCGTGAAACCACAGGCATGGCCTCTTCGTCCTTATCTAAGGGCGAGTCACTGTACGATACCGCACGTGTACTCTCGACCTATTCCGATGTGATTGCGATGCGCCACCCCGACTCTTATTCGGTGAAAGAGTTTGCTGAAGGTAGCCGCGTGCCTGTAATCAACGGTGGTGATGGTTCGAACGAGCATCCGACTCAAGCCCTGCTCGATTTGTTCACCATCCAAAAAGAGTTAGGCCATGCTGGCCGCGGTATCGATGGCATGCATATCGCCATGGTCGGCGACTTAAAATTTGGTCGTACCGTGCATTCCCTGTCGCGCCTGTTGTGCATGTATAAGAACATCAGCTTCACACTGATTTCGCCAACTGAATTAGCAATGCCTGACTATGTGATCTCCGACATTGAAAATGCTGGCCATAGCATCAAAATAACAGACCAGCTTGAAGGCCACTTAGATAAAGCCGACATTCTTTATCTGACCCGCATTCAAGAAGAGCGCTTCCCATCCCAGGAAGAAGCGAACAAATACCGCGGAAAATTCCGTTTAAATCGCAGTATTTACACCCAACATTGCAAATCTAACACTGTGATCATGCACCCGCTGCCACGGGATTCGCGTGCGCAAGCTAATGAGTTAGATAATGATTTGAACAGCCATCCTAATCTCGCTATCTTCAGACAGGCGGACAATGGACTGCTAATTCGTATGGCACTGTTTGCATTGACACTCGGGGTTGACTCGCAACTCGAAAAATATGAGTGTCCCGTTAATTGGTATTCACGTAAAGCCGATCGCTAATCGGCTACTTACTTTAAGGACTTAACATGACCCGTTCCGAAGCGCTATTTGAACAGGCTAAAAAAACCATCCCCGGCGGTGTTAACTCTCCGGTTCGTGCATTTAACGGTGTAGGTGGTTCGCCGCTGTTTATTGAAAAAGCTGATGGCGCTTATATTTACGATGCCGATGGTAAAGCTTATATCGACTATGTAGGCTCTTGGGGCCCGATGATTTTAGGCCACAACCATCCGAAGATCCGTGAAGCCGTATTAGCAGCTGTTGAAAACGGCTTATCTTTCGGTGCACCAACCGAGCTTGAAGTACAAATGGCTGAGAAAGTCATCGCCATGGTACCTTCTATAGAACAAGTACGTATGGTGAGTTCAGGCACTGAAGCCACCATGAGTGCGATTCGTTTAGCTCGCGGTTTTACCAATCGTGACAAGATCTTAAAGTTTGAAGGCTGCTACCACGGTCACGCAGACTGCCTATTAGTTAAAGCAGGTTCTGGTGCTTTGACCTTAGGCCAACCAAGCTCTCCAGGTATTCCTGAAGATTTCGCAAAGCACACCTTAACCGCTGTGTATAACGATCTCGATTCAGTTCGTAGCCTGTTCGAGCAATATCCGACTGAAATCTCTTGTATCATCATCGAGCCTGTCGCAGGCAACATGAACTGTATCCCACCTATCCCAGGCTTCCTCGAAGGTCTGCGTGCTATGTGTGATGAGTTTGGTGCGCTGCTCATCATCGACGAAGTGATGACTGGTTTCCGTGTATCAAGAAGCGGTGCTCAAGGCCACTATGGCGTTACTCCTGACTTAACCACACTGGGTAAAGTCATCGGCGGCGGCATGCCTGTGGGTGCATTTGGCGGTCGTAAAGAAGTAATGCAGTTTATCGCTCCAACGGGTCCTGTGTACCAAGCCGGTACCCTGTCAGGTAACCCAATTGCGATGTCAGCGGGTCTCGCACAAATGGAAGCCCTGTGTGAAGAAGGTCTGTACGAAGCACTAAGCGCGAAAACCAAACGTATCGCCGAAGGCTTTAAAGCTGCGGCCGACAAACACGGTATTCCAATGGCCATCAACTATGTCGGTGGCATGTTCGGCTTCTTCTTTACAGAGCAAGAGCAGATCACGCGCTTCGATCAAGTGACTAAGTGCAATATTGAACACTTCCGCACTTTCTATCACGGCATGTTAGATGAAGGGGTTTACTTAGCACCGAGCGCCTATGAAGCAGGCTTCCTGTCGATGGCCCATGGCGAAGAAGAACTGCGCCTCACGCTAGAAGCGGCGGACCGCGTATTAGGTCGTATGAAAGCGGCAATGTAAGCGAGAGCTTAAAACACTAAGGGACGCATTTGCGTCCCTTTTTATTGCTTGGCGTTTGAACAGGCTATTGCGTGAGCCTTGACTCCATCAATAGCTATCGGATCGTTTCGAGCCTAAAGCGGATTTAAATACCACCGCCGCGACTAAGACCTGTAAAGTCAAAGTGATATGGTCAACCATCAGGCTAGGATTATGTAATATTCCTAATGCGATCAGCTGCTTGCCACTATATGTTAACCACACTAATGAGCCTAATAACATCAGACTGCGGAGCACAAATGTCATTTTGCGTTATCCTTAAGATACAACATCCAGTGTCTTAACTACTAAAGTGGCACAAGATACAGCTCACTTTCTATCCAGTCAATATTTTGACTTGGTCATTTTTGTGACACAGTTAAAGAATCCCGCACTCAGCACCGTAAACAGCACAAAATCCGATCCTTCGCCTCTGTGACTGCATTTTCGTGCAATATTTCCTTCATAAAGAAAAATTAATTGCGGGATCGACAAAATAACTGCTTAGACTTTAATCGTAGATCTTACTTTACAGTCCTTTGGCAATCTCAACTAAACAAGATAAAAAACTACACATTAAAAACTAAATAGTGTTTAACGCTAAAATCTAACCATTTTCACTGAGACCAATATCACAAAATGACGCAAAACCGAGTTACAGCTAACAGTTGCGTTATTCACCCCATTATGTTCTGATCCGCACGCATTAACACGGCAAGCTTAATTTAGCCTTGATAATGCCATTCAATAGCTCGCCTTTGGCTTGCCACGACATTAAAACAGCAGTTGGAATTGCAGTTATGTTATATACCTTTCTGATCATACTGGCGGTGCTCGCATTGCTCAGTATTATTTTCGAAGAAGTCACCCACCTCAATAAAGCAAAAACCACCTTATTCTTTGGCTGTATTTCCTGGGTAGCACTGTTTATGGCTGCCGGAGACGCCAACCATGAGAAATTGGTTGCCCATCAACTCAATGAAAACTTGCTCGAAATTGCCACCCTGTGGCTGTTTTTGATGTCGACAATGACCTTTGTGGCCTATCTAAACGCCAAAGGTATGATCCAAATTATGGTGCAGAAGCTATTCCCGCAGAAGGTTTCTGTACGCTTGTTAATGATCCAAGTGGCCTTATTCGCACTTATCCTGTCGGCTTTCTGTGATAACGTCACCGCGACCTTAGTGTCTTTAGGCTTATTAACAACCTTTAAGCTCGAAAAGCAAATGCGCCGCAGAATGGCGGTGTTGATTATTTTCGCCGTGAACTCTGGCGGTGTGGCTCTGATCACCGGTGACGTTACCACCCTGATGATCTTCTTAGGCGGCCACGTACACATCTCCGAACTGTTGATGCTGTTTATCCCATCTGCCGTGAGTGTGATTTTACTGGCGACGCTGTTCTCATTGAAGGCAGAAGGCGTGGTGTCCACCACCCCGATTAAGCACAGCTATCAAACCGTGGATCTGCTAATTGCCTTAGTGTTCTTCTGCACGATTCTGATGACCATGCTGCTGAACATTCTCTTCGGTATTCCACCGGTACTGACCTTCCTAACTGGTCTGTCGATTATGTTCCTTATCGGCCACACCACCCGCAGTGATAAAGAAGAAATCAAGATCCTCGAATATATTCGTCAAGTCGAATACGACACTCTGTTGTTCTTCCTAGGGATTTTACTGCTGGTTGGTATGCTTAAAGAAATCGGCACCTTAGATATGCTGACCGAAGCTTACAGCCTGTTTAATCCAAACATCTCTAACTTCGTTACAGGTATGGGTTCAGCCCTTATCGATAACGTGCCATTGACGGCTGCGCTGCTTAAAGCAGAGCCAGTGCTCAACACCCCTGAATGGTTAGGCTTAACCTACAGTGTGGGCGTGGGTGGTTCGTTGTTAGTGATTGGTTCGGCTGCGGGTATCGTCGCCATGAGCAAAGTAAAAGAGCTGACTTTCGTAAGCTACCTGAAATATGTGCCAGCCCTGTTCCTATGCTATAGCGTGGGTTACGCCCTGACCTTATTCTTGGCTTACAACTTCTTCGCTTAAGTTTTGATTTTAAGCGATAAAAAAGGCGCCCATCGGCGCCTTTTTTGTTTGTAATATAACAAGTTAAATCGCTGGCACCCTAAACTGCTTGCCTTGGATTTCGAGCACCACATCCCGCGGACGAATCGCAATAATCTTTAACTTGCCCCCAATCTGGTCGCCTTCCTGTAACTCTGCACCATCGACATTCAACCAACGCTGACTCGCATCCGTCGAATAAACGTGGGCAACAATATTAAATTCAGGCACTTGTAGCTGTAACCCTGCAGGCAGTTGCCCATATTTAGGAATATCGTCGTTTTCGACCTTAGGTATAGGATCAAGCTTGGGCTCAGTTACCGGCGTCTTAGCCGCTTTCACATATTCCACATCCTTGAGCGCATCCTGAAAATTCGCGACTAACTCATCCTCTTTGCGGCTCTGCGCCGTCTCTAAGCCCACATCGGCCGCCGCCGCATTGACTTGCTCACGCAGTGCCTCGAGTGTCGCTAAGCCCTGACGATTCGCATTAGCGCCCAACATAATAGGCTCTGATTCGCTCGTATCCTGTGGCGCAACGTTTTCGGCAGAGGATTGCTGCGTTCGGGTCGTTTCATCTAAGGCGGCAGACGTCGCCAGATAGTCATCATAGCTAGGATCCGCACTCGCAGAAGCGGATGCAGTGGCAGCCTGAGTTGAACTTATGTTAGAGCTCAGATAAGGCTGAACGTTTGCAGGCGCTTCATTTAATACCTGCTCCCTTGGCAGTGCCACTTTACCCGCTAATCGAAACCCTGACGATTCAGCATAGGTTTGCTCTGATCCAACAGTTTGCAGCGCAGCGCTAGTAACTGCACCTGATGAGGCGCGAACACCTTCGGCAGATGGCTGCACGGTGGAGGCTGTCTGTGGCGTGTATTCAGCCTTTCTATCAGCCATGCTTGGATTGATACTGCTAGGCGCCGCATTTACTATCGACATCGCATTTTGCTGTTGCCAATTCGCCACACCCCACGCCACACCTACACCAAGCGCCACCGCAACGGCGAGCAAGGATAATTTGGCCACGGGGAATGCAGATTTACGCGCCGTAGGATAACTTGCCCTCGGCGTTAATACCGCATCGGGTAAGGGTGAAGTTTGTTGCTGCTTATTACGGGTTACCGCATCGAGTAAAATGGACATTAACTCTGCGCTCCATTATCGGTAAGGCGCGGTCCCTGCTCACTTAAATACAAATTCAGTCTCACTAAGGTTTGATTACCTGCAATCCCGTCGGCCTTTAAACCATGTTGGCTTTGGAAAGCTTTCAGATCGTTCTCTAATTTCAGATCGAATTGAGACACCCGGCGCGAAGGTCGGTTAGCCACATGGGCAAGGGCGTTTTCAAGCCATTGTAATTGCCCAGGACTCGACTTCTGACTGATTTCCAGCATAGGCAAGTTAGGCGCCTGCCAGAGAATTTCAAAGGTGCCACTAAAATGTTGATTGAACCAGGCTCTATCGACCCAAAGCTGCTGCTCGCCCAACTGCATCAATAGCTGATCAGCATCAACGGCTACCACAGCGCCATAAAAATCTTGTTGGTTATCATCCACTAAATACACAACCGCGGGATAATTGAGCCGTGTGAGCGACATCCAATTGCCCTGCTGTTGATAGCAGGAAAGCCCCTGCTCCAGCGCCGACTGGCACGCGGTTAGGCCTTTAAAGGGGACTTTCCCCCACACATTAAAGAGGCCTGCAAAGGCGGTATCGATACTGCGGCTTTGTTTGATGGCCTCCTGCAACACCCGCACACTCGGATCCGGCGCCGCAAGCGTTTGCGGCTCGCTAGCCACTGTCGCACTCTGGGTTGCAGCCAGTGTTTGCTCCGGCTGAATACTATTAGCTTGAGTTGCTGCTTGAGTTGCGGCAGGTGTCGTTTGGCTCACTTGTGTCACAGGCGAATTGGCCACATTGGCAACCGCTGGACTTTCGGTAAATAACCAATAAGACACGCCGAAAGCCACAACCAATGCCGCCGCAATAGCGCTCGGCCACAAGAGTTTATTTTGTTGTGGTTCTTCTTCGCCTAATACTTCAGCCGCCGCTTGTCTCACCATATGGTGATCTATTGGCACCTTAGATTGTGCGTAACCCGCCATCAAGGCACGTTCACACAATAAGTTAATTAACCGCGGAATACCGCCACTGTATTTGTGCAGCACTTTAATTGCTTTGCGAGTAAAAAGCGGTTCGAAACGACCTGCCACCTGTAAACGGTGCAACACATAGAGTGCGATTTCATCTTCATTCAGAGGCAATAGATGATAACGGGCAGTAATACGCTGGGCTAACTGTCTAAGCTCTTGACGTTTAAGCAGCAATTGCAGCTCTGGCTGACCAATTAAGATCACCTGCAGCAGTTTTTTGGTGTCGGTCTCGAGATTGGTGAGCAGCCTTAATTGCTCTAATACTTCGGCACGCAGATGCTGTGCCTCATCGATGATGAGTACGGTATTGCGGCCTTTCTCATGATTAGCCAGTAAAAAACGACTCAGATGGTCAGTGAGTTGTTTAAGGGTTGGGTTTTCACCATAGCTAATCTTCAATTCATCACAGAGCGTGGCGAGTAACTCCAGCTCCGTCAGCGAAGGATTTAAAATAAATGCAGTGTCGGTATTATCAGGCAATTGCCCAAGTAAACAACGAGATACTGTCGTCTTCCCCGTGCCGACCTCCCCCGTCAACAACACAAAGCCCCCAGTTTCACCCAGTCCATAGGTCAAATGGGCTAAGGCCTCTCTGTGCCTGTCACTCAAAAATAAATAATGGGGATTGGGTGCAATCGAAAAAGGGTTATCACTGAGTCCATAAAAGGCCTTGTACATACCACCAATCATCCTAAGCTAAAAATAACGCCCCACGTTAAAACGTCCCAATGATATTGTCAAAACATCCGCAACATGGATGTGACATCCCAATAAATATCTGCACCCAAATTCGACTCGCCATCGCCTCATCATGTTAAGCTAGCTTTATGACACACTAGCTAAAATATTCCTGTGAAAATTTATTTAGTGGGCGGAGCTGTACGAGACAGCCTGCTCAATCTCCCTATAAAAGATAAAGATTTTATGGTTGTCGGCGCGACTCCGGAGCAAATGCAGCAGTTAGGTTATCGCCAGGTAGGTAAAGACTTCCCAGTCTTTTTGCACCCTAAAACCCAACAAGAATATGCATTAGCACGCACAGAGCGCAAAGTCGGCCTCGGCTATGGCGGTTTCAGCTGTTACGCCAGTCCGGATGTCACCCTAGAGCAAGACCTGCTGAGACGCGATTTAACCATTAATGCCATCGCCCAAGATGAGGCGGGTAACTTGTACGATCCTTACCATGGCATCGCCGATATCAACGCGCGTAAGCTGCGACATGTGTCGGTCGCCTTTGCCGAAGATCCGCTGCGAGTATTAAGGGTTGCCCGCTTTGCCGCACGTTTTCATGACTTAGGTTTCGAGATTGCCGATGAAACCATGGCATTAATGCAGCACATGAGCCAAACCGAGGAGTTAACCGCCCTTACCCCAGAGCGCGTCTGGCAAGAAGTCGATAAGAGTCTTGGCAGCCCTCACCCAGAAGTCTTTTTCGAGGTGCTACGCCAATGTGGCGCCTTGAATATTCTTTTCCCTGAGATTGAGGCGCTTTTTGGTGTGCCACAACCTGAAAAATGGCACCCAGAGATAGATACGGGTTTGCACACTATGTTGGTGTTAGCTCAAGCCACCGCTCTGACAGAGGAAAAAGCCGTGCGTTTTGCCGCCCTAGTGCATGACTTGGGTAAAGCATTAAGCCCTAAAGAGCATTGGCCTAAACACCATGGTCATGGACAAAAAGGCTTACCCGTCATTAAAAGTCTGTGTGAACGCTTGCGGATCCCCAACGAGTATCGCGATCTGGCGCTCTTGGTGAGCGACCAACATCAGAATGTGCACCAAGCTTTTGAGTTAAGGAGCGAAACTATCATCAAACTCTTCGATAAAGCCGATTTTTGGCGTAAACCAGAACGGCTGGAGCAACTTCTATTAGCCTGTCTCGCCGATATGCGTGGCCGAACCGGATTCGAGCATCACGCCTATCCACAAGGCGATTATCTTTCTGCTTGTTTTTTAGCCGCCAATACGGTCGATGTGAAGGCTATTATTGCGGCAGGTTTTCAAGGTGTACAGATAAAACAGGCGCTCAATTCGAAGCGGATAGAGGTTGTTGAGCGAGTGAAACTCAACTGGCAGCAATCCCAAGCCAAACAAACGCCATAAAATTGTAATATTTTTGTAAATGCGACCACACTTTCTGGTAAATACAGTGCCATTTTTCGATGAAAAAGGCCGATATAACCGCGAAAAAACGCTTTTAAAAAAAATTTATATGTCTATAGTGGTTAAACGCATTAATATTCGTAGCAAATTAAAATAGCTATGTCATAATTAGGCAGTTTCGATTCCAAAGTGACGAAACATTCAAATCCAACCTATTTTAAGGGATTTTTTACAATGAACAAAAAAGTACTGATGATTGCTGGTTTAGCAATGACTGCCCTACTAGGTGGTTGTGCAAACACTACTGCTCTGGAAGAAAGCGTTGCAACTCTGGGCAACAAAGTTGATCAATTGTCAGCTGATGTTAGCTCTCTGAAATCAGAGCAAAGCAAACTGTCTGCAGACGTTAAAGATGCTAAAGCAGCAGCTATGGACGCACAAGCAGAAGCTAAGCGCGCTAACGACCGTCTAGACAACGTTGCTTCTCGTTACAAGAAGTAATGATAAGTAATTAACCTGTAATTCAGCAGGTTAGCATAAAAGGCTTGAGAAAGATGAAAGCGAATAGCACATCCATCCAAGCCTTTTTTTATGGCCTTAGTTAATCCAAGCACCCATCTTATCTTTAAAAGTCATCTCCAATTTAAACCTACACTTTCTCGGCTCTTTAGCCCTTTACACTCATCATCTCTTTAAAACTCATTCGGCTTAACGGCAATGCCAGTCCAAAACCGAAGTTCATCGCTCATTTGTTTTAAGTGGATTTGATTTTTAATCTCATCCATAAACTGAGATTTTAAGTTTTCTTAATCTCCACGAATCTTTTTGCTTAAAACTTTATTTTTGCCCCAGTGTTATCGTCGGCATTTTAAAGAAACTGCAACGCGACAAACTGAGGCCATTAGGGAAACAAAGGCAATAAACGGGTAATAATTGTGAGAGACAAAAGTGTAATAAAGATAAAGTTTAAGGGACGCCGTTTCGCATTTACATTAAAACAACATAAAAAGCTCGATTAGTATCATAGACTTGCGCAATTCACCCTATTCAAGCACCCAGAAACGCATTCCCTAAACCAATGAATAGATTAAAAAACATCCTATTCAATTAGGTGTTTTGGCCTATTAGGACTCAATTAAAGACTTTTGCGCTAAGACCAAAACAAAATCAATTTCCAGCGTATCGAAGGCTTTCGTCCGAATAAGGTGTTTAACTTGTTCAGAGGCTCGCCACGCATAGGGTGTCATATCCAGCAAGACCAGCGCTTGTTCACCCGTAACGGACAAACTAAATTGCAATTGCTGCTGTTCTTTGACAATTAAACCCGAAGGTAAGTTAATTTGGGGCATTTTTTCAGTCAGTTCCGGATAAATACACTCCCTAATTTGCCACAAATGCCGCGCCCCCGGGATCACCAGTAACATCAAGCCCTGGTCTTTAAGGACTCGAACGCATTCCTTCCCCTTCAACGGCTTATCGACCACGGTAATAAGGTCAATGCAATTGTCGGCAAAAGGCAGCACTTTTGAGGTGCTTAAGCACAGCGCGGCAGGGGTTTGCGCTTTGGCCGCAGCAAAAATAGTATTTTCTGCGTCCGCTACGCCACTGTACTGGACGTTTAGCTCGTTTGTGAGTTTAGGTAGTACAGAAGCTAAAGCTCGCAAATAGAAGCCGTCAGCGCACTCATAGTCCAATAGGCAATCATCCGCTTTCAGATGAGGGGCGATGATCGCCGCCATTTTTTCAACTAAAGGTGAAAAAATCCCCGACTCAAGCAAGAAGCGCTTTGCCCGCACTTGCTGACGAGAGTCGCCAGTTGGCTTTTGCCGTGCTGGTTTAGTAAAAATCCAATAACCCGCTTCGCTTTTATCAAAATGGTGCTTGTTCGCACAGTAAAAACCTTGGGATGCCTGATGCTGCATCAGTGCCGAACCACAGGTAGGACATTGAAATTGAAGGCCCATAACTTACTCCGTTAACGAAAATCCGCGCCTAAAAACACAAAAATCGGGTACTAGACCCGATTTTTAGCCATGACGCCTCTGTATTATAGGAAGATAAATCCACATAACACAGCACCGAGGATGAGGCGGTAAATCACAAATGGCGTCATACCCATACGGCTGATGATTTTTAAGAAATAGTGAATACACAGATAAGCGGCTACAAATGAAATCACAGTGCCAAGTGTCAGTGCTTGATAATCAATGGGAAGCGGGCTTTCAGCCAAATCTTTACCCACTAGAATAGCCGCGCCCAAACTGACAGGCACAGACATCAAAAACGAGAAACGCGCTGCGGCATCACGGCTAAGACCTAACATCAGCGCGGCAGTCATCGTCGCGCCCGAGCGTGAAGTACCAGGAATTAACGCTAGCGCCTGAGCAAAACCAATTAATAGCGCCTTGCGCCAACCCGTTTGATAAACCGTTAAGTCACGGCGTGACATCTTATCCGCCCACCAAAGCAGTAAACCAAAGACCACAGTCGTCACGGCGATAACACCAGCGCTGCGCAGATGGGTTTCGATAAAGTCTTTGGCCATAAAGCCAAAAAACACTGCAGGTAAAGTGGCAAGAATGATCCACCAGGCTAACTTACTGTCATCGGAATGCTGACCTTTCACCATGCTAGCAATCCAGGCCTTGAACATGGCCCAGAGTTCATTGCGAAAATAAATCACCACGGCGAATAATGAACCCGTGTTCACGGCAACGTCGAAGGATAAGCCTTGGTCTTCCCAGCCTAAAAGCTGTGCGGGTAGGATAAGGTGCGCCGAACTAGAAATGGGGAGGAACTCTGTTAATCCTTGAATTAACGCTAAAATAATTACCTGAAACGTATCCATGACAATCCTATCAATCAATTAAAAAGTGAGCCCATGAGGCCATTCAAAGGCTACTGGCCACAGCTTTTGCGACGCTTTATCATATTCATCCCACATTACGGCATAGGTTTTCTGCTGCAATGGGTGAACCAAATCGGGGGCGATTTCCGCTAAAGGCCAAAGCACAAAAGCATTAGTGACAATTTCGGCGCGGGGCAGTACCACAGGGATCTGACAAACGACATCATCGTAAAGCAATAGGTCAATATCTAAGGTTCTTGGACTAAACTTTTTGGCCCCCACCAACCGGCCGTGATTTTGCTCGATTTGCTTAAACTGCGCAACTACCTCAGCAATATTCAGGCTCGTTTGTGCACAGGCCACCATATTTAAAAAGTTAGTGCCATCAAACCCTACGGCTTCACTCTCATACATAGAAGAAAGCTGCAGTGGACCAAAGTGCTCTCGTAATGACTGCAAGCCCGCCTTCAGATAGCGAGAAGGTTCTATATTACTGCCTAAACTAATGTATATACGTGCCATACCCATGTCCGAACCGTCTGCCTAACTAAGCTAAAACCCGAATCTAGAGAACCAATTAGCGTGAGCGTTCAATCTCAACCCCAACGGCAGAGGCCGAAGGCACGGCGCCGGGTTTCATCACCACGACTTTCACCCAATTGACCTTAAACTCATTGAGCACACATTCGGCCACTCGTTCGGCCACGGTTTCGATTAACTCGATGGGCTTTTCGGTGACGAGCTGAGTCAGGCGGTTTGACACCGTTTCATAGCAGAGCGCGTATTGATAGTCGTCAGTTGCCGCCGCGGCCTTATTGTCCCAAGCCATGTCGAGATCCAAAAACAGGCTCTGCTGGATTTTCTTTTCCCATTCATAGACGCCAATCACAGTATCAATACGTAATTGTCGAATAAGCACTTTATCCATACTAATTCCTACTAACTCATGCCAATGAGGTCTGATAAGCTAAACGCGATAGAGTCTGTATAATCCGCCGTTCGATGGAACGACTAATTTACTTTCTACTCGGACCAATCCGAAGTAGGATAACGCCCAAATGGATTTGTTCGTTCAGAAACTATCGCAACTTGATAAGTCGCGTTATCGCTATCGCTTATGACTGAATGCTTGCCAAGAGGCTGTTTAATTGTGGCGCGATAATACCTTAAGACGTGTAAGGAAACCAATGTGAGTCAATTAACACTGACACTTTTGATGATTGTGGCCGCCTATTTAGCCGGTTCTGTCTCAAGTGCTGTGCTAGTGTGTAGGATGAGAGGCCTACCCGACCCCAGATCGCAAGGCTCAGGCAACCCCGGAGCCACCAACGTGCTGCGCATTGGCGGCGCAAGCTCGGCTGCCATGGTGTTATTTTTCGATATGCTTAAGGGCGCCTTACCCACCTATCTTGCCTATTTAATGGGAATCGATGCCATTTCCCTCGGTTTGATCGCAATCGCCGCCTGTCTTGGCCATATCTATCCGATATTTTTTGGTTTTAAAGGTGGCAAAGGTGTGGCGACCGCTTTTGGTGCCATGGCGCCGATTGGTGATGACTTGGCCATCTGCTTGATGGCATCTTGGGTCGTCTTAGTCCTGATCAGCCGCTACTCTTCCCTCGCTGCTATTATCACCGCCCTACTGGCACCACTTTATACTTGGTGGCTGGATGACAGATTTACGATCCCCGTCGCTATGCTCTCAACCCTGATTATCATCCGCCATAAAGAAAATATTCAGCGGTTACTGAAAGGTGAAGAGTCTAAGGTGTCACGTAAAAAGCGTCCTAAAGCACCTTAGTTATGTAACACTCTAGTTACTCAACACCATAGCTATACTAAAAATACTCACGCCGAGAAATGACTTGATAGCTCATTCGAGAAACAATATGCGAGTGACCAATCCAAGAGAACCATAAAAAAAACAGCGCATTATGCGCTGTTTTTTTATTGTTCTTATTTGGCTCGCGATAACCTACGCAACTGGCGGTAAGGTATCGAGCGGCCATCTCGGTTGCCCTTTGACCGCTAAGTCTTCCTGTTGCCCCGCCTTTAAACGCTGCAGGCCAGCAAAGGCAATCATGGCACCATTGTCAGTACAGAATTCACCACGTGGATAATAAACTCGGCCACCGATAGAGGTCATCATCTCGGCCAAGGTTTCCCGTAAGCGCGTGTTGGCGCTCACACCACCGGCTATCACTAAACGGTTATAGCCGGTTTGTTTTAACGCGCGGCGACATTTAATCGCGAGCGTATCGACGACCGCTTCTTCAAAGGCGCGGGCGATGTTCGCGCGGGTTTGCTCATCATCGGGCTCAGCGGCAATGGTATTGGCGGTAAAGGTTTTAAGCCCTGAGAAACTAAAATCGAGTCCGGGTCTGTCGGTCATTGGCCGAGGAAATTGATAACCTGCTGGCTCACCTTTAGCGGCCAGTTTCGCAAGCCGTGGACCACCGGGATAATCCAGCCCCATTAACTTAGCGGTTTTATCGAAGGCTTCACCAGCGGCGTCATCCACCGACTCACCTAAGACTTCATAAAGGCCGATACCATCGACCTTTACTAACATGGAGTGGCCACCAGACACTAACAGTGCCACAAAGGGAAACTCTGGCGCATCGTCTTCCAGCATTGGCGCCAACAGATGCCCTTCCATATGGTGCACACCGATGGCGGGTTTGTTCCAAGCAAAGGCAAGTGAGCGGCCAACACAAGCGCCCACTAATAAAGCACCAATAAGGCCTGGGCCTTTGGTGTAGGCAATCCCATCTAAATCGGCAATTTCGGTATTGGCATTTTTCAGCGCTTGGCGGATCAGCGGGACAATTTTGCGCACATGGTCGCGGGAAGCCAGTTCAGGCACAACCCCACCATAATCCGCATGCAACTTAACCTGACTATATAAAGCATGGGAAAGTAACCCTAGCTTATCGTCATAGACGGCAATACCTGTCTCGTCACAAGATGTCTCAATACCTAGAACCCGCATGGTGCCTCATATCCAAATTACCAAAGGGCGCTAATTCTACCTGTATGATGGCAATTACTCCAGCCGCCGATCATCATATTCCTGTGGCCAAACCCGCCACACAGGATTAGGGCTTTACAAGCCTAGTTGTCTCGGTATAAAATTCCGCACCATTTTAAATACACTTGGTTCAAGCAATTGAACCACACAACCTACACCTAAGGGGTGATGGCGTATGCCAATTATTAAAGTACGTGAAAACGAACCATTCGACGTAGCTCTGCGTCGTTTCAAGCGCTCTTGTGAAAAAGCTGGTATTTTAGCTGACGTGCGTGCTCGTGAATTCTACGAGAAGCCAACTACTGCACGTAAGCGCGCTAAAGCAGCTGCAGTTAAACGTTTAGCTAAAAAGCTTTCTCGCGAAAACGCACGTCGCGTACGTTTATACTAATCTCTTATGAGCCTAATTGATCAGCTAAAAGACCATATGAAACAGGCCATGATCGCCAAAGAGAAGGCGAGATTGAGTACTATTCGTATGGCACTTGCAGCCATCAAACAGATTGAAGTGGATACCCGCGAAAGCCTGAATGATGAGCAGGTTATAGCTGTCTTAACCAAAATGGTGAAACAACGTCGCGATTCGATTGCTCAATATGAAGCAGCGGGTCGTAGCGAGTTGGCCGCAGCAGAAGCAGAAGAGATTCAAGTTATTGAAACTTTCCTGCCGACTCCCCTCTCTGAGGCGGAAATTGCCGCGTTCATCGATGCCGCTATTGCTGAAATAGGCGCATCCTCCATGGCGGATATGGGCAAAGTAATGGGAGCATTAAAACCTAAAGTTCAAGGACGTGCAGACATGGGCGCTATCGGCGCTATGATCCGTGCAAAATTGCAATAATTAGCGTTTCAATGTATGAACAAGCCGTGCCTATGCGCGGCTTGTTTGTTTAAATTCGCGCAAGGCGAGATTTTAAGCACTCAATGGCAATACCTCGTGATTTTATCAATGAGCTAATCGCTCGCACCGACATTGTCGAACTTATCGACCGCAAGGTGCCCTTGAAAAAGGCGGGTAAAAACTACTCGGCCTGTTGTCCTTTTCATAGCGAAAAATCACCTTCGTTTACCGTTAGCCGCGATAAACAGTTTTATCATTGTTTTGGCTGCGGTGCCCACGGCAACGCCATCGATTTTGTGATGGAGTACGACAGACTCGACTTTGTCGATGCCATAGAAGATCTTGCCGGACAACTGGGCTTAGAAGTCCCAAGGGAACAAGGCACGGGTAAACGCCAAGACGATGGCCTAAGCCGTGATCTATACCAATTAATGGAAGAAGCGAGCCGCTTTTTTCAAACTCAGTTAAGACAACACCAAGACAAGCAAAAAGTCATCGACTACCTCGCCTATCGCGGATTATCCGATGATATTGTTGAGCATTTTGGGATTGGTTTTGCGCCCGACGGTTGGGATGGCTTATTAAGCCGCTACCGACACAGTCAAGATGCACAGGATAAACTCCTGACCGCAGGCATGCTAATCAGTAATGATAGCGGTAAAAGATACGACAGATTCCGTGACCGCCTGATGTTTCCTATTCGCGACCGCCGTGGTCGTGTGATTGGATTTGGTGGCAGAGTATTGGGAGATGGCACCCCCAAGTACTTGAATTCGCCAGAAACGCCCATATTTCATAAGGGCAATGAACTCTACGGCCTATACGAGCTAAAACAACGTCATCGCGATCCCGATAAAGTACTGATTGTCGAAGGCTATATGGATGTGGTTGCCCTCGCCCAATATGGCGTGGATTACGCGGTCGCCTCCCTTGGCACCTCGACGACGGCTGAACAATTCCAATTGTTGCTGCGTAGTGCTAAGGAAGTGATTTGTTGTTATGACGGCGATAGAGCCGGTAATGAGGCCGCCTGGCGCGCCTTAGAAACCGCTTTACCCCTACTCAAACCTGGGGACAAAGTGCGTTTTATGTTTTTACCCCAATCTGAAGATCCGGATTCAATGGTTCGTAAGATTGGTAAAGACGCCTTCGAGCAAATGATGGAAAGTGCCATCACGCTGCCCGAATTTTTGTTTGATACATTAGCGACAAAATTTGGTACCGATAAAGGTAACTTAGCCAAACAAGCCTTTGGCCTAATTGAAAAAATTCAAGATACTGTGCTGCAAAACCTACTGCTTGAGAACTTAGCTCACAAGTTAGGCATGAACAGCTCAGACGATATGAAGAAAAAACTGGGTTTTAGTGTCAAACAAACTAAGCCCACAGCATCAACGGGACTCAAAGGACGCGGTACGCCATTGCGACTTGCCATCGCCTTGTTAGTACAGCATCCCGAGCTGGGCGTGGGATTATCCCCACAACCGGCATTAAACCATCTGCAAATGCCAGGCATCGACTTGCTGCCATTGCTGTTGGAATTAACACGAGAGCATAGGTTAAACAGCGCACAACTACTTGAGCAATTCAGAGACAGCCCCCACAGCGGGACGCTGCATAAATTAGCCCAATGGGACCATCAAGTGGCGGATGAAAACCTGCTCGAAAAGTTTAAACAGACCCTGGTTTGGTTGAACAATCAATATATTGAGCAACGATATCAGGAATTGAGTCTAAAACAGACCCATACTAAGGAAGAGAAGATCCAGCTGCAGAAGCTGATCTCAGTCATGAAAGGACTAAACTGAGGCAAAAATGTCCTCAATCAGTATCCCAGTGACTAGCACAGGTAAGTGCACATGGCTATAATTGACGATTTGCGCGGCACTTAGCACAGGCTAACTGTCCGTCGTTGTAACAGTTTCCCAACTTGGATGATATCTATGGATCATACTCCGCAGTCGCAACTCAAGCTGTTGCTTGCCAAAGGTAAAGAGCAAGGTTACTTAACCTATGCAGAAGTGAACGATCACTTACCTGCAGACATGGTCGATTCTGACCAGATCGAAGATATTATCCAGATGATAAATGACATGGGTATTCGGGTGTTCGAAGAAGCACCAGATGCCGATGACATGATGATGTCGGAAGACAACACAGACGAAGATGCAGCGGAAGAAGCCGCAGCCGCCCTTGCCACAGTAGAAAGTGAGCTAGGCCGCACCACAGACCCAGTGCGTATGTACATGCGCGAAATGGGTACCGTTGAACTGCTGACCCGTGAAGGCGAAATCGTTATCGCCAAACGCATCGAAGAAGGCATCAACACAGTTCAAAGCTCTGTCGCCGAATACCCACAAGCGATCGCCATGATCCTTGAGCAGTACGACCAGTACGAAGCCGACGAACTGCGCCTGTCTGATATTATCTCTGGATTTGTTAACCCGGACGAAGAAGACTTAGGTCCAACCGCGACTCATATCGGTTCTGAATTATCGGAAGAAGATCTCGATGATGAAGATGACGATGAAGACGACGAAGACGAAGACGGTGATGGCGAAGGCGATGATGATGGCAACAAGGGTCCCGATCCTGAAGAAGCGCGTGAACGCTTTAGCCAATTAAGAACCGCCTACGAAAACGCGCTTAAGATCATCGATGCCAAAGGTCGTGAACACCCAGAATCGATTCAAGCACTGTTTGAAATCGGCGAAATTTTCAAAGAGTTCCGCCTCGTACCTAAGCAATTCGACCGCTTAGTGAAAAGCATGCGCTCTATGATGGACCGCGTACGCGTTCAAGAGCGTCTACTGATGAAGCTCTGTGTCGAACAGGCCAAAATGCCGAAGAAGAACTTTGTTAAATTCTTCACTGGTAACGAAACCAATCTCGATTGGTTCGATGCAGAAAAGAACTCAAACAAGCCTTATGCCGAAGGCTTAAGAATGGTTGAAGAAGACGTACAGCGTTGCCGTAGCAAGCTGGCCGCCATCGAAGAAGAAACCGGCTTAGTGATTGCCGCCATTAAAGACATCAACCGTCGTATGTCAATCGGTGAAGCCAAGGCTCGCCGTGCGAAGAAAGAAATGGTTGAGGCAAACTTACGTCTGGTAATTTCTATCGCGAAGAAATACACCAACCGTGGTCTGCAATTCTTGGATCTTATCCAAGAAGGTAACATCGGTCTGATGAAGGCCGTTGATAAGTTCGAATACCGTCGTGGTTACAAGTTCTCGACCTATGCAACTTGGTGGATCCGTCAGGCAATCACCCGCTCAATCGCGGACCAAGCCCGTACGATCCGTATTCCAGTACATATGATCGAAACCATCAACAAGCTGAACCGTATCTCTCGTCAAATGCTGCAGGAAATGGGTCGTGAGCCCTCACCTGAAGAACTGGCAGAGCGTATGATGATGCCGGAAGATAAGATCCGTAAGGTACTGAAAATCGCTAAAGAACCTATCTCCATGGAAACCCCTATCGGTGACGATGAAGATTCGCATTTAGGTGATTTTATCGAGGATACCACCCTCGAATTACCACTGGACAGCGCCACCAGCGAAAGCCTGAAGAGCGCCACCCATGAGGTATTAGCAGGCTTAACGGCCCGTGAAGCGAAAGTACTGCGTATGCGTTTTGGTATCGACATGAATACCGACCACACGTTGGAAGAAGTGGGTAAACAATTTGACGTAACCCGTGAGCGTATCCGTCAAATCGAGGCGAAAGCCCTGCGTAAACTGCGCCACCCTTCACGTTCGGAAATCTTAAAGTCGTTCTTAGACGAATAGTAAAGCGAAGCATCGATTCTAAGCCCCGCCTAGCGGGGCTTTTTATTGCCCCCATTAACATCCCCTAAAATTCCCCCTGAATAGCTATTGCTAAGCTCTCTTTCAAAATCAGATGGTTAAAAATTACTTCTCCATTCAGACGATATGAAGTCCAGAAGCAAAAACCACAGTTGATTAACAGATAACCACTTGAATCAATTCGGTGAATTTCATCAAAAAACACGGGTGACAAGCGCAAACAAGCTTAGTATACTGCCACTCGCTTTAGGTAATGACGATTGCCTTTAGTCGGCCCCTTAGCTCAGTTGGTTAGAGCACACGACTCATAATCGTTAGGTCCACGGTTCAAGTCCGTGAGGGGCCACCACCCAATTCAACAAAAAAGCCCATTTGATAATGGGCTTTTTTGTGTCTGTCATCTGTCGATATTCACTCATCCCCACCCACTTCATTTCCAATAACCATTCAAACGTGATTTCGATTTGCCCTTTTAGGCTATTGCTAAAATAAGACCAAAAACAAAGGCGCTGAGTGAAATTCACTTAAGCGCCTTGGTGACTTTCCCTTGTGCAAGCTGTGCAAGGATACTCGATTTAGGTCTTTAACTTACCTAATTGTTGATGCTGCTGTTTCACCAGTTCGGCGAGGACCACACTGCTTTGCTGCGCTTCACCCGCAAGGCGCGCCAGCTCCGAGGCCGAATCGGAAATCCCTGTGATATTACGGTTAACTTCTTCAGTTACCGCGCTTTGCTCCTCCGCTGCAGCGGCAATATGCGTCACCTGAGAAGAGATTTCCTCTATTTGACTGACCATAGAGTTAAGCGAGGTGAGCGCTTGCTCGGTTTGCGACACGGCCATTTGCGCACGCTCAGCACCTTTATCGATAATACCTGAGGCACTATTTACTTCTTGCTGCAGGGCATCGATTAATACGCTGATATCATCGGTCGAACTTTGGGTTTTAGAAGCAAGCGCCCTCACCTCATCGGCCACTACGGCAAAACCCCGTCCTTGTTCACCGGCCCGCGCCGCCTCAATTGCAGCGTTCAACGCCAGCAAGTTGGTTTGCGCGGCAATTGAACTAATCACCTCGAGAATACGGCTGATATTAGTGCTACTTTCAGCCACTTTGCTCACGGCCACTTTCGCCTGCATCGACTCCTGCGACATTGTGGTTACGTATTCCATGGCCTTAGTCAGGCTCTCTTCGCTGAGACGTACATTACGGGACATGGCTTCAGTTTCCGCAGCCGTTTGTTCAGAGGCTTTCGCCACTTCAAGCGCCGTGGCACTCATCTCATTGACCGCGGTTACCACGCTCTCGATTTCGCCATACTGGCGATGGACACTATCGCGGGTCAACTCCGCAATTTGCGCCGAGGAGAGACTTTCCTCCTGAGTGCGTCCCGCGAGCGTTTTTAACTCGCTGATCAAGTCTTTCAACTTATGGATAAAGGAGTTAAAGCCTTTACCCAGTGCAATCAGTTCTGCATGGGCATCGACCACAATGGATTGGGTTAAATCACCATCGGCACTGGCCAAGTGTTCCACACGGCCTTGGATCATCCTCAGCGGCGCAATAATGCTGCGGATCACTATGCTGATGGTAACCACGGCGAGAATGGACACGGCTAAACCGACCATCAACAAGATGCTGCCAAGGGATGTGGCCATTTCATCCATTTTGTCGTTCAACTCAATGGAGCTCTTAAAGGCTTGGGCTTTAGGGACTTCGATGGCCAATGACCATTCCGCTTTCGCCAGTGGGATTTTTATCGGATAGGCCACGATAATCTCATCATCGCTTGCCATATAACCGCCATTTTTATGTAACGCGACTATCTGTGAAGCAAGTTTAGGGTCAATAGATTCGCTCAGAGGACGCGCTTTTTTGCTGTAATGGCTCGCGGCGACCACTAAACCACGGGTACTGAGTAGGGTCACTTTAGCTTGACCGCCATAGAGACTCTTGGAGAGCTTATCAATCAGCGCTTGAAACACCGGCAAGTTCACATCGACGCCCACCACCCCGATGAACTGTTTATGTTTCACCACTGGGACGGTTAAAGATGTCATCAAAGCCGTATTACCAGGGCTGATCTCATAGAGATAAGGCTCCATTAAACAAGGTTTTAGGGTTTCCTTGGCACAGAGGTACCATTCGGCTTCTCGGATCCCAAACTCGTTTAAGGTCGTCACATATTTCTCAGCTGAATCATCAACTTGATGATGTTCGACCGTACCATCATCGTTGCGAGTGTAATACACCTCCAATGCCCCCGATGATGCGACGCTGTGGCTAACCTCAACATTTAAAAATTCGCTGTCGAGTCCGTCGTAACCATTAGGCTCAAACTGCGCATACATGGAGGATATCTGGTTGTTTTTCTTTAATACCGCCGCCACGGCCAGCTCTAAACGGTCACGCTTTAATGGCAGATCTTCCGCCGTGCTCTCCAACATGCCGGAAAAGGAAAACGGGATCCGATAGGCTTCATTGATAAAGCCCGCCACCATCTCGCCATATTCGCCCGCACGGGCTTCGAGTTTGTCACGGGTTTCCGTTTGTAGTGTCTCTTGTACCTGATTAGACAGCTCTGTGTTTTGGTCCGAAAGGGTCCACCAGAGGCTGATGGAGAGAATGGCGACAATTGAGAGGAATAAGGCGGAAGTGATCCACAACAACTTAGTACTGATGGACAAATGCTTCATCGAGTAAACTCCAAAAGATAGAAGGTCAAGAGCCTAATTATTTTGATCTAGTTCATTTTTATTTTTGCTTCTCAGTTTAAAAAATAGCACTCAGTCACGAGATTACCAGCCTTTAAGATAGTGAATTGTTAAGCGTAAGTAAAACTTTTAACTGACTCCTTTTCGGCAAATCGTAGAATTATTTCGGTTAGCTGAGAGTTTGATATTTATCGTGAAACAACATGCTCTGACATGACTCAACTCACAATAAGCGCCGCGAGTTGAGCACTATTTTTTTACAAAAATTAATTCCAGATTAAAAATGACCATTTCATTTGTAACAAAGTCTATTCTGTAGCGTTGTGGCATTGGTTTGCACAGACTATCGCCTTATACTCTTGGCCTCTAACACAAAACAACAATAACGGAAGCAAGCTTTATGACTCTTGGTACCAATCAGGTAAGCAAGACACATTCGTTTATGACTGTGTCACTTATCGAATTATGGGAACGTTTTGGTTATTACGGCATGCAGGCGCTGATCGTGTACTTTATGGTGCAGCGTCTTGGCTTTGATGACTCCCGAGCAAACTTAGTTTGGAGTGCCTGTGCGGCACTGATTTACGTGTCGCCGGCCATCGGTGGTTGGGTTGGGGATAAAATTCTCGGTACCAAACGCACTATGCTGCTCGGTGCGGGGATTTTGTCGGTAGGTTATGCATTGATGACAGTGCCGACCGAAAACACTTGGTTTATGTTCTCAGCACTTGGGGTGATTGTGGTCGGTAACGGCCTATTTAAACCCAATGCGGGTAACTTAGTCCGTAAGATTTACGAAGGTGACGATTCTAAAATCGATAGCGCCTTCACCATCTACTACATGGCGGTAAACGTAGGTTCGACCTTCTCTATGCTGTTAACGCCTTGGATTAAGGATTATGTTAACGCGCAATACGGTAACGAATTTGGCTGGCATGCCGCCTTTGCCGTGTGCTGTGTGGGCTTAATCGTCGGCTTAGGCAACTATGCCCTGATGCACAAGAGCCTCGCCAACTATGGCTCAGAGCCTGATACCCGCCCAGTCAACAAGAAGAACTTGGCTATTGTTTTAGTATTAGCGGCGCTTTCCGTTGTTGCTTCAGCCATTATTCTTGAATATGAAGATGTTGCCCGAGTATTCGTGTATGCCGCGGGTGTGGCGGTATTAGGGATTTTCTTCCACTTAATTCGTACCAGTGAGCCAAGTGAGCGGGCCGGCCTTATCGCAGCGCTAATCCTCACAGTGCAGACCGTATTCTTCTTTATCTTCTATCAACAAATGTCGACCTCTCTGGCCCTGTTTGCGCTGCGTAACGTCGATTGGGATTTCCAAGTCTTTGGTACCCATTTATGGACTTGGTCTCCTGCACAGTTCCAAGCACTGAACCCAATCTGGATCATGGTGTTAAGCCCTGTTTTGGCTTGGAGTTATTCATGGGCAGGTCGTAATAATAAAGACTTTTCGATTGCCGCTAAGTTTGCCTTAGGTTTTGCGGTTGTCGCGATTGGCTTCTTTATCTACGGATTTGCAGGTCAATTTGCCGTTGAGGGTAAAACCTCTTCTTGGGTAATGATTTGGGGTTACGCTTCTTACTCTTTGGGTGAATTACTGGTCAGTGGTCTTGGTTTAGCCATGATCGCCCGCTACGTACCGGCTCGTATGGGCGGCTTTATGATGGGCGCGTATTTCGTGGCATCGGGGATTTCCCAGTACTTGGGCGGCGTTGTGGCTAACTTTGCCAGCGTGCCACAGGACTTAGTCGATCCACTGCAAACTCTGCCCGTCTATACCAATCTATTCAATAAATTAGGTATTGCGGCCGTGGTCTGTACTTTTATCGCCTTAGCCGTATTACCGCTAATGCGCCGTTTGACAGAAAGTCATCACGCCCATAACAGCATTGAAGATAACGCGGCGGCATCACTACGTGATGTGAAAGCCGAGCAATAATCCTTCATTCACATAAGTGATATGTGAGCGATAAAAACTGCCGACAAGCCCCGCTTGCGGCAGTTTTTTTATACCTTTAGGTTACTGCTCATCACCAAACAATCTGAACTTTCTGTGCTGATTTTTCATGCATTGGCTTGGGATAAGGCTTTCACCCCTATTTGCAAAACTAAGATGTTCGGTTCCAATTTTAGGACGGTGTTAAGTTCAAGCCTTGAGCTTGTTTATCATGGATACGTCACCATATCCTAGGGTAAGACTCCATCTGCACTGACAGAGCAATCGCTTTAGCGCCCACATCATCCGTGGGAGACAAATAAAGGCGTTGCCACAGAGCTGACTCACGCAAAGAGGCGCTTCATTTATGGCTACATCATCGACTTCAACATCTGCCGCCCCATCGCAGGCTGTGACTAAATCTCCCCTAGCGGATATTCCCTTTTCACTCTTAGAGCTCGCCCCGGTTCGCCATGGCGCCAGCATCGGAGACACGCTGCGCGACAGCCTACAATACGCTAAGGTGGCCGATGAATTAGGTTTTAATCGATTCTGGTTTGCCGAGCACCACAATATGCCCGGTATCGCCAGCGCCGCGACATCGGTGTTAATTGGTTATATTGCTGAAAATACTAAACGCATTCGCGTCGGTGCGGGTGGGATTATGCTGCCCAACCATGCGCCCTTAGTGGTTGCCGAGCAGTTTGGTACGCTCGAGAGTCTTTATCCTGGACGTATCGATTTAGGGCTTGGCCGCGCACCGGGCAGCGATCAAATCACCAGCCGCGCCCTTAACCGCGATATGAGCCGCGCGGAGCAATTTCCCGCCGAGGTGAGCGAGTTACAGACCTTGCTCGGCGACTACAATGGCCGTCATCCCGTAAGAGCGATTCCCGGCGAAGGCACCCATGTGCCGATTTGGCTACTCGGCTCTAGCCTGTTTAGCGCCCAGCTTGCGGCACAGCGCGGCTTACCCTATGTCTTTGCAGGGCATTTTGCGCCCAGATTCCTCTACGATGCGATAGAGATTTACCGCCGCGACTTTAAGCCATCTAAGGTGTTGGATAAGCCCTATGTCATGCTTGGCCTGCCACTTATCGCCGCCGAGACAGACGCCGAAGCAGAATACTTAAGCACCACCTCCAAGCAACGGGTGCTTGCGCTGATCCGTGGTGAACCGCTGTGGTTAAAACCGCCCGTAGACAGCATGGATGGCCTGTGGAGCGAGCAGGAAAAAACCTATGTCGATAACTTCTTAGGCTTATCCGTCACAGGTGGCCCCACCACCATCAAGCACCGCTTAGAGATGATAGTGAAGGAGCTGGGTGTCGATGAGTTTATCTTTACCAACGATTTGTATGATCAGGACAAACGTGAGCGAGCGCTGCAAATCCTAATGGAGATAAAAGGCTCTTAAGCGTTAAACCACGCCATAAAAAATCCCGCCTAAGCGGGATTTTTTTATATCTGTTAACCTTTTAACACGGCATCGAAGCAGGACTTAAGAATGCCCAGCCCCGCAGCGAGTTGCTCGTCTGGTACTGTCAATGGCACCAATATACGCAGCACGTTACCGTAGGTGCCACAGGATAGGAGAATCAGTCCTCTATCTCTTGCCTCGGCTAAGATTTGGGCACAGTACTGAGGCGCGGGTTTGCCCTCCTCCATCAGTTCAATAGCGATCATCGCCCCTAAACCACGCACATCGGCAATTTGCGGATGTTCGACTTGCATAGTATTTAACGCCGACTTAATCCGTTCGCCAATTGCATTGGCACGTTCAAGCAGCTTTTCCTCTTCAAACACCTCAAGTACCGCAAGTGCCGCCGCACAGGCCAGCGGATTACCGCCGTAGGTGCCACCAAGGCCACCGGGACCAATGGCATCCATGACTTCAGCTTTCCCCGTAATACCTGAAAGGGGGAAACCACCGGCGATGGATTTAGCAAAAGTCGTGATATCAGCGCTCACGCCCATTTGCTCCATGGCGAAGAAGGTCCCAGTGCGACCCGCACCCGTTTGCACTTCATCGGCAATCAACATAATACCTTCACGGTCGCAAAGCGCGCGTAAACGCTGCATAAAGGCTGGCGATGCGGCATAAAACCCACCCTCACCCTGCACAGGCTCGAGGATGATGGCCGCAATATCGCTCGGCTCGGCATCGTTTTTAAAGATACGTTCGATAGAGGCCATCGCATCATCATCGGACACGCCGTGCAGCGCACAGGGGAACTCGGCGCGGAACACATTGGCCGACATTAATCCCATACCTTTACTGTAAGGCGCGACCTTTCCCGTTAACGCCAATGCCGCCATAGTACGGCCATGGTAACCCGAGGTAAAGGCAATCACGCCCGCCCGCTTAGTGTATGCACGAGCAACTTTAACCGCGTTTTCAACGGCTTCTGAGCCGCTAGTGAATAAGGCCGTCTTCTTGGCAAAATCCCCCGGCACTAACTGATTCAGTTTTTCACAGACTTGAATATAACTTTCGTAGCCAAGCACCATAAAACAGGTGTGGGAGAAGTCCTCAAGCTGCGCCGCAACGGCCGCCTTCACCTTAGGATGTAAATGCCCAGTGTTAAGCACCGCAATACCACCCGCAAAGTCGATAAACTCTCGACCTTCCACATCCCACACGGTCGCGTTTTCGGCGCGAGCGGTAAAAACAGGATGAATTTGACCAACACCGCCTGCGACTGCGGCTTGGCGACGTGCCATCAATGAATCATTGGTTGTGCTCATTTAGTATTCCTTGCTCGCGTGCCTAACTTGGCTATACACAAATGTCGATAACAATGCCTATGCCCAAAGGGCTACCACTGGCGGTCTATTCCATACTGATGCTTAAACAGACATACAGATATATTTGATTTCTAAATATTCTTCGATGCCGAACTTAGAGCCTTCTCGGCCAAGTCCTGAGGATTTCATTCCGCCAAACGGCGCGACTTCGGTGGAAATCAACCCAGTGTTGACGCCCACCATGCCGTATTCCAATGCCTCGGCCACTTTCCACACGAGTGAGATATCACGGCCATAAAAATAAGCCGCTAACCCAAACTCGGTATCATTGGCTTGCTTAATCACATCGTCCACATCGGTAAACTTAAACAGCGGCGCCAGTGGGCCAAAGGTTTCTTCACGGGCGACACGCATACTGCTATCGACATGTGTCAGTACCGTGGGCTCGAAGAAGTTGCCACCTAAGCTATGGGGCTTGCCGCCCGCAACCACAGACGCCCCTTTACTGAGCGCATCCTCAAGATGGCTCTGGACTTTTTCGACCGCCGCGCGATTGATGAGCGGTCCTGTAGTGACACCTTCAGTAATCCCCTCACCCACCTTTAATTTGCCCACGGCAATGCTGAGCTTGCGAGCAAATTCATCATATACGCCCGCCTGAACATAAATGCGGTTAGCGCAAACACAGGTTTGCCCCGCATTGCGATACTTAGCGATCATCACGCCTTCAACCGCCGCATCGATATTGGCATCGTCGAATACGATAAATGGCGCGTTACCGCCTAATTCTAAAGATAATTTCTTCAGAGTCGGCGCGCATTGCTCCATTAACTTAATGCCCACTTGGGTCGAGCCAGTAAAAGACAACTTACGCACGACTGGATTGCTGCACATCTCATTACCAATGCCAATAGCATCACCAGTGATCACGCTGAACACACCCGCAGGGATCCCGGCGCGCTCGGCAAGCACGGCCAAGGCTAATGCGGTAAAAGGCGTTTGCGGCGCAGGTTTCACCACCATAGTACAACCTGCAGCCAGTGCTGGCGCGGCTTTGCGGGTGATCATCGCCGCAGGGAAGTTCCAAGGAGTAATAGCCGCAGTCACGCCCACGGGCTGCTTGATCACCATGATGCGTTTATCGCCCTGATGCCCAGGAATCGTATCGCCATAGACGCGCTTCGCCTCTTCGGCGAACCATTCGATAAAGGAGGCGGCGTAGGTGACTTCACCCTTAGCTTCGGCGAGGGGTTTACCCTGCTCAGTAGTCATCATTAGCGCCAAGTCATCACTGTTTTCATTGAGTAATTCAAACCAGCGACGCAGCTTGGCACCACGCTCTTTTGCGGTAAGCGCTCGCCATGCGGGCAAGGCCGCTTCGGCTGCCGCAATCGCCGCTTGCGTTTCGGCTTGCCCCATCACTGGGACACTGGCTATCACCGCGCCCGTCGCGGGATTGGCAATAGCGACAGTTTCTTTTGACTGCGCATCGCACCACTGACCATTGATATAACATTGCTGACGCAGCAGACTCGGGTCTTTTAACAACACAGGAAATTCCTCTCGCGACGAGGTAATGCCTTACCTCGTATAAAAAATTCAAATAAATTAGATACCTAATTTATCTCTTAGACTGTAATACCATGCCCCCAGCGCACTAAAAGGCACACGTAAGGCGTGTCCGCCAGGGAAGGGATAATGGGGCAGCGCTGCAAAAGCATCGAAACGCGTGGCTTGACCATTGAGCATTTCGGCAATTAACTTGCCTGCCAAGTGGGTATAAGTGACGCCATGGCCGCTACAACCCTGTGAATAATAGATATTTTTACCAATACGGCCGACCTGTGGTAAACGCGATAAGGTCAATAAAAAGTTACCCGTCCAAGCGTAATCAACCTTAACCCCTTTTAACTGCGGGAAAGTTTTGAGCATATTCGGGATAATCAGGGATTCGATATCCGCAGGGTCGCGGGCACCATAAACAACACCACCGCCGTAGATCAGACGCTTATCGCCAGACAACCTGAAATAATCGAGCAGATAGTTACAATCTTCGACGCAATAGTCTTGGGGCAACAGATTTGCAGCCAACTCCTCGTCCAAGGGCTCTGTGGTGATCACTTGAGTGCCGCAGGGCATAGATTTAGCTTGCAATTCAGGCATGAGTTTACCGAGGTAAGCGTTACCCGCCACCACCACAAACTTGGCTTTTACACTGCCCTTAGCGGTGTGCACCACAGGGCTATCGCCTTCATCGACCCGCAGCACCGCGGAGTCTTCAAAAATCTTTCCGCCGAGGGATTCTACCGCACGGGCTTCACCCAAGGCTAAATTCAGCGGGTGAATATGGCCGCCGCTCTTATCCAACATACCGCCGACATAGCGCTCAGTATTTACCACAGAACGAATGCTGTTTGCATCGAGCATCTCAAGCTTGCCAACATGGCCATGGCTTTCCCATAACTGCTTTTGATGGCGTAAATGTCCCATCTGCTTTTCGTTCATCGCCGCAAATACGCCGCCATCCTTTAGATCGCAGTCAATGTTGTACTTAGCAATACGTTCACGGATGATGCGTCCGCCCTCGAAGGCCATTTGACCAAAGAGCTTGGCTTGTTCTTTGCCAACGGTTTTTTCAATGGTATCAATGTCACGGCTATAGCTGTTGACGATTTGTCCGCCATTACGCCCCGAGGCTCCCCAGCCAATTCGCGCCGCTTCGAGCACCACCACACTAAAACCCGATTCGAGTAAATGCAGTGCGGCAGACAGGCCTGTGTACCCCGCGCCAATCACACAAACATCGGCTTCAATCGATTCCTGTAAACGCGCGCGCTCAACCTTATCGTTGGCCGATGCCGCATAATATGATCCAGTGTGAGGTATGGCTGACATGATGTTCCCTTGATTTTTATGTTCATTATTTTAAACAACTATCACATCCTACACCTTCAAATCGGGAAACACTAGCCATAAAAGCACAATAATTTACACAATGTTTGATATTTCAAACAAGGTATCCTTGATGCCTGAAACGGATTCGAAAATTGACTGTGTAGGCACAGATAAGAAGACTTGGCGGGCAGAGAGAAGGATGGCCTTTGGTATCAAGGCCATCCTTTTCGCGAGAGAAGACAACTCAGTGTTTGTTCGCTCTGTGTTTGTTTACTCTGTGTTATAGCACCACTTATTAGTTCAGCGGCATACGCTCACGTTTTTCGGCGCGTCTTGCCATATACCATGACAAGAAGGCGATTAACGACACACATAGAATGATAAGAGTTGCCAAGGCGTTGATCTTAGGTGATACCCCCAAACGCACCGAGGAGAACACCACCATAGGTAAGGTGGTCGCGCCAGGGCCTGAGGCAAAGCTTGCGATCACTAAGTCATCGAGTGACAGACTAAAGGATAACAACCAGCCCGCCACTAATGCCGGTGAAATCATGGGCACAGTGATCAGGAAGAAGGTCTTAAGCGGCGTTGCGCCTAAATCCATTGCCGCCTCTTCGATTGACATGTCTAACTCACGCAGTCTTGACGACACCACCACAGCCACATAGGCCGCACAGAAAGTCGAGTGGGCAATCCAAACGGTCACCATGCCGCGCTCTTTCGGCCAACCTAAGAGATCTGCCATATGCACAAATAACAGTAGCAATGACAGACCCGTGATCACCTCAGGCATAACCAAAGGCGCAGTGATCATGTTCGACAGGGTGAGCTTGGCCCAAGAGCGCTTAAACCGCGTCATCACAAAGGCGGCCATAGTGCCGATAATCACCGCCATGGTTGAGCTGTAAAACGCAATCCGAAGGCTGGTCCACACTGCATCGAGAATTTGCTGATCGGCAAATAACTCGCCGTACCATTTAGGTGAAAACCCGCCCCACACTGTCACTAACTTAGATTCGTTAAAAGAATAAATCACGAGGATCAACATAGGTGCGTACAAGAAGAACAAGCCGAACCACAGCATCACCGAAGAAAAACTCAGCTTTTTCATAGGTCTTTCTCCAAACTACGCGCCTGATAGCGATGGAATAAGGTAATAGGAATAATCAAGAGTGCCAGCATCACAATCGCCAGTGATGAGGCCACTGGCCAGTCACGGTTATTGAAGAATTCCTGCCACAGCACTTTACCTATCATCAGAGAATCTGGGCCGCCGAGCAGCTCAGGGATCACAAACTCCCCTACCGCAGGAATAAACACCAGCATAGAACCTGCAATCACCCCGCTCTTCGATAACGGGAAAGTGATTTTCCAGAAGGTATTTAAACGGCTCGACCCTAAATCAGATGCAGCCTCAATCAGGCTCATATCTAACTTCACTAAGGTCGCGTACAGCGGCAAAATCATAAAGGGCAAATAGGCGTAGATAATCCCGATATAAACGGCGATATTAGTGTTTAAGATTTGCAATGGCTCAGAAATGATTCCTAACCACATCAATGTGTTATTGATAATCCCCGTGTTACTTAAGATCCCCATCCAAGCATAAACGCGAATTAAGAACGAGGTCCAAGAAGGTAGCATCACCAATAGCAGCAGCACGGTTTGCAACCTTGCTGGCGCACGGGCAATGGCATAGGCCATGGGATAACCAATGATCAAACAGCCAATGGTCGAAATGAGCGCCATTTTTAATGAGCTGAGATACGCGGTGTAATACAGCGAATCATCTAGCAACATCAAGTAGTTACCTAAATGCAGGAAGATGTTTAATACATCATCCGCATATTGGAAGGTCGCCTCGTAGGGTGGAATCGAAATCGCCGCCGTCGAAAAACTGATCTTAAGAACAATGGCAAAGGGCAAGGCGAAGAACAACAACAGCCAAGCGTAGGGGAAGCTAATCGTCCAAAAACGTCCCTTAAGCCATTTTAGTTTTGACTTCATCTTCATGATCTTAACACCACGCCACTGGTGTCCTCCCAGCTGATGAACACTTCATCATCCCATGTCGCATGGTCGGCACGGCGTTCACGGTTAGTCATACTGCATTGCACTATTTGACCGTTTTCGAGGCGAATGTAGTACACCGAAATGCCACCTAAGTAGGCAATATCATGCACTATACCCTTGGCCCAGTTGTACTCGCCCTCAGGTTGCTCACGGCTGATAATGGTTTTTTCGGGGCGTACCGCTAACCACACATGCTTTTCTTCGGCACTGGTCGTTACCCCGTAACCCACATAGAAAGGCTGTGCTAAGTCATTGGGTTTAATGATGAGGTGGTCGACTTCGTCCACTTCAATCTCGCCGCCAAAGAGATTCACTGAACCGATAAATTCGGCAATCATGCGGCTGTTGGGACTCTCGTAAATGTCCATGGGTGAGCCAGTTTGGGCAATCCAACCGTCGCTCATAATCGAAATGCGGCCCGCCATGGTCATGGCTTCTTCCTGATCATGGGTCACCATCACACAGGTCACGCCAACACGCTCAAGAATTTCAACCACTTCTAACTGCATTTGAGTGCGCAGCTTTTTATCTAGCGCGCCCATCGGTTCATCGAGTAGCAATAACTTAGGACGTTTCGCGAGGGAGCGGGCTAACGCCACCCGCTGACGCTGACCACCGGAAAGCTGATGCGGCTTACGTTTGCCATATTGTTCCATATGCACCAGTTTGAGCATTTCTTGCACCCTTTGCTCAATTTCCGCTTTGGGTAACTTATCTTGCTTTAAACCGAAGGCGATGTTTTGCGCGACCGTCATATGGGGAAAAAGCGCATAGGATTGGAACATCATATTGATGGGACGTTCGTAGGGAGGCAAATCGGTAATATCTTCACCGTCGAGAAAAATTCGCCCAGAGGTGGGTCTTTCGAACCCCGCGAGCATACGCAATAAGGTCGACTTACCCGATCCAGAGCCCCCAAGTAAAGCAAAAATCTCACCTTTATTAATCGTCAATGATACGTCGTCAACCGCGCGTACATCGTCGAACAATTTACTGACCCGCTCAATCTTAAGCAGGACTTTTTCTTGCGTCTTTGTAGTGGGTTTGTTGGTGACGCCCGAGGTGCTTGCCATAGTACTTCTCCACCCGAGTATTGCTGCGACAAGGCGTTCAATACTTGAGATTTACACAATGAATTAATGAATAGAGATAAAATCTGTAGGCCGAATGCTCAAGGAGCAAGCCAATGTCTGCATTATTAGAGGGGCAAGCAAGGCTTGCCCCATCTCGATTATTGGCCTGACTTCACTTTGGTCCAGACGCGGGTTAATACGCGTTGGATTTTCAATGGACGGATTTCGCCAATATACAATTTATCCAACACTTCTTTTGGTGGATAAATCGCAGGGTCATTGCGAATCGCTTCATCAACTAAAGGCTGTGCAGGGTCGTTAGGGTTAGCATAAGCCACATAGTTAGAGATAGGCGCAATCACTTCTGGGCGAAGTAAGTAGTTGATAAGTTTGTGAGCATTTTCAACGTTAGCCGCATCCGCAGGGATAGCTAACATATCGAACCACAGGTTCGCGCCTTCTTTTGGAATCGAGTAACCAATCTTGTTACCGTTACCCGCTTCATCGGCACGGGCCGCAGCTTGGAATACGTCACCAGAGAAGCCGAATGCCACACAGATATCGCCGTTCGCGAGATCAGAGATATAGCGTGATGAGTGGAAATAAGTCACGTAAGGGCGAATTTTTTCGAGTAATTCACCTGCTTTTTCATAGTCTTCGGCTTTCGTGCTGTTAGGGTCAAGACCTAAGTAGATCATAGCCTGTGGCACCATATCATCGGCCGAATCCAGCATAGCAAAGCCACACTTAGAGATTTTTTCAGCATATTTTGGGTTAAAGATCAGCTCCATAGAATCAAATGGCGCATCTTCACCCACTGCGGCTTTCACTTTATCTATGTTGTAACCGATACCATTGGTACCCCAGAGGTAAGGCACGGCATATTGATTACCCGGATCAGCCTTCTCTAATTGTTTCATCAGATCGGCGTTGAGGTTTTTAAAGTTGCTGAGTTTAGAGCGGTCTAGCGGCTTGAATGCGCCAGCCTTAATTTGTTTAGCGAGGAAATGGTTAGATGGAACCACGATGTCGTAACCACTGCGGCCAGACAGTAACTTGGCTTCCAGCACTTCGTTACTATCAAACACATCGTAAATCACCCGAATGCCCGTTTCTTTCTTGAAGTTTTCTAAGGTATCTTCCGCGATATAATCAGACCAGTTATATACGCGCACTACTTCTTCAGCTTGGGCAGCAACGCTTGCGAGGGCGCCCGCGGTTACTAAAGCCAAAGTCGTCATCTTATTAAATAGCTTCATGCTTTCTCCTTTCTCGGGTAGCAGAATTGCCTTTAACAATTCTGAGATTGTGTCACCGACCATCTGCTCGGTTATTGTTGTTATTCTCGACCAATGCTACACCTTAAAAACCGCATCGGCAGTCTCTACAGCACCATAATGCCTTCATCTCTAGGTGGCTGCAATTGATGGGAGTATCAGATTTCATGCCAAATTTGTCGATTTACACACTTGCATTAACAAGCAATAAAACAGACTAGATATTTGTACGCCCTACATCTTGCAACATTAAGACAAATGCCTCAAGCCCCTAGAAAAACCGCTGAAACCATCTTAGGAAAAACTCTTTTTAAGCTTAACTAACAGTAAGTTATAAAACGCTTATTTCAATCAAATTTATGCACACGCTACCAAGGAATGAAATCATCACTACTCTGACACCATTGAATGGGATTTCACACCGCAACTCAGTAACCGTAAAGCATACGTAAGCATTTCAATTTAAAAGCGCTCTGCACCAAAGTTAAGCAAAATTACCAAATTGGTGCAGAGCATTTTTACTGATTGTTCAAATATTCCCGCTATCTTGGCCTTAAATCCGTTAAGACCGTGACAGTTTTGAACAAAAACAGTGCAAATTACACACTGAGTAACAGGAACTCACGCTCCCACGAACTCACGACGCGGCGGAAGTTTTCAAGCTCGGCCTGTTTAACCGCCACAAAGCCAGTGGTAAAGGCTTCACCTAAATATTCCTTACAGGCATCGCTCTCTTCCATCGCCGCTAAGGCTTCTTCTAAGGTTAACGGCAGGCAATGTGGATTGTTGCTACGGCTTTCGTTCGATTTCCCCTGCACTGGCGTCGAAGGTTTTAACCCTTCCACCATACCGATGTAACCGCAGAGTAAGCTCGCAGCGATGGCTAAATAGCAGTTTGCATCCGCTCCTGGAATACGGTTTTCAATGCGGCGGTTTTGCGGTGAAGACTCAGGAATACGTAGACCGCAGGTTCTGTTCTCAACGCCCCATTCCAAGTTAACTGGCGCAGAGGTGCCCGGTAAGAAACGGCGGAACGAGTTGGCATTAGGTGCCATCAACGGCAAGAGTTCAGGAATAAACTTTTGTAAACCAGCGATATAGCTTAAGAATAATGGGCTTTGAGTACCGTCTTCATTGGTGAAGATGTTTTTGCCCGTTTCCTTATTAATTACGCTTTGATGAATGTGCATCGCACTGCCAGGCTCATCGGTCACAGGTTTAGCCATAAAGGTGGCGCACACATTGTGCTTTAATGCCGCCTCACGTAGGGTACGCTTGAATACAAACACCTGATCCGCAAGAGATAATGGATTGCCGTGGCTGAAGTTAATCTCCATTTGCGCTGGGCCGTCTTCGTGGATCAGCGTATCAATATCTAAACCTTGCAGTTCGCACCAGTCATACATATCTTCGAAAAGCGGATCGTATTCGTTAGCCGCATCAATCGAGAAAGACTGACGCCCCGCTTCGGGTCTGCCCGAGCGACCAATTGGTGGCTTAAGGGGTAAATCGTGGTCATCGCTACGACTGGTGAGATAAAACTCCATCTCAGGTGCAATAACTGGCTCCCAGCCTTTTTGCTCATATAGCGAAAGCACTTTCTTCAACACGTTACGTGGCGATAATTCGATGGGATTGCCCATTCTGTCGTAGCAATCGTGGATCACTTGAGCAGTGGCTTCAATGGTCCAAGGCAGCATAAATACGGCATTTTCATCGGGGACACAGACAAAATCGATGTCGGCATCGTCGAGCAAGCTGTAATAAATATCATCGTCGACAAAGTCACCGGTCACGGTTTGCAGCAACACGCTTTCGGGTAAGCGCATGCCTTTTTCGTCGAGGAATTTATCCACTGGGGCAATTTTTCCGCGGGCGATACCTGTCATATCGCTGATAACACATTCGACTTCTGTGATTTTTCGTTCTTTTAAAAAAGCGATTAGCTTATTCATTTTATTTCACTCGAGTTGTAGCCCTACGACGGCACGCATAACCAAAGGCATTGAATATAGAGAGGAAAAATGGGTTTTCACTCACCTTCCATTCAGGATGCCATTGCACACCGAGGGCAAATTCATTTGCGTCTATAACGGAGAAGGCCTCCACTAGACCATCTGGAGCATAAGCTTCTGGCCGCAACCCAATCCCAAGACGCTCCACGCCCTGAGTATGTACAGAGTTTACCTCTGCCGAGTTACGGCCCCAGGCCTCGTAAATGACCCCCCCAGGCTCCACAGTAATACTGTGGGATGGCCCATATTGCACCTCTAACGAGGCCTCTTTATCTTCTCTGTGTTCAATAAAACCGCCCACTTCGTGCAACTTCTGATGCAAACTGCCACCAAACGCGACGTTCATCTCTTGAAAGCCACGACAAATCCCCAGCACAGGCACACCCGCCGCAATGGCCGCACGGATAAGCGGTAAGGTGGTGGCATCGCGTTTGGGATCGTGGTGAGTACCGACTTCACTCGGTTCACCCGCATAGAGATGGGGTTCAACATTCGAAGGCGAACCGGTAAAGAGAATGCCATCGAGACTTGCCAGAATCGCTTCAATAGGTTGTTCAGCACCTAATGAGGGGATCACTAAGGGCCAGCCCTTAGCACCATTCACTACACCTAAGAGGTATTTTTCACCAACAATATTAAAGGGATGTGATCCCAATTGTTGATTACACGCAATTACACCAATAAGGGGCAACTCGACAGACATAACTCACCTTCACCTTGAATGACTGCATAATGAACATGTTAAGTTTTAATGTTCATTTTTTCACACAGTACACCGAATTTTAACCTCAGGCAAGAGGTTAAACACTTGTTAATGATCGTTTAATTGCAAGACAGCATTTTGGGATGTAATACAGGAAATTAGGGGGTATTGTGTTGCCTAAGGGTAACAGAATCGGCTTATAGCGGTTGTTTATGATGAAAATTAGGCAAAGATAATCAGAGCTGATTTAGAGTCATTTGAAAAATATTATTTACACTTTGAAAAATATTTTGTAATCCAAAGCCAGTTTGATGCGAGGTAGATAAGGGGGAAATCTCAAGATAGCGCCATCCTAAACAATCTAGGACAGCGCTCTGAGACTAGCTATGCGATTAGAAATTCGCTGGCGTTGTTGCACTGACCAGTCGACAGGGTTCATCGAAAGGGTTACGAAATCTATGGGGTAACTCACTGTTAAAATAGTAACTATCACCCGCTTCTAAGATATATACCTCATCGCCAACGGTCAGTTCGAATTTGCCTTCGATCACCATGGCCGCCTCTTCACCTTCGTGTTTCAGCATTTCCTCGCCCGTATCCGAACCCGGTGGGTAGGTTTCACTCATCACCGACATGGCACGATTGGGAAAGTCACGGCCAATCAACTTAAATTCTAACGGCCCTGTACCTATATCGAGGAGTTCATCGGAGCGATAAACCACTTTTTGCTCACTCTCAATCGAGGCTTCAATCGAGAAAAAATCCACTAAAGACATAGGGATACCCGACAATACCTTTTTCAAAGAACTGACGGATGGGCTAACACTGTTTTTTTCGATCATTGAAATTGTACTGTTAGTCACACCAGCACGCTTAGCCAGCTCACGCTGGGATAAGCCTTTCATTTTTCGAACAGTTCTGAGACTGGCTCCAATATCCAAATTTCGCATCTCCCCAAAGGATCGGTTGCCCCGATAGATGAAGAACAGGTTGTTCAGGATAAACATCATCCCAAACACATTTTAGCCCTAAAAGCGTGAGTTTAATCGCTTCCGTTGTATTCTATCTAAAAAGTGTGTTAAATAAAATGCACACTTTTAAGCAGTATCACAAAAGTGTGATGAGTATACTGGGACAAGCCCAATTTACAATAAAAACAATTTTTTGGAGCTCAAATGACCACCAAACCTCCCGTTCATAGTGAACAATATCCCCAGTCTTATTATGTTGATACTGCAAAAGAAATTTACGCTCATCCCCAACTTGAGGGCAAGGTAAGCACCGACGTTTGCATTATCGGCGGTGGTTTCAGTGGTATTAACACAGCTATCGAACTGCGGCAAAAGGGCCTAAACGTGGTGCTACTCGAGGCCAAGCGCATAGGCTGGGGCGCCTCAGGGCGTAATGGTGGCGAGCTGATCCGCGGGATTGGCCATGATCCTGCGCAATTTATCAATGAGATAGGCCAAGAAGGCGTGAGCGCCATTGAACAGATGGGGTTTGAGGCGGTAGAGATTGTGCGAAATCGCATCCAGACCCATCACATCGATTGCGATTTACAAATGGGCTATTGCGATCTTGCAGTTAAACCTCGGCATATGCTCGAACTAGAACAAGAGTTCGACCATCTTAAACGCCTTGGATATCAGCATGAAATCAAACTATTAACTCAGTCTCAGCTCGGAGAAGTTATCGGCTCCGACTTTTACCAAGGCGCTCTAGTCGACATGGGCAGCGGCCATTTACATCCGCTGAATTTGGCCTTGGGCGAGGCTCGTGTTGCCCGAAACTTGGGCGCTCAATTATTTGAATACAGCGCCGCAGAAAAGATTATTCCTGGGGATAAACCGCGAGTATTAACAGCAAAAGGCGAAGTGACTTGCCAATATGTGGTGCTCGCGGGCAACGCTTATATTGGCCATAAACTGAATAGCTACATCGGCGGTAAAGTACTGCCCGCGGGGAGTTACTTGCTTGCAACTGAGCCACTAACAGAAGCGCAATGCCAAAGCATTATCCCGCAAAATATGGCCTTTGCAGACATGCGAATCGCCTTAGATTACTTCCATTTATCGGCGGATAGACGCTTACTCTTCGGCGGACTGTGTACTTATTCAGGCAAAGACCCTAAGGATATTGAAGCAGCGCTCAGGCCGAACCTTGAGAAGGTATTCCCACGGTTAAAAGGCGTACGCATAGATTACGAATGGGGCGGCATGATAGGCATTGGCGCCAACCGTATGCCCCAAATCGGTCGCCTCCCCGATGCGAGTAATATTTTTTACGCCCAAGCCTACGCAGGCCACGGCGTCAATGCCACCCATATGGCTGCCAAACTGCTCGCCGAAGCCATATGTCAGCAGGCGGGATATTTTGATGTGTTCGCTAAAATCAAGCATATGACCTTCCCCGGCGGCCCCACATTCCGCTCGCCCATGCTGGCTGCGGGCATGCTGTACCACAGGTTTAAGGACTTATTCTGAGGTTTGCCCTGTCGTTGGATATGCGAGCAAGCTATCCAACGACACTAAATGGCGCGGACAGCGTTAAGGCGTTTGCGGCGCCTTGACCACAGAATAAAGGGCAGCGAGCCAAAATAATGCACGACTAACGCCACCAGCACGCCAAAAGCTATACCACTGGTGGTTAACGGGATGCCGGGCTTAAAGTTAACTATGGTTTGCTGTAAATATTCAAAACGAGTTGGATTAAACATATAGGCGGTTTTCTCGAAGAGATTCCCCTGCGCAAAGGTCTGCATTCCCTGCTGCAACGCTTGATACAAGGCTAGCGTCTGGCGCTTTTGCTCGGCATCCGCCCTGACGCTAGGCTCCTCGTTTTGCAAATGGCGGGCTATCATGGTTTCTACATCGCCGTAGTAATATTCCTTCGCCGTGGCCTCGTAGCCCTCAACTTGCCATTGAGTCGAGGTATAGAGCCCCGCCAAAAATTGCTGATAATGATCGGCTAATTGGGGAAGTTGCAGCGCCATCACTAAGATAAAGCCGAAGATCAGCTTATCAAACAATCGAGTTAACATGGCAAACTCCTTGATAAGTCAAAGGATATATCACTGCCAATGGAGTGCTGCTAATTATCCTGCTCAGCACTCCAGCTATCAGCGCTTATTGCGTTATGGGTAAATCACTGCGACTGCCCCAGTCGGCCCACGAGCCATCGTAAAGCACTGCATCGGCATGGCCAGAAGCGAGCGACGCTAGGATTAAGATACAGGCGGTAATGCCCGAGCCACAGCTGAAAATCCTTAACGGTTTATCGCCAGCAAGCTCTTGAAACAGGGTTTGTAATTCGGCCGAGCTTTTGATTTTGAAGCCATCGAGCACCTCTGTAAAAGGCAAATTCACCGAATGGGGAATATGCCCACTACGCACACCGGGGCGCGGCTCACTCACTTGGCCTAAAAAGCGGGCAGCGCCGCGGGCATCAATAATCGCGCTGTCGCTATCATCAAGCTTGGCAAACACGGCCTCGGCGTCCATCACTTTTGCAGGCTGATATCCCAAAACGGCAGTGAGTTCTTCACTATCGCTTGCACCATAATCTATCCCTTCTGCCTGATAGCGGGATGAGGTGACTCTGTCTTCAGCCATCCATTGGGGTAAACCACCATCGAGCACGTACACACGGTGAAATCCCATCACCTTGAATATCCACCAAGCGCGCGGAGATGAATAAATCCCTTGATTATCATAGATAACCACCACGCTTTGCGGGTCTATTCCTAGCTTGGCAATGCCTTCTACAAACTGTTCAAACCTTGGCAAGGCGTGGATTTGAGTAGAAGTTTTATCGCAAAAATCCGTTTCGACATCAAAGCGCCTCGAGCGCGGAATGCACACAGGTTCGGAATAGAGGATAGGCTCTTTGCCCAACACCACGGCCATGCTGGCATCGAGTAACACAAGATCTGGCGAGGTGAGGTGCTCTTCGAGCCATTGAGTACTCACGAGAGGATATTCCATTGGCTGCCCTTATTCTGATTTCCAACTGGGATAATGACTTATCAGCCTGGGTTTTGCTGCACATGCTAAAACCCAAGCGCTATTCAAACCATTCGAACCGATACGGTTTCGGTAAAGCACACATAACAAGCTCGTTGAGAGTCGATTACTGACTCGCGGCTTGAATCACTTCAATTTTGACATCCAGTAAACCTGCCGAAGTATTGCCTATGCTGCTAAATGCGGATTTGGACAAATCTATAATTCGGCCCCGCACGAAAGGCCCCCTGTCGTTAACCTTAACCACAACCGTTTTACCGTTCTTAAGATTTGTCACTTTAACCACTGAGCCAAAAGGAATTTCCTTATGGGCAGCCGTTTTTAATTTATGGTTATAACGCTCACCGCTGGCGGTTTTCTTATTTTGATGTTTATCGCCGTAGAAAGAAGCTTGGCCAGACTCAGTAAACCCCTGCCAGCTTCCCGAATGGGTAGAAGAACACCCCGACAAGGCCAAGGTGGCTAGCAGCATTAAGGTCAAAGATAAGTATTTGAGACTCACAGAACATCCCTTAGCAAATGAGTTCATCATCGGAGCAATGTACAGCAAAAATCCCCAAGAGGCACCCTTGCGTCACTTTATCCATTTAATTAGAGGGTTAACCAGAAAAAAGAAAGCCTCTTTCGCTTAGGCGTAAAGAGGCTTGAGAGGGAGTAAAACGAATTAGAGGGCTATCCAAGTCGCCTTAATTTCAGTGTACTTGTCGAAGGAGTGCATGGATTTATCGCGGCCATTGCCAGACTGTTTATAACCACCGAAAGGCGCCGTCATATCGCCACCATCATAATGGTTAATCCACACCATACCAGTTCGCAGAGCCTTGGCGGTTTTGTGCGCCTTGCTGATATCCGCCGTCCACACCCCAGCTGCTAAGCCGTAAATGGTGTCGTTGGCTATCGCAATCGCCTCTTCCATGCCATTGAATTCAATGACAGATAACACTGGGCCAAAGATTTCCTCGCTGGCGATTTTCATCTTGTTGTGCACTTGGCTAAAGATAGTGGGTTGCACATACACGCCGCCCGTTTCGGCCAGCACTTGCTGTCCACCATGGACTAAACTCGCGCCTTCGTCTTGGCCCGCCTTGATATAGCTTAAGATGGTATCTAATTGCTGCTTATCGACCACGGCGCCACTGATAGTAGCGGGATCCAGCGGATGCCCAGGCTGCCATGAGGCCAGTTCTTCGGCGATCAACGCAATCAGTTGGTCTTTAACCCCAGACTCCACCAGCAAACGCGAGCCCGCGGTACAGACTTCACCTTGGTTAAAGGCAATGGCTTCGGCTGCCGCCACCGCTGCCGCTTTAAGATCGGGCGCATCGTTAAATACAATGTTCGGGCTCTTACCGCCAGCCTCGAGCCACACTCGTTTCATATTCGATTCGCCCGCATAAATCATTAATTGCTTAGCGATTTTTGTTGAGCCAGTAAAGACTAAGGTATCCACATCCATATGCAGCGCCAGTGCCTTGCCGACCGTATGCCCATAACCCGGCAGTACGTTTAGCACGCCCTTAGGGATCCCAGCCTGTACCGCAAGCTCGGCGATACGGATGGCCGTTAAGGGAGATTTCTCCGAAGGTTTAAGAATAACGCTGTTACCCGTCGCCAGTGCTGGCCCCAGCTTCCAACAGGCCATTAATAACGGGAAGTTCCAAGGCACAATCGCCGCCACCACACCCACGGGCTCGCGGGTGATCATGCCGATTTCATTATGTGCCGTAGGCGCTAGCTCGTCGTAGAGTTTATCGACGGCCTCACCCGACCAACGGATAGCACGGGCGGCACCGGCAATATCTACCGCCTTTGAAAAACGGATTGGCTTACCCATGTCCAAGGTTTCTAGCAGGGCAAGTTCATTGGCGTTTTCTTCCAATAACTCGGCAAAACGGATCATCACTTGCTTACGTTTAACGGGGGCAGTCTTTGACCACACGCCAGATTCAAACACCTCACGGGCATTAGCGACGGCGATATTGGCGTCCATCAGATCGCAACTGGCCACCTTGGCTAATACGCGTCCGTCGATTGGGCTGACACAGTCAAAGGTGCTGCCCACAGCCGCATCGCGGTATTCGCCATTGATATAAGCCTTGCCATTGATTGCTAGGCTAGCAGCGAGGCTTTCCCAATCACTCCGTTTTTTAGGTGTACTCATGATGACCTCTTAATCGTTTGTATTTGTTTATTTTAGCTTTATTGGGATGAGGGCTATCTCGACGGCCAAATGCCAAAGATGACCTAAGTCGTTAACTGCTGCTTAGATTACGCTGTTCAATCGTTAATATTCAATATTTTTTACAAAAATAGCATTTTTGCCACAAATAACTGCACACACCTCTTCCATGTTCATTATTTCTAACATAGCATAGCAAATATTAGCCACCCTTAACGAAGACCTGACCTCATTTAACAAGGAAAAGGACAAGGTAAACACTATGGCCGATTCACCCTACAACACAACGCATGAGCATCCTTCTCTCGAACATTATTGGATGCCCTTTACCGCCAACCGCCAGTTTAAAGCCAGCCCTCGCCTGCTCGCCCAAGCAGAAGGCATGTACTACACGGATATCAATGGCAACAAGGTATTAGACTCAACGGCTGGCTTGTGGTGTTGTAACGCCGGCCACGGGCGACGTGAGATCAGCGAAGCCGTCAGCAAGCAAATTCGCGAGATGGATTACGCACCGTCCTTCCAAATGGGTCATCCCCTCGCCTTCGAACTCGCCGAACGGTTAACTGAACTCAGTCCTGAAGGACTCAATAAAGTCTTCTTTACCAACTCGGGATCAGAGTCCGTCGATACCGCGCTTAAGATGGCGCTCTGTTACCACAGAGCCAATGGCCAAGCGTCACGCACCCGTTTTATTGGCCGAGAGCTGGGCTACCATGGCGTAGGATTTGGTGGCATTTCAGTGGGAGGCTTGAGCAATAACCGTAAAGCCTTCAGTGGCCAACTGCTACAAGGCGTGGACCACTTGCCCCACACCTTAGATATTCAAAATTCAGCCTTTAGCCGTGGCTTGCCTAGCCTTGGTGCCGAAAAAGCCGAAGTCCTAGAACAACTCGTCACACTTCACGGCGCTGAGAATATTGCCGCCGTTATCGTTGAACCTATGTCGGGTTCGGCGGGGGTAATTTTACCGCCACAAGGTTACTTAAAACGCCTACGGGAAATCACCCAAAAATACGGCATCCTGTTGATTTTTGATGAAGTGATTACCGCCTTTGGTCGCGTCGGCGCCGCCTTTGCCAGCCAGCGCTGGGGCGTTATCCCCGACATAATCACTACGGCCAAGGCCATCAATAATGGTGCGATCCCAATGGGCGCCGTGTTTGTGCAGGATTTTATTCACGATACCTGTATGCAAGGCCCCACCGAACTCATCGAGTTTTTCCACGGCTATACCTATTCAGGGCATCCAGTAGCGGCGGCCGCGGCGCTCGCTACCCTGTCCATCTATGAAAACGAACAGCTATTTGAACGCAGCTTCGAACTTGAGCGTTATTTCGAGGATGCCGTTCACAGCCTCAAAGGTTTGCCGAATGTGATTGATATCCGCAACACTGGATTGGTCGCAGGCTTCCAACTCTCGCCGAATAGCCAAGGCGTCGGTAAACGCGGTTACAGCGTGTTCGAGCATTGTTTCCATCAAGGCACGCTCGTGCGGGCGACGGGCGATATTATCGCCATATCCCCACCGTTAATCGTAGAGAAACACCAAATAGACCAAATAGTTAACAGCCTAAGCGATGCAATTCGCGCCGTAGGATGATGCACAATTTTTAATCTAACGCCCAAATTGGGGGCAATTGAAAGGTTACCTATGCTGACAATGACTCATTATGTGAATGGCGAGCACACCGCCGCCAGTACAAGAAGCCAAGAGATTTTCGAACCCGCTACGGGAGAATGCCGAGGTCAGGTCTCCCTCGCGAGTCGCGACGAAGTCTCAGCCGCCATTGCTATCGCCAAATCGGCCTTCGACACTTGGTCACAGGTAACGCCCCTCAATCGTGCTCGTGTGTTATTTAAGTTTAAAGCGCTGGTCGAGCAACATATGGATGAGCTGGCGCGACTGATTACCTTAGAGCACGGTAAAGTGCTCGATGATGCGCGGGGAGAACTCATCCGCGGCCTCGAAGTCGTCGAATTTGCCTGTGGTATCCCACACTTGCTCAAAGGGGAGCATACGGAGCAGGTAGGCGGTGGTGTCGACGCTTGGTCAGTCAATCAAGCTTTAGGTGTTGTCGCAGGCATAGCGCCCTTTAACTTCCCCGTGATGGTTCCCATGTGGATGTTCCCAATCGCGATTGCCTGCGGTAACACCTTTATTATGAAACCTTCGGAAAAAGACCCAAGCGCGATAATGCGTATTGCGGAATTACTCACCGAAGCTGGTCTCCCTGCGGGGGTATTTAACGTGGTCAACGGTGATAAAGAGGCCGTCGATACCCTGCTCAGCCATGAAGATATTCAAGCCGTCAGCTTTGTAGGCTCCACCCCAATTGCGGAATACATTTACAGCACCGCATCTAGACACGGTAAACGGGTGCAGGCCCTCGGCGGCGCAAAAAACCATATGCTACTGATGCCGGATGCGGATTTAGATCAAGCGGTTAGTGCCCTCATGGGCGCAGCCTATGGCAGTGCGGGCGAGCGTTGCATGGCTATTTCGGTGGTATTGGCCGTGGGGGATGTGGGCGACAAGCTAGTCGATAAATTATTACCGCAAATTCAACAGTTAAAAGTGGGCAATGGCCTCACCCCTGAGATGGAAATGGGGCCGTTGATCTCCCGCCAACACCTCGCCAAAGTCACGGAATTTGTCGACGCTGGCGTCCAAGAAGGCGCAACCTTAGTGGTGGACGGTCGTCAGTTAACCGTGGCCGATCATCAGCAGGGTTACTTCTTAGGGGCCTGTTTATTCGATAACGTCACCCCTGAGATGCGTATTTACCGCGAAGAAATCTTCGGCCCAGTACTGTCGATTGTGCGGGTTAAGGACTATGCCAGCGCACTGGCGCTTATCAACCAACATGAATTTGGCAATGGCACTGCCATCTTTACCCAAAGCGGTGAGGCTGCCAGACATTTTTGCCACCATGTGCAGGTCGGTATGGTAGGGGTTAACGTGCCCATTCCTGTACCTATGGCCTTCCACTCCTTTGGGGGCTGGAAACGTTCGCTCTTTGGTCCCCTGCATATGCATGGCCCTGACGGGGTACGTTTTTATACCAAACGTAAAGCCATCACGGCGCGCTGGCCCGTAGGCAAACAGACTCAGGCTGAGTTTGTTATGCCCACCATGAAATAACCTCGGTGGGAGCCAATATGACAATGAGCATCACGTCGATCATTCGCTTTGCTAGCGCACAATCGCCGGTGGGAAGTTACCAAGTCGCTCCAGAAAAGCGCATCTCTGGTAATCCCACCCAGCAATTACAGAATCATTACTCTAGCCCCTGTAATCAATTCCACAGTGGAATTTGGCAAAGCGAATCAGGTGCTTGGAAAATCAACTACACTGAATACGAGTATTGCGAGATCCTCGAAGGGACCAGCATCATCACAGATCTTGAGGGGCAGTCACAAACCTTCACTGTCGGCGACCGATTTATTATTCCTGCGGGTTTTCAAGGGGTGTGGCAAGTCGTCACGCCCTGCCGCAAGGTTTATGTCATCTTCGAACAAAAGTGAGTTTCATAGGGGGTGCTTTTTACCTCGTTTAACCAAGCTAAAGCGATTTAGCTTAACTCGCCATGAGGTCACAGCTACGGGGTTTCCTGGGTTGTTGTTTGGCAAAGCAACGAATGTACTAGCCTGTTTTAAAAGCTAAAAGAACTTAGTACATCCGTGTCAACCAAGAAAATGGGAGAAATACCGTGAATAACAACCTAAATAAAAAGCGGCTGGCACAAGTTGTTGGGCTCGCGCTAACGACCAGTTTATTCTCCGGCATTGCCGCCGCAGAAGTGTCGGGGGAAATTGGCGTAACCAATGATTATCGCTTCCGTGGTATCTCGCAAACTGCGGGCGATCCTGCTGTTCAAGGTGGTGTCGATTGGAGTTTTGAGTCGGGATTTTCGGTCGGCGCTTGGGCCAGTAATGTCGACTTTGATGAGCCTGGTTACAACGGTCCAGATATCGAGTACGACTTCTATGTTGCCTACGGCGGTGACATCAATGATAACGTCAGTTACGACGTGACCCTCAACCGCTATAACTATTCGGGCGAGAGTGATCTCGGCTATTTCGAAGTCACTGCTGGCGTCGAGTTTAGCGGCTTTCGCGTAGCCTATTGGTACACCAATGATTACGGTGGCAGCGATTTAGATTATCACTACGGCGAAATCAATTACTCCTATGAGTTTGTTGAAAACTGGAACCTCGATCTGCATTACGGCTACAACGTAGGCGATGCCTTAGACGATGGTGAAGGCTTTGATAGCTATTCGGATTATTCCGTTGGCGTATCCACCGAATTTATGGGATTTGGCCTGTCACTCGCATGGCTTGGCACCGATTTGAGCGGCGATCAGAAAGTCTCTGACGGTGTGTGGAAAAACGATGATACCGTATTAGCAACAGTCAGCTACGCCTTCTAATTAATCCCCAGCAAATAGCAAAAAGCCCTCTGTTGAGGGCTTTTTTACATCGCGTGATAACCGATTACCAGTGACGCATCTTATGGCCTTTCACGGCATAGAAGAGAATAAACAGGTAGCAAGGTAACATCACCATATAACCGCCCTGCTGCCCCATATCGGTGGCCGAACTCGTGAGTCCCCAAAACAGTGGACCAAAAGCACCACCCGCAATCCCCATGATGAGTAATGCCGAACCTGTGCTGGTGAGCTTACCTAAACCCGACAGCGCCAGAGGCCACACCGCAGGCCAAACAATCGCATTGGCTAATCCTAAGAAGGCAATGAAGAGTAAGGTATCAGGGCGTTGTTGCCTAAATCAATCTTAGGTATGCCTTTTCCTAAAAGGGTTCCTGGTATTAATTGACCCTCTGGCGAATAGGCATACCCAGTCCTATGACTTTGTTCATCACTTTCACACCAGCCAGTGCCTCGCCGACTTGGCCGTTGTAGTCCCGCAGGCTCAATTTCGGGCTAATCAGTTGCTTGTAACGATACATAGCTGTTTCTGACAGGGAGCGTTGGTGATAGTCATTCTCTTGTTTCCATTGTTTGAGTTCATCACTTTTCAGAGCGCTGACGGCCTCGTTTCTGGGATGACCTTCTTCCCAATAACCTGCATTTTTTCGCGGCGGTATCGTAGGTTTACACCCTCTGCGTTTCAGCAGCTTATGACATTTTTTGGTGTCATAAGCACCGTCAGCTGACACTTGTTTTACCTTGCGCCTTAGTGGGTTTAATAACGTTGGGAGAACCTCACTATCTGCCACACTCTCTAAACTGACTTCGGCTGCGATGACTTCATGTGTGGCCGCATCTATCGCAAGGTGCAACTTACGCCAAGTTCGGCGTTTTTCCTTACCATGTTTACGCATTTTCCATTCACCTTCGCCATATACTTTCAGTCCTGTGGCATCGACAACTAAGTGAGCAATCGCGCCTCGGCAAGGGGGGCGGTAGTTAACTTTGACTGTCTTTGCCCGCTTGCTGATGCAGCTGTAACCAGGTGAAGTTAATTGCAGACTCATCAAACTAAACACTGAGTTGAGAAAACCTTCTAGTGCTCGCAAGGGGAGATTAAACAAACCTTTGAGCATTAAGGCGGTTTCTATCGCCGTGTCACTGTATTGAAATCCCCGACCTCGACCACCATGGTGTTCAGTGTGACACCAGAGGTTGAGCGCCTGCTCGTCTATCCAAAAAGTCAGTGAGCCTCGGTTGGTCAACGCCTTGTTATATTCCGGCCAATTGGTAATGCGAGATTTAGATTTGCCCATCTGATAGCGGTTCCTGCGTGGTATTCACAGGATCTGATCGCATCTGAGACGGAAGGTTCATTCATTTAGGCAACAACGCCAGGTATCAGGCAAGGCCACACCGCCGAAAGGCACTAACAGCGTATTGGCAATCGCGTAGGAATTATTATCCCCAAACAGTATGGCTAAGGTCAGTAATAGCCCAAGAATCGCCGAAATCATCAGTGCCGTTGGCTGAGAGATAAAGCGAGGGATCAAGATAATGCCTAAAGTATAACCCAGCACCATACACACCATTGTATAGGAGGTCATCACGCCGTAATGCTCAACCCCGAGCGATAAGGCGAAGGTACCGATAGTATCGCCAGCAATCACCTCAACGGCCACGTACACAAATAGCGCGATAACCCCAAATGCGAGGTTAGGATGGGACAAAGCAGCCTTGATTTGGCCTTTATCTGTGTGCTCGGCCACTTCATCTTCATTAGATAATTCTGGTAGAGGCGATTTTTTAACAGCAAGCGCCAACACCCCAATAAAGATTGCCATACCGAGGTAAGGGAAAACCAAGCTGTTTGCCATTTCATCAATTTGCACTTGGGTTAACGTAGTGCCAATGCGGTCTTTAAAGCTATCTAGAATCAAAGCAGAGAAGACTAAGGGCGCAATCACCCCCGCACCTTTATTCAAAATGCCCATTACGCTGACGCGGGCCGCGGCAGACTCTTCAGGTCCAAGGCGAACCACGTAGGGGTTTACTGCCGTTTGTAGCAGGGTTTGGCCTGTGCCCATCACTAATTGCGCACATAAAAACAGGCCAAATATTTGGGTCTTAGCCGCAGGAATAAATAATAGGCCTGCGAGCATCATGATGCCCATCCCCAGTGCCATACCATTTTTATAACCGACTTTACGGATAACCCACGCCGAGGGCAGCGCGGTAAAAGTCACCGCAATGTAGAAAGAGAACAGGATTAATGAGGCTTGGAAGGGATTGAGTTGCAAAATTTGTTTTAAATAGGGCATCAAGGATCCATTCAACCAGGTTGCGAATCCGAGGATGAAAAAGAGTGCTGCCACTATCGCCATGGGGAGAAAACTGCTTTTCTGCTGGCTTTTATCGAGTGTCATTTCCATAAACCTGCTTCTTATAGTAATTAATTTTTAAGGTGATGGCGGGACTAAAAACCGCTGAGTATTCCGCACATCCGTATCGCAACTCGTCTGCAATGGCTAATGTTATCATCCAAACGCACCATTGTTTCAGTGATGTTAAAACAAACAACACAAAAAGACAACGCTGTCATTTGCGATTTAGCCCGCAAAATGGCCAGATTTGCCCCAAAATGAGCCATAAACACTCAGTTAACCGCTGATTTACAACCAAAGATGCTCTGCGCCCTTTGTTTGCTAGAAATAAAAAAGCCACAGAGATTAGTCTGTGGCTTGAGGGAAAATCAGATATCGACGTTAGATCCGCACAAAAATGTTGCGACGATACATCCAATACAGCACTAACCATTGAACGGTGAGCAAACCAATCACGGCCGCTAAGGGCTGAGCATTTTCTGGCAATGCCGCGATAACGCCACCGAACACACTCTGGGCGATATACTTCCAATCCACCAGACTGGACGCCAGATAAATAATGATGGCGTTAGTGCCTATCACCACAAAAATAAAGGCGAGCTTTTGCCATTTGAGCACATCCACTAGGGCATAAAACAGCGCTAACAACAGCATGCTCCAACCGCTAGTGACCAACACAAAAGAGCTTGTCCACAGCTCTTTATTGACGGGAATAACCCCATCCAGCAACCAGCCTAGGGCCAAACAAACACCACCGGCAACGCTCAATAGACCAACCTTAGCCCACTCCCCTTTTGGATGGGATTTCACAATAAAGTGACCGACAAACACACCCGCTAAGGCGTTGACTACGGCGGGCAGTGTCGATAACACGCCTTCAGGATCGGGCGTTCGTCCTTGATAACTCACTCCTGGCAATAAAAGGCTATCCACATAAGCATTGATTGACTCAGTGGGTGATAACACTCCAGCCTGTCCACCAGGAAACGGCAACCAGAGTTGCACCGCGCCATAAGCCACTAATATGCCCAAGGCCACCAGCACTTGGGTCCGTAAACTGGTATGCCACACCAGCAAGGCGGCAAAAAACCACGCAAAGGCAATTCGACCTAATACGCTGGCATAACGGACTTTTTCAGGATCGGCAGGCGCCCCCGTTCCCCAACCATGGTTGTAAAGAATGCCAAGCAACAACAGAAGAAACAGCCGTTTAATCCCGTGGCGATACACTGGCATGCGCTCATGCATAGGCAATTTATCTAAGCGTTTTGGCGATAATCCAAGGGCAACACCAGAGAGGAATATAAACAGCGGAAAAATCAAATCATAGAAGCGAAACCCATTCCACTCGCTATGGTGCATTTGGGTATCACCCCATTGCCAGCCAGCCCAGCCCGTCAAGATAAGCAAGGCGCCAAATAGGGCTTCGCCACCCAAAATCCAAAACATATCGAAGCCACGCAAGGCATCGAGGGACATCAACCGCGGTTTTGACTGACGCTTTTTCGCGGCAGCATCCTGAGCATTCACGCCCGTATTGGCGACAGATTCCGGTGCAGTCGTACTCATACCATTATCCTTTATTATTGTTATTTCACTTATTTTATAACTTTTGAGCAAAATGCAGACTGTACAATAAAAAAAACTTAGCCCCTGTCATCAAAATAAGACAAGGGCCAAGGTTAACGCTTTACTGACTCAACCCACACTAAGGGCGAACATAAACCGCATTTCCAGCAATATAGTTGGCCAGCACTTTATATTGATTATCCAGCAGCACTAAATCGGCACGCTGCCCTACTGCTAACCGACCTACGTTCTTGGCAATGCCAAGGAACTCGGCAGGATACAAAGATGCCATCCGCAAGGCCTCACCGAGCGATAAACCGAGCATCTTCACACTGTTCTCAACCGCTGTCGCCATGTCTAACACACAGCCTGCCAGCTCACCTGTCACTGCATTTAATCTATCGCCGACACGCAGTACCTGAGTACCAAACAGCTCAAAACTGGTTTCATCATCCATGCCCACTGGCGGCATAGCATCGGTCACCAACATCACTTTGCCACGGGGTTTAGCGCGCAGGGCGACCCTTGCTGCAGCGGGGTGCACATGGTGGCCATCGACAATCAAACCACACCAAGCGGTTTCGCTCTCAATCGCCGCGCCCACCACGCCAGGCTCTCGGGAACCTAAGGGTGACATAGCATTGTAGAGGTGAGTAAAGCCTGTTGCCCCCGCCGCTAAGGCTGCGACAACGGTATCGTAGTCCGCATTGGAGTGGCCTAAACACACTTTAACGCCAGACTCCACCAACAGGCGGATCACCTCAGGCGAGACATTTTCGGGCGCTAAGGTCACCACTCGAATACCTAAATCCTGACGGCAAAAAATCGCCAGTTCAGCCTCAGTGATCTCACGGATAAAACCTTGTGGATGCACGCCTTTTTTAGGTACCGAAAGATGCGGGCCTTCAAAATGAACGCCTAATACGCCTGCACTCTTTTGCGCGACCGCACTGGCAACCGCATCGGCAGCCTTGGCCATCACCTGCACATCATCGGTGATAAGCGTGGGTAAAAAGCCTGTGGTACCAAATCGAGCATGCGCCTTACCTATGGTTTCAATGCAAGCGACCGTTGGGCTGCTATTAAATAACGCGCCGCCACCGCCGTTAACTTGCACATCGATAAAACCTGGCACTAGGGTGCCTGGGTAGCGAATTTCCTTAGCACCCGATGTGGTGTCTAAGCTGGCGATCAGCCCATCTTCAATGGTGACAGGCACATCCCGATGGAAGGCTTCACCATCAAACAGTTGCTCGGCAATTAAGGTGAATTTCATCCCAAACCTCTTTTCAAATTAACGCGGCTACAACGGCCATCCATTACAGCGTTTGAGTGACTTTTTTCAGCCCTGCGGGTTGGTCTGGGTCAATACCACGGGCAATCGCGACTGAAGCCACGTCGATATAAAAACGTTGTAACAAGGCTAACGGCGCAACACGTGGGTGAATATCCGTCGACGTTTGATTCAAATGCACTAAATCGGCACCACGCTGACTCACATTTTCAATCTGTTCGATATGGCTAGCGTACGACTCATCGCCAATGCAGACATCCACAATCGTGAGTTTTTTCTCCACTAAGGTCACAGGACCATGGAGGAACTCAGCACTACTAAAGGCTTCGGCATGGATAGAACACACTTCTTTTAACTTAAGTGCGATTTCCTTAGACACGGCGTAACCTAAACCACGGCCTAACACGACTAAGTTTTTCACGTTTTCAACCGATGCTGGAGTCAACTGTGGCTCAGCATCGACCGCAGTTTGCAGTGCTTGAGGTAACGAGTTAACAGCAGCCGCGAGGGATTCGCTCTGCGTCCACGCCGAGGCTAATTGTAGAATCGCCGACAGAGTTGCAAGGTAGCTCTTTGTTGCGGCAACGGCTTTCTCTTCGCCAGCACGTAATGGCACTACCACATCGACGATATCCTTGATTGGTGCGGTTTCATCATTCACTAACGCCACACAAAACGCGCCTGCGTTTTTTGCCATACGTGCTTGGGCTAAAATATCAGGGCTGCGGCCAGATTGCGAAATCACAATCACTAATCCGCCTTCTAACTTCAAGGTTTTACCGTAAACGCTGGCCACAGATGGCGCGGCAGCAAAGGTGGGGACACCCGCTTCGATTTCAAAAAGATATTTAGCAAATACACCTGCATGGTCCGATGAACCACGGCCCACAATCATCACAAAACGGGGATCGAAAGCACGCAGTTTTTCACCTAACTGCTGCATTAAATCGGCGTTAGCGGCTAACTGACCCGCAATCTTCTGCGGCGCGGTGCGAGCTTCTTGCTCCATAATAGTGTTTGTCATGTTATTTACCTTACAAATCAATACGGGGATTGCTTTAGCACTGATGCGCTAAAACGGCTTATTCATTAATGTTAACTGAGTTAAATTGCTGTTGAGCGAAGTACATGGCCCCCATTTCTGGCGGCGCTAAGGTTTCAGAAATCTTGGCCACCACATCGCTGCCAAGCCATGCCTGTAGCGGTTCGGCAAGACCACCGATCATCGAGAATCGCACTGGATTGAGGCTAAACAGCTTGCGAGCCATTTCACTGATGTAATCGGCGCCTTCCTGCACAATCCCGCGAGCGACTTCATCACCCGCGTTGGCGCAATCGAGTACGCTTCTAGCCAATTCGGCATAGCAACTCGAAGACTTACCGGCGAGATGCTCGACTATGCCCAAGGCATCACTTACCCCAAAATGGTTTAACAGCATTTTGGTTAAGGCGGTCGGCGCGGCAAAACCATCGAGGGCGAGTAATACATGCTCGGCAGCTTTTAAGCCCAACCAAGCACCGCTGCCCTTATCGCCCAGCGCAAAACCGTGTCCGCCAATGCTTAAGCTGTCATCACCTACATGGGCATAACCGCAAGAACCTGTACCCGTAATGATCACCGCACCATCCGCGCCGCGGTGTGCACCGATACAAGCGGTATGAAGATCCGTAGTGACATACATGGCGGCAAACGGATGCTGCCAGCTGATCACATCCTGATACAGGCGCGGCACATTGACTCCAGCCAGTCCTAAGCCCGCGACAAGTAAATGGCTATCGGTTTCCTTCATGCCCGCATCCAGCAGAGCTTGGCGAGTCGATGCTTCAATAGATGCAAATGTTTGTGCAAGACCATGCAGCGGATTAGCGCGCCCAGCAACACCTGTCCCTAAAACGGTACCGTCCGCAGTATAGATAGTGGCTCGGCACTTACTGCCGCCCCCATCAACACCGATAAACAGTTGTTGATCTTTTGTCTGGACTAACCCCATGACACCCCTCTTCATCTCTTAATGCAGCGCTACCGTTGCTTATACTTATGCCGTTAATACGACACTCAACTTTAGTTAACTCAATGTTACAGTAGAAATGACAGCGTTGTCATTTACTTTTTGAAGCAATTTCTAATCAAATGTCAGGCGAAAGAAATGGCTGAAAGTGAAAAAGAAAAAGGCTGTATTTTTATTTTAAAATACAGCCAGATATAGTTTTTTATTAATTAACGACTAAGCTGCGGCCTTTACGTTTCCCATCGGCCGCGATGGCGCGGATCTCAACGGGGCCCGTTACCGCCTGCCCTGCTTGATAGGATTGCCATTGCCCACTCGCTTGTCGCCATTCAATCTTGAGTCCTGGATAAGCCACGTTGGCAAACAGTTTACCGTCGCGGATCTCGGCGCCGACGGTCGGCACTCGGTAATCGATACCCGCCTTATCGAGTTTGATAAACTCCTTATGCCCTAAGGTGTTAGCCATTTGCTGCCAAGATTGCGCCTGAGCCTCACGCATCGCAGCGGTGAAATGTCCCGTAGTTTGATTATACAAAGCGCCTTGATATTGATATGGCACTTCCCACGCGGCTTGATGCCAAGCACGCTCCGCCAGCATCAGTAAACGTGGGAAAATCATATATTCCACAGTGTTATCGCTACGGATGGTTTCACTCCAGAGCTGGCCCTGTAATCCGGCAAAGGCTTTACCTTGTTCCCTTGGACCGGATTGTTTGCCCTTCTCATCGGTTCTGGCCCTATCGTCGGCCTCAAAAGGCAGATTTTGAATGTCGGTCCACTGCTCCGCGTTTGCCACTAAGTTGTCCGGCATAAAGCTAAACACTTTGTGTGCGTTGGTTGCGCGGCTTGCCCAGTAGTAGCCATGCTCCTTAGGATCGGCTTCATAGGGGAAATCAAAGTACAGCACCTCAGGATTTGAGAGCACCACATCCCAGCCGTTGTTGACTTGCTGATTGGCATGCTCATAGCCTTTGTAGGCAATCACATCCCAAATGTTGGATTGGACTTTTGCAGGCATGTTGCTTGGGCGCACATGGCTCATACCATCGCTCCAACCAGCCGCTTCTATGCCTTTACTCGCGAGTTGATTCGAAATGCGCTCGATAAAGTACGCCCCTAAATCGTCGATGGATTTCACGCCTTTATCGTTATTAGCTACAAAGTCCAAACAGGCGGGCGATTGCTTCCACGCCCCTGCCGTTTCGTCGGCACCGATATGGTATCGAGTTAATGGCTGGCCCGCTGCTTGGTGTAATTTTGCAATTTCATCAATGACTTTATCGACAAACTGATAGGTCGACTCCATGCAAACGTTCAGGGTGTTATCGTTGTAATACTGCACCGAAGAATACACTGTGGTGTCCGCCGCATCCGACAACAGATAAGTTTTCGCTTCCTCAGCTTTACCTTCAGCCACTAGCTTACGGTAACGCGCCTCCATCGATTTTATCGCCGCGCGGCTATGGCCTGGCATGTCCATGGAAGGGATCACTTGAATTTGGCGCGCATCGGCATATTTAACGATGTCGATATAGTCTTGTTTGCTATAGAAACCGTTGACGGGCACATCCGCAAAAGGCCCGCTGCCAAGCTGCGGTAACAGACAGGTATTTTCCTCAAGATCGTGGCAACGCTTACTGCCGATGTCGGTCAGTTCCGGCAGGCCATCGATCTCTAGGCGCCAACCTTCATCGTCGGCCATATGTAGGTGCAATTTGTTGAGCTTGTATGCCGCCATTTGATCCAGCAGGTCAAAGATCAACGCCTTGCTATGGAAGTTACGGGCCACGTCGATATGCATGCCGCGGAACGGATACCTTGGGCTATCCTCAATCGTCATGGCATTTACGCGCAGATCCTGCACATCAATCAGACTGGCAAGCGACGATAACGCATAGGAAAACCCAGCAGCATCGGCAGCGGCAATCTCAATCGCATCCGCTTTAATATCCAGCAGATAGCTGCCCTCAGCGCCTTGACGCCAGTTTAGCTTTACCGCCAAACCTTGTTCAGACTCATTAACACCTAAGCGTGCTAAGCGGGAAAGTGCCGCCGCCAATTGTTCAGGATCCAAAGCCTGTTTCGCGGCAGATGCGTTGGCGACCGAGCCGAAATCCAGTTTAATACCAGAGGTCAGTGACACGGCTTTATCTTGGCTGTGGATAGCGACTTTTTGTGGCGTCGGAATAATGGTATTGACCGCTAAGTTGGCATCTTCACTGACGTGTTGATTATTACTAAATAACTGTGCAGGTGTGGCTGGCGCTAATTTGTCCGCATCGGTTCGGCGATACTGCTTCACCATATCGGTGTACGCCTCAACATAGGGACGCACTTCCATCCCCGTTTCAGAATCTTGCTTTACTTGCGTGCTGGCGATCACTACTGGCGATAAATCGCCTGCAATTATGTAATAGTTGGGCATGGCATCGGTTTCTGAGAGCTGCCACAACTCACCACGGAACCTTAGAGTCTTTTTCTCGCCCTTGCTAAAACCGCTAAATGCCTCGGTGGGCGCGATACGATACAGATCGCCCTTGATATGCGTAATACTAAACTCTTTGCTTTCAATGGCTTGAACTGGGCGCATTTGGCTAAAATAAATCGCCCAATCACGGCTCTTAAGCTCAACCTCTGGGACAAAATCGATTTCAGCAACAAAACAGCGACCTTCGGCGGCGGCTTTGTCGCAGTTATCGTCGGGCCTGTTAGTCAGCACGCGATAACTCACGCCCAAGGTATCCCCAAACTGCTGCAATTGCGCTTGGGTTAATTGGCTGGGCTTAGCTTGCTCGGCAGTACTTGAGCTAGGCACCGCATTGGTTTTAGGCGCATCGCTACAGGCCGTTAAGCCCAGAGCCAATAAAATCGCGGTGGCGGCAATCGTTTTATTCATGATATTCCTTTT